>NZ_VISW01000009.1:0-303726 GCF_007827635.1 Micromonospora sp. CNZ296
GGATCAACGAAGAGCCACCCAAGTGATCACCAACGCCGAACCCTAACGGCAATCAGCCGAACCGATCACCACAGACATAGAAGCGTCTTGCACTTGCGGCCCGGACCAAGCTCGCAAAAGGGGTACCTGAAGGGCGGCAACTGCAAGATCGACCGGAACAGGGGAACAGGGGAACAGGGGGGTGTCCCTATGGGTTTCGTCAAGCGGGGACGGGGCTGGTGGGGCAGGGCGGGGGCGGGCGGTCAGGGGGAGAGGGTTCGGCGGACTGTGCGGGAGCCTCGCATGCGCTGGCGGGGCTGGGCAGCCGCTGCCTTCGGGCGCTTGAGGTGGTAGCGGTGCAACTCGTTGTTGCCCGGCAGCGACGGGTCCTCGCTCATCGCGACCAGTTCCCAGCCCTGGTCACCGGCCCGGTTCAGGTGGGCCAGCGCGGTGTCGCCGTACGGCGTCACGTCGATCATGGAGCCGTCCGGGCCGTACCAGATGAAGACGACCTCCCACCCGGCGTCGGTGGCGGCGGCCTGGCGGCGGCGGACCAGCAGCGCGTACTCCCACTTGAGCATGCGCTCATTGTGGACCCGCGCGCGCGGGTCGGCACGGATCAGTGTTCGGCGATCCGTCCGTCCGCCACGCGCAGCCGCCGGTTCACGCTCACCGCGTCGAGCATCCGCCGGTCGTGGGTCACCAGCAGCAGCGTTCCCGGGTAGCTCGCCAGCGCCGACTCCAACTGCTCGATCGCGGCCAGGTCGAGGTGGTTCGTCGGCTCGTCGAGCACCAGCAGGTTGACGCCCCGGCCCTGGAGCAGGGCCAGCGCGGCCCGGGTCCGCTCGCCGGGTGACAGCGTCGCCGCCGGCCGCAGCACATGCTCGGCGCGCAGCCCGAACTTGGCCAGCAGCGTCCGCACGTCCGCCGGGGCTAGATCGGGTACGGCGGCGCCGAACGCCTCCAGCAGCGGCTGGTCGCCGAGGAACAGTCCCCGGGCCTGGTCGACCTCACCGACCACCACACCGGGGCCGAGCGCGGCGTGTCCCTCGTCCAGCGGCAGCCGGCCGAGCAGCGCGGCGAGCAGGGTGCTCTTGCCGGAGCCGTTCGCCCCGGTGATCGCCACCCGGTCGGCCCAGTCGATCTGGAGGTCCACCGGGCCGAGCGTGAAGCCGCCACGGCGTACCACCGCTTGCCGGAGCGAGGCCACGACGGCGCCGGCGCGGGGCGCGGCGGCGATCTCCATCCGCAGTTCCCACTCCTTGCGCGGCTCCTCGACCACGTCCAGCCGCTCGATCAGCCGGGCGGTCTGCTTGGCCTTCGCGGCCTGCTTCTCGGTCGACTCGGCGCGGTACTTGCGGCCGATCTTGTCGTTGTCGGTGGCCTTGCGGCGGGCGTTCTTGACGCCCTTCTCCATCCACGCCCGCTGGGTGCGGGCGCGCGCCTCCAGGTCGGCCTTCGTGTCGGCGTACTCCTCGTACTCCTCGCGGGCGTGCCGGCGCGCCACCGCGCGCTCCTCCAGGTAGGCCGCGTAGCCGCCGCCGTAGTGCTTGACCTGCCGCTGGTGCAGGTCCAGCTCGACGATCCGGTTGACGGTGCGGGTGAGGAACTCCCGGTCGTGGCTGACCAGCACGGTCCCGGCGCGCAGGCCGGTGACGAAGCGTTCCAGCCGGTCCAGCCCGGCCAGGTCGAGGTCGTTGGTGGGCTCGTCGAGCAGGAAGACGTCGTACCGGCTGAGCAGCAGCGACGCGAGCCCGGCGCGGGCGGCCTGCCCGCCGGACAGTCCGGTCATCGGGTGGTCCAGGTCGACGTCGAGACCCAGCTCCGCCGCGACCTGCTCGGCCCGCTCGTCCAGATCCGCGCCGCCGAGGTCGAGCCAGCGTTCCAAGGCGTTCGCGTACGCGTCGTCGGCGCCCGCCGTCCCGGCGGTGAGCGCCTCGGTGGCGGCATCAAGCGCGGCCTGCGCGGCGGTCACCCCGGTCCGCCGGGCCAGGAAGCCGCGGACCGTCTCGCCGGGCCGGCGCTCCGGCTCCTGCGGCAGGTAGCCGACAGTCGCCGTGGGCGGGCTCAGCGCCACCGAGCCCTGCTCGCGGGGGGCAAGACCGGCGAGGGTACGCAGCAGCGTGGACTTGCCCGCGCCGTTGACCCCGACCAGCCCCACCACGTCGCCGGGTGCGACGACGAGGTCGAGGTCTTCGAAGAGGATGCGGTCACCGTGGCCGGCGGTGAGGTCCTTGGCGATCAACGTGGCGCTCATCAGGTGATCGAGCCTACCGGCGGGCGCATCCGGATTACCGTGACCCGCGCTCGCGGCGGCGCCGGTCTGAGGGAGACTCACAGCCGTGGTGACCACACTGGCGATCGACTGTGGTGGCGGCGGGATCAAGGCCTCCGTACTGGATGCCGCCGGAACCATGCGCGCGCGGCCGTTGCGCGTGCCCACGCCGTACCCGTTGCCGCCCGGCCTGTTCGTCAAGACGCTGCTGGATCTCGGCGCCCGCCTGCCCACGGCGGACCGGCTCACCGTCGGCATGCCCGGCATGATCCGGCACGGCGTCGTGGTGGCGACGCCGCACTACGTGACCCGTTCCGGGCCGCGCAGCCGCGTCGACCCCGAGTTGCTGGCCGAGTGGTCCGGGTACGACGCGCGCACCGCGCTGGCCGGGGCGTTCGGCGTACCGGCGCTGGTGCTCAACGACGCCGAGGTGCACGGCGCGGGCGTGGTCGCCGGGACCGGCTGCGAGCTGGTGCTGACGCTCGGCACCGGGCTGGGCAGCGCGTTGTTCGACGGCGGGGTGCTGGCGCCGCACCTGGAGCTGTCGCACGCGCCGGTGCGGTGGAACACCACCTACGACACGTACGTGGGGGAGCCGGAACGGCGGCGCCTCGGCGACGCGTTCTGGTCGCGGCGGATCCGGCAGGTGGTGGACGGTCTGCGGCCGGTGTTCCGCTGGGACCGGCTGTATCTCGGCGGCGGCAACTCCCGGCTGATTCGGCCCGAGCAGGTGGCCCGGATGGGCGACGACGTGGTGATCGTCCCGAACACGGCCGGAATCGTCGGTGGTGTCCGGGCCTGGGATCTGATCGGCGGCCGGTACGACCCGACCACGTGATCTTCGACCGCAGGAACACTCGCGCTTGCGCCGGTGTTGTGCCAGCGTCGGACCAAGGCTTGGCGCGACACGAGGAGGTGGGTCGAGTGGATCTTCTGGCGGAGTACCGGCGGGCGACCATGTTCTTCGAAGCGGGTGACCCGACCGGAGCGGCCCGGCTGCTCGAACCGATCATCGAGGCCGAGCCGGACAACTCCTCGGTCCGGCAGCTGCTGGCCCGCGCGTACTTCCAGTCGGCCCAGCTCAACCGGGCCGAGGAGCAGCTGCGCGCGCTGGTCGACCGCGACCCGAGCGACCACTACGCGCACCACGTGCTCGGCCGCACGCTGGAGCGGATGAACCGGCCCGTGGACGCGCTGCGGCACCTGCGCATCGCTGCCGCGATGTACTCGACGAACACCGACTACGCCACCGCCCTGCGCCGGGTGGAGGGCAAGGTCGGTCGTTGACTGATCACGCGGAAGGGCAGCCCGGGCGGGCTGCCCTTCCGCGTACCTAGGATGGGACCGTGAAGCTCAAGCTCGACCTCCACGACATCTACAACAAGGGCCACGACATCGACCGCGCGTTGCGCGGGATCATGGATGAGGCGGTGGCGAAGAAGGCCACGCTCGTGGAGATCATCCCGGGCAAGGGGTCGGGCGCGCTCAAGAAGAAGGTGCTGCGCTTCCTCGACCAGAAGGACGTGAAGCAGCTCTACCACCGGGTCGAGAAGGACTCGAAGAACTTCGGCCGGCTGTTCGTGCACTTCCGCTGGAAGTAGCGGTATACGAGCCACTTCAACCCGATCGACAACGTGAGGTGCAGAGGATGGACGAACATGCCGGCAAGCAGGAGGGGCCGTCCGCAGAAGAACTCGCGAGCCGCACCAGGTGGTTTGAGCAGTACGTCGAGGCGTTGAACCAGCGTTCTGTGGTGGCTGAAGCGGGTGGCGAACCCTACGCGTGTCCCTGCTGCCGGCACCCGACGCTCGAAGGGCGAGGTCAGTTCGAGATCTGCTTCGCCTGCGGTTGGGAGGACGACGGGCAGGACGACGAGGACGCTGACACGGTGCGGGGTGGCCCCAACGGTTCGCTCAGTCTGACGGATGCACGTCGTGCCTACGCCGAACGGCCGGTCAGTCTGTCGGATGCGCGGCGTGCCTATGCCGAGCGACGAGCCCGTTGGGAGCGCAGACGCCGTCGATCAACGCCCGGGACGGCTTGACGTGCTCGGACGGCACAGCCGGTGACTTCCGCGCTCTCGCCGAGAGTCACGCAGGTCCTGATACCGATCTGTCATGTGGATCCCGAGACCGGACAACGCTCAGGCGCTCTGGGGTGGTGGCGCCATCGCGTCTGCTCACCTCTGTCAGGCCGCGGTGAGCACCGTTATGGGGAGGCCGAAGGTGGTTGTTCCGGGACCGTGCCCGATGCCGATCAGGACCCGGTTGCCGAGCGGAGCGGCCAGGCGCACCACCACCTCGCGCTCCTCGGCGTAGGCCAGCCGATAGCCGTCTCCGTCGCGGGCGACCTCCACCGGTTCGACGAGCACCGCCGTGTCCGTCTCGAACACCACGGCGTCTGGGTAGTCGGCATATTGCGCGGGCGTTCCGATGAACCGGAACGTCAGAGTGCGCCCATCGTGCGCGAGCACGGCCTCCTCGTGATGAGCGGCTCCTACGCCGGGTGGCCGCCACGTCATCCGACGTTCGAAGTCCGGGTCCAGAGCGATGAACGGCCATCGCCGGTCGTCGGGGTGCATCATCCACGCCGGGAGTTCGCGAGTGCCTCGGTCGGTGGCGAACGGTCCGTTCGCCCGGATGATGTTCGCCAGCGGTCTCTGCGCCCCGCTCTGCACGTCACGGCAGTAGTCGACGGCGGCCGGCGCGATCTCCGGCGGCAACTCGGACTCCGGGACGCCGGGGGCGTCGAACAACGACCGCCACTGCGTGTCCACCATGAGTCGGTCGAGCGCCGTGACGCCCATCGCTGTCAGCACGATCGGGCGCGGCTCGCGGTGAACGGGGAAACCGTCCCACATCGCCAGCGCCTGCCGTACACGCTCCGGATCGCTTGGCACGTCGCCAGCCTAGCCACGTGGATACTTGGCGGCGTGTCCCAGTCGGCGAATCGCCCCCGCCGGCGAGTTGCTGCGCCTTCAGTTCACCGAGCCGTACGCCGCCTACGACATGGGGGAATTCGGTGAGACGCGCGTCGGACCGGCGCAGCGTCCTGATCTGCTGGCGCTGCTGCCGGGGCATCGGCTGCTGAACGCCGCGCCCATCCACGGCGGCACGACGCAGCCCGCAGGTCTCCTGCTGCGGTTGGCAGACCACGAGTAGCCGGTTACGCCGGGCGGCCACCGAACACCCAGTGGTGCACCTCCACCTCGGCGTATCGGTCGGCGTCCAGCGCCGCGCGCGCCTCGTCCGGCCCGGTCGCCCGCACCAGCGCCGCCGTACCGAGCCACCTCGCGCCGTCGTCGGACAGCAGCGGCCCGTACGCGATCAGCTCGTCCTGCCGCTGCGGCAGCACCGGACCTGCACTCTGCTCCGGACCGAGGCCGAGCACCAGGTAGCGGTTGCCGCCGGTCCGGCCGCCGGGGAACTCCCACATGGTGCGGCCCAGCATGTTGCGCCACCGGCGCAGCATCACGTCCCGGTACGCGCCGGCCTGGTAGTTGGGCTCGTCGAAGGCGAACGTCCGGGCGGCGGCGGGGCCGGGCAGGGCCAGGATGTGCACGCTGCCGGTCGGTGAACCGTCGTCGGCGAGGGTCGGGCCGCGAGCGATCATCTGCTCCGCGTACCCGTCCATGTAGGACCAGTGCTCCTCGATCAGCGCCTGGCGCAGAGTTGCCGAGTCGAGCCGATCGCGGTGGTAGCAGAAGAATTCCATGACCCGAGTCTCGCGGTCGATCAGCAGACGTAGCCACTTTTTTGTGGGTACTTGTCGGCGTGCCCGACCGCGACGAACCTGGTTGTGGGCGGAGGCGGAAAAGGGTGGTCAGGAGGCGGTGCGGGCTTCGGCGAGTTTGTCCAGGCGGCGGTGGCCCCAGTCGGAGAGGGGAGCCAGCGCCTCGGCGAGGTCGCGGCCGAACGGGGTCAGCGAGTACTCGGTCTTCAACGGCAGCACCTCGTACGCCTCCCGGTGCACCAGTCCGTCGCCCTCCATCTCCCGTAACGCCTGAGTCAGCACCTTCTCGGTGAGGCCCGGAAGCTGCCGGCGCAGCTCTCCGGGGCGGCGCGGGCCGGATTCCAGCAGCCAGAGCAGGGCTGTCTTCCACTTGCCGTCGATCACGGCGATCGCGGCCGTCACTCCACAGACGTTCAGATCCTGGGCCCGGCTGCGCGTCATCTGCGTCCCGTTCGACAAGAGGAGTCTGCGTGAACATCAATCCCGACAAGTCTGTCACGGTGCTCGGTCTGGGACCGATGGGTCGTGCGCTGGCCGGCGCCTTCCTGAGCGCCGGAGTGCCGACGACGGTCTGGAATCGCACGCCCGGCAAGGATCGTGAGCTGGTCGAGCGGGGCGCGACGAGCGCCCGGACCGCTGAGGAGGCGGTCGCCGCGAGCGAGCTGACTGTGGTCTGCGTGGTGAACTACGACGCGTCGGACGCCATCCTGCGACGCGAGGCGGTGGCCGCCGCACTCACGGGCCGAACGGTCGTCAGCCTGACGGCCGACACCCCGGACCGGGCCCGGGACACCGCGCGGTGGGCGGCCGGACACGCCATCCGGTACCTGGACGGCGCGATCATGACGCCGACCACCACCATCGGCACCCCGGACGCGGTGCTCATCTACAGCGGTCCGGCCGGCCTCTACCAGGAGCACCAGCCGGTGCTCGACGCGCTGGGCGGCACCCACACGCACCTCGGCGAGGAGATCGGGCGCGCGGCGGCGTACGACATCGCGCTGCTCGACATCTTCTGGACCGCGATGGCGGGTTATGCGCACGCGCTGGCGGTGGCCAAGGCGGAGGGCGTGACGGCGCGGGAACTCGTGCCGTTCGCCGCCGGCATCGCCGCGATCCTGCCGCCGATCTTCGAGGAGGGTGCGGCGGAGATGGACACGGGGATCTTCCCCGGCGACGGCAACCCGATCACCTCCGCCGTGTCCTCCATGGCCCACATCGTCCACACGTCCGAGGCGCACGGCATCGACGCCGGGGTGATGCGCGCGGCCGAGGGCATGGCCCGCCGGGCCGTCGGGCTGGGCCACGGCGCGGACGGTTTCCTGCGGGTCGCCGAGGTGCTGGGGCGGCGCTGACCCACAACCAGTACGCCGAGGTGGCGGTATCCCGGCGCGCGGATACCGCCACTCCGGCGAGGTGGTGTCGATCAAACGGTGGTCAGAGCGGGTACGTGCGCGCCACCGCCAGCATCTCCGAGCTGTGCGAGCCGACAACCCCCACGCCCGCCGGCCGCTCCCGGAACCCGGGCACCCCGGACAGTCCGTCACTGGCGTCCATGGCCCGCACCGACACCGCACCGCCGCGCGGCACGAGCGTCAGCGTCACCTCGACGCCCTCCGGCGGCGGGGCGTGGAACACGACCCCGAATCCCCACTTCCCGTCGCCCGGCTCGACCGGCACGTTCCGCCCGGCCACGGTGGCGGACCGCACCGTCGCGGTGCTGGTGTCGACGTGCATCGTGAGCAGGCGTACCTGCCGCTGCGGCACCACCCGTACCCGCAGCACACGCTGGCCGCCGTTGCGGGTGTCGGAGAGCGTCTCCACCTTCGGCGCGGGCAGCGGCGCGGCGGTGGCCGGTCCGGCGCGCATCTCGCCGTTGCCCAGCCCGGGGAACTCGTCGGCCACCGCGATGCTCCGGTCGACGTAGCCGTCGGTCCAGGGCTGCGGCTTCTCCTCGCGAGTCAGCCAGGCCGCCTTCCCGGTGCCCGCATCCAGCGCGTACATCAGATGGGTCGGCACGGGATGCGCGGCGTCGAAGCGGTCCACCGCGAGGCCGACCCCGGCGAGCACCACCGCCGCCAGCGCGGCCGCCGCGGCGGGCAGCGCGCCGAGCCGGCGTGCGCGCAGCGCGAGCAGGCCGCGCTGGCCGCCGGCCCGGGGGTGCAGCAGGTCCACCACCGGGAGTACGGCGAGGCCGAGCAGCACCGCGACGAGCGCGGCTACCGCGCCCATGCCCATGCCGAGCGCCGGGAACAGCAGCACCACCGGAGGCAGCAGGATCACCACTGCCACCGCAGCGGCGAGCGTCACCGCGACCACCGGCCACGGTCCGTCGCGGCGGGTGGCGAGCGCGGCGAAACCGGCGAGCGCGCCGGCCAGCGCCGGCAGTGTCGTCAGGTACGCCCCGCCGGGCACCGCCACGGCGAGCAGCACACCGAACACGGCCAGCCAGGCCAGCCCGCCGAACGCCAGCGCGGCCGGGCCGACCCGGCGGCGCAGCAGCGCGTACCAGCAGAACAGCACCGCGGCGGCGAGCGCCACGACGGCGAGCCGGTACCAGACCGGGCGGTACGGGTCGAGCAGCTCGGCGTACCCGGGGCGGATCGTGGTGATCGCGGCCCAGAGCAGCCACGCGCCGAGCGGGGCCACGACGACCGGCACCAGGGTCAGGCCGAAGCCGGCGGCGAGCGTGCCGGCGGTGGCCCGGCCCCGGCGGCGCAGGAACCAGCCGAGCGCGCCGACAGCGAGCAGCGCGGCCACTGCGAGCGGCAGGGTCAGCCAGCCGGGGTAGCGGACCAGGCCGCCGAGCACGGGGAAGTAGGTGTCGTCGTGGCCGGCGCGCAGGTCGCCCAGGTCGGTACGGCCGAACTCGCGGGCCAGGCCGAGCGCGTTGTCACCGTGCATCTGGAGGCTGCCCCGGTCCATCCGGGCCGGCACGTCCAGCGGGGTGTGGTAGATCGCGCCGCCGTCGATGTACGCGGAGTTGAGCCCGACGAACTCGCGGTCGAGGAACGCGGTGAAGTCGGTGTCGTTCGGCAGCGCCCGGTAGATCTCCACCGCGAACGAGGTGCCCACCGGGTGCGGGGCGGCCTTGCCGAAGATCTCGACCAGCTTCGCGTTGTTCCGGGACGTCTCGAACATGATCACCGGACCGGTGGAGCCGCGCGCCTCCAGGTTGAGCACCACCCCGCCGTCACGGGCGAGCGGATGGTCGCCGGCGAACCCGGCGGCCCCGCACAGGCACGCCTCCTCCGCGTCGGTCAGCGCGAAGACGATGTCGTTGCGGGGGCGTGGGCCGGTGGTCAGCGCCCGGGCCACCTCCAGGATCGCGGCGGTGCCGGCGGCGTCGTCGTTGCCGCCCGGCCCGGTCTGCACCGAGTCGTAGTGCGAGACCAGGAACACCTTCCCGGTCGGGTCGGTGCCGGGGAGCCGGGCCACCACGTTGCGGACCCGGGCCAGCGTCGCCCCGCCCGCCGCGCCGGACAGCTGCCCGGCCTCGGGCGCGACCGCGTCCTGCACCTCGGTCTGAAGGCCCAGCCCGCGCAGCGTCGCCACCAGGTGCTCGCGCACCCGGTCGTTCGCGGCGCTGCCGGCCACGTGCGGCTCGGCCGCGATCACCTCGACGTTCCGGAACGCCCGGGCGGCGCTGAACTCGCCCTCGGGCGCGTCCGCCGGGCGCGGTGCCGGGGTGGAGAGGCCGACCAGGACGCCCGCCCCGACGGCGAGCAGCGCGGCGAGCGCGGCCAGGGCGGCGATCGGCCGGCGGCGGGGCCTGGTGAACGCGCGGTCGGCGGGGCGGGTGGGGGGTGCGCCCACGGGGACTCCTCGGGGTGGATCTACGGGGTGGGGATCATCCTGCACCCCCGGGGCCTGCGGCGGCAGTCCCCGGTCGGTGCGCTGCCGGTGTGACACCGCTTGCGGCGTAACATCGTGGGTCGACCGTGCCGCTGTCCGGATGGACGTGTCACACGCTCCGCCGCACCGGCAGCGGTCGCGCGGTGTGCGACTGTTGTCTGAGTCAGGATCAGCAGGGCATTCGGAAGGAGCCCGACATCACCAGCGAACTCCCGCGACTCGCGGCGGTTACCCGACCGCAGCGGGGTTCCGGCATGTCGGGTGCCGTCCGCGTGCCGTCGGCCGGGGCAGGGCTGCACGGCGGCGTACCGCCGGGCGAGCGGCTGCGGGTGCTGCTGGTCGAGGACGACGAGGGCGACGCCTTCCTGGTCGGTGAGCTGCTCGCCGAGACCAACTCGATGATCGACCTGCTGGTCGCCACCAGCCTCAGCGAGGCCCGGCAGCGGGTGATGGGCGTGGACTGCGTCCTGCTCGACCTGGGTCTGCCGGACGCGCAGGGCCTGGACGGGCTGCGCCGGGTGCTGGAGATGGCCAGCGGCGCCGCGGTCTGCGTGCTGACCGGCCGCTCGGACGAGCACCTGGGCATCGTCGCGGTCGCCGAGGGGGCGCAGGACTACCTGGTCAAGGGCCAGGTCGACGGTGTCCTGCTGACCCGGGCGCTGCGGTACGCGGTCGAGCGCAAGCGGGCCGACGAGAACGCCCGCCGGCTGCGTGAGGTGGAGCTGCGCCAGGCCGAGTCCGCCCGCCTGGAGCGCGGCCTGCTGCCGCAGCCGCTGATGACCACCGACGAGGTGTCGGTGCACACGTTCTACCGGCCCGGCCGGCACGCCGCGCTGATCGGCGGCGACTTCTACGACGTGGTGCAGACCCAGCCGGACCGGATCGACCTGATCGTCGGCGACGTCTGCGGGCACGGCGTGGACGAGGCGGCGCTCGGTGTCGAACTGCGCGTCGCCTGGCGGGCCCTGGTGCTGGCCGGGGTGCCGGACGACGAGGTGCTGCCCGCGCTGGAGCAGGTGCTGATGAGCGAGCGCCGCCTCCAGGAGATCTTCGCGACGGTGGCCACCACACGGCTCGACCTGGCGTCGGCGCGGGCCACCGTACGCCTCGCCGGTCACCCGCCGCCGCTGCTGCTCAGCGGCGGCAAGGTCGCGCCGGTGCCGGCCAAGGGCGGGTTGCTGCTGGGCGTACGCCCGCGCCGCCCGGTCGCCTTCGACCTGGAGTTCGACACCGACGACTGGTCCCTGCTGATGTACACCGACGGCCTCATCGAGGGCCGGGTGGACGGCGGGGACGAACGCCTCGACGTGCCGGGCCTGACCGGGCTGCTCGCCGAACCGGCGAACCGGGCGGTGCCGCTGGCCGAGCTGCCCGCCTGGCTGGTCGGGCGCGCCGAGCAGATAAACGGCGGCCCGCTCGCCGACGACGTGGCGATGTTGCTGGTCACGCGGGGCAGCGGCCGGTGAGCGCCGAGCCGGCTCCGCGGTCGCGAACGAAGATGACGCAGTGAGCGCGAAGGGCGACGGGGAGGAACCTGTGAAGGCGTACCAGCAGGGGTGGACCCTGCGGCGGCGGGTGGTCGCGCTCCTCGGCGTGGTGCTGGTGCTGCTGCTCGGTCTGGCCGCCGCGGAGGCGGCGGTCGCCGCGAAGAACCGCGAGAACATCGACGCGGTGCTGCTCAAGACCGGCCCGCTGCGCGTCCAGGCGCAGGAGCTGATGAGCGTGCTGCTCGACCAGGAGACGTCGGTGCGCGGGTACGCGGTGAACGGCGACCGCAGCGACCTGGAGCCCTACCAGGAGGGCGTGAAGCGCGAGCAGAGCCTGGTCACCTCGATCCGGGACCTCTCCGCCGACTACCCGGACGTGCGGCGGTCGCTGGACGTGGTCGAGCAGCAGACCGCACAGTGGCGGGCCCAGGTGGCCGAGCCGGTCATCACCACTGTCGAGCGGGACGGCGCGGAGGCCGGCCAGGCGCTGATCACGGACGCGACCCGGCAGCAGTTCGACGGCATCAGGGCGTCGGTGAACACGCTCCAGGACGAGATCCTCACCGTCCGGGAGGAGACCGCCGACCGGGTCAACTCGACCAGCAACACGCTCGTCGTGCTGCTGATCATCGCCGCGCTCGTGGTGACGGCGGCCGGCGTGGTCATGCTGCTCTCGCTGGACCGGATCCTGATCCGCCCGCTGGCCGACCTGGTCGGTCAGGTGCGTGAGGTGGCCGACGGCGACTACCGGCACCGCATCGAGGGGTCCGGGCCGCCGGAGTTCCGCCGGCTCGCCGACGACATCGACCAGATGCGGATGAAGATCGCCCGGGAGCTGGACGAGGTACGCGAGGCCCGGGAGCGCATCGAGTGGGTCAACAGCCAGTTGCAGAAGCAGGCCGAGGAGCTGACCCGGTCCAACCGTGACCTGGAGCAGTTCGCGTACGTCGCCTCGCACGACCTCCAGGAGCCGCTGCGCAAGGTGGCGAGCTTCTGCCAGCTCCTCCAGCGGCGGTACGCCGGGCAGCTCGACGAGCGGGCCGACCAGTACATCGCGTTCGCGGTGGACGGCGCGCAGCGCATGCAGCGGCTGATCAACGACCTGCTGGCGTTCTCCCGGATCGGCCGGTTGACCACCGGTTTCACCGAGGTCGACCTGAACAAGGTGATGGGCGACGTGGCGGGGCAGACCGAGGCGGCGTTGCAGTACGCCGACGCGGAGCTGACCTGGGGCGAGATGCCGACCATCCGCGGCGAGGAGCCGCTGCTGACCAACCTGCTGGTCAACCTGGTCAGCAACTCGGTGAAGTTCCGCCGGCCCGACGTGCCGGCGAAGGTGCACGTGTCGGCGCGGCTGGTGGACGGCGAGTGGGAGATCAGCTGCCGGGACAACGGCATCGGGATCGAACCGGAGTTCGCCGACAAAATCTTCGTGATCTTCCAGCGGCTGCACTCGAAGGACGCGTACCCGGGCACCGGCATCGGACTGGCCATCGTCAAGAAGATCGTGGAGTATCACGGCGGCCGGGTCTGGGTGGACACCGACGCCGACGAGGGCACCACCATCCGGTTCACGCTGCCCGCGCTGGAGGCCGACATCGAGGCCGCCAAGGCGGCGGAGGCGGCAGCGGACGGGGACGCCGCGGACGGGGACGCCGCGGAGCCGGCCGGAACGCCGGCCGCCGAGGGCGCCGAGACCGACCCGGCGGGCGCCGGGCGGCAGCCGGACGGCGAGGCACGCGAAGAGCCGCCCGCGCAGGCGGACCGACACGGTACAAACGGTGGCATGAAGGAGACGGTGGGATGACCGCGCCCGCGGACGGCAAGAGCCCGATCGAGGTCCTGCTCGTCGAGGACGACCCCGGTGACGTGCTGATGACCCAGGAGGCGTTCGAGGAGCACAAGCTCCGCAACCGCCTCACCGTCGTCTCCGACGGCGCCGAGGCGCTCGCCTACCTGCGCCGCGAGGGCCGGTACGCGGACGCGGTGACGCCCGACCTGATCCTGCTCGACCTGAACCTGCCCCGGCGCGACGGCCGGGAGGTGCTCAAGGAGATCAAGAAGGACGCGCAGCTCTGCCGCATCCCGGTCGTGGTGCTCACCACCTCGCAGGCCGACGAGGACATCCTGCGCAGCTAC
The DNA here is from genome assembly GCF_007827635.1 of Micromonospora sp. CNZ296. NCBI lineage: Bacteria > Bacillati > Actinomycetota > Actinomycetes > Micromonosporales > Micromonosporaceae > Micromonospora > Micromonospora sp. CNZ296. Next base: position 13,468 of record NZ_VISW01000009.1, read on the forward strand.
CAGCTGCACGCCAACGCCTACGTGACCAAGCCGGTGGACTTCGAGCGCTTCATCTCGGTGGTCCGCCAGATCGACGAGTTCTTCGTCAGCGTGGTCAAGCTGCCGCCGCGTGGCTGACCCGCTGCTGGACGACGTCGGCGCGCTGCTGCGGGAGGCGGCGGCCAAGGTCGTCGTGCCGTTGTTCCGCCGGCTCGACGCGTCCGACATCTCCGAGAAGGCACCGGGCGAGGTGGTCACGGTCGCCGACCGCGAGGCCGAGGCGCTGATCTCCGAGGGACTGCGGCGGCTGCGTCCCGGCTCGGTGGTGGTCGGCGAGGAGGCCGTCGCCGACGATCCCGACCTGCTGCGGCACCTGCGCGGCAGCGGCGACGTCTGGCTCGTCGACCCGGTCGACGGCACCTCCAACTTCGCCGCCGGCCGCCGGCCGTTCGCACTGATGGCGGCGCTGCTCACCGACGGCGTACCGGTGGCGTCCTGGGTGTACGACCCGCTCGACGGCACGATGGCGGCGGGCCGGCTCGGCGCCGGCGCCCGGCTGGACGGGGCGTCGCTGGGTGCGCCGCGGGCCGAGCCGAGGGTGGGCGCGCTGCGCGGCACCGCGGCGACGAAGTTCCTGCCCCCGGATTTCCGCCGCCGGGTGGAGGAGGGAGGCCGCCGCATCGGTGAGCTGCTGCCCGGCCAGCACTGCGCCGGCCGGGAATACCTGGACGTGCTCACCGGCGAGCAGCAGTTCGTGCTGTTCTGGCGCACCCTGCCGTGGGACCACACACCCGGCACGTTGCTGGTGCGCGAGGCCGGTGGCGTGGCCCGCCGGTTCGACGGTGCCGACTACCACCCGGCCGACGAGGGCCGGGGACTGCTCGTGGCGGCGAGCCCGGAGATCTGGGACGAGGTGAGCGCCGCCCTGCTGGGCGGTTGAGCGGCGCTGCGCGACGGGCACGGCACGCTGCGTCGACGTCGGAGGCCGTACGCCGTCGCCGGCCTGGCGTGTCGCGCGTGGTCCGGTATCGTGACCGGCGGTCTCCGCCAGCAGGCCGCCGTCCGGCGCCGGCGGAGACGCCGCTCGGTGTACGGGGGCCGGCGGTCGACGGAAGGACCAACACGTGCCCAGGACCAGCCCTACCGGCCGGCGCGTCCGGCGGTCGCTGCTCGCCGCGTTCGCCGCGGTGGCCGTGCTGCTCGGCTCCGGCGTGGCCGCCGGCCCGGCCGCCGCCGTACCCAGCCCGAACGCCCCGAACGAGGGCGGCAGCAAGCAGTTGCGGGCGGCGTTGGAGGCGGCGGCGAAGGGCCACATCGAGGCCCAGAACAAGCTGGAGAACTCCAAGCGCCGGCAGAAGGCGCTCGCCGCCCAGCTCACCGACATCGAGGGACGCCTCGTCGGGCTCAGCGCGCAGGCCGGTGAGGTCGCCGCGCAGTCGTACCGGATGGGCCGGCTGACCGCGACGTCGATGCTGCTGGCCAGCGCCGACCCGAACGACTTCCTCAAGCGCGCGGCCGAGCTGGACGTGATGGCCCAGCGCGACAGCAAGCGGCTGCGGGAGCTGGCCGACGCGAAGGCGCAGGCGGCCGAGGCGAAGCTCGCCATCGACGCCGAGGTGCGCGAGCAGGCCAAGCAGGTCGCCGTGCAGGCCCGCAAGAAGAAGGACGCCGAGGTGGCGCTGGCGAAGGTCAGCTCCGGCGCCGGGTCCGGGTTCAACGGCACCTCCTCGTCGGCGAAGCCCGCCCCGCGCAACTCGGACGGCTCGTGGCCGTCGGAGTCCTGCTCGGTCGACGACCCGACGCCCGCGTCCGGCTGCATCACCCCGCGCACGCTGCACATGCTCCAGCAGGCCAAGTCGGCCGGTTACAAGCGCTACGCCTCGTGTCACCGCAGCGGTGGCGGCGGCGAGCACCCCAAGGGCCGGGCCTGCGACTTCTCCGCGGCCAGCGGCGGGTTCGAGGACAAGACCGCCACCGGTGGCGACAAGGCGTACGGCGACAGCCTCGCCGCCTGGGCGAAGAACAACGCCAACCGGCTCGGCATCATGTACGTCATCTGGTATCGGCAGATCTGGATGCCGAACACCGGCTGGCGGGCGTACAGCGGCGGCGGCAGCCCGGCGGCGGACCACACAAACCATGTTCACATCTCGATGTATTGACCCGGCCCGCCGCGAGCGCTGCGTAGCATCGCCACGGTGAGCAGCACATCGTCCGACGTCATCGCGGGACCGGCGGCCGACGCCCCGGTCCCGCCCCGGGCCCTGCCCAACGGGCTCGCCGCGTTCCTCGTCTTCCTCTCCAGCGGGGCCGTGCTGGTGCTGGAGACCGTGTCGTTGCGCCTGGTCGGCCCGTACGTCGGGGTGACCCTCCAGGTGACCAGTTCGGTGATCGGCATGGCGCTCGCCGCCATCGCGTACGGGGCGTGGTTCGGCGGCTGGCTCGCCGACCGGCGTGACCCGCGCACCCTGCTGGCTCCGGCGCTGGTGCTGGCCGGCATCGCCACCGCAATCACGCTGCCCATCGTCAGGTACGCCGGTGAGGCGCTGCGCGGCGGCGCGGCGAGCGCGGTGCTCCTGCTGACCGCGCTGACCGTCCTGCTGCCCGCCGCGCTGCTGGCCGGGATCACCCCGCTCGTGGTGAAGCTCCAGCTCGCCGACCTGCGCCGGACCGGGCAGGTGGTGGGCAAGCTGTCCGGCATCGGTACGCTCGGCGGCATCACCGCCACGCTCGGCACCGGTTTCGTGCTGGTGGCGGCGCTGTCCAGCACCGTCATCGTGCTGGGGCTGGCCGCCGTGCTCGGCGTGACCGGGCTGGCGCTCGGCTTCTGGCTGCGACGGCAGGCCGGCCCGAGCGGACTGTCCGCGCCGGGCCGGGTCAAGGCCGCGCTGGCGTTGCTCGGGCTCGCCGCCGCCGGGCTCACCGCCGCGGCGCCGAACCCGTGCGACGTGGAGACCGCGTACCACTGCGCCCGCGTCGAGGTGGACCCGTCCTGGCCGCAGGGACGCACGCTCTACCTCAACTCGGCCGAGCACTCGTACGTCGACCTGGGCGAGCCGACCCACCTCAAGTACGCGTACACGCAGTGGATCGGCCTGGTCGCGGACGTGGCGCGGCCGGCGAAGCAGCCGATGGACGCGCTGCACCTGGGCGGCGGTGGCTTCACGGTGCCGCACTACCTGGCCGCGACCCGGCCCGGCAGCGACAACCTGGTGTTCGAACTCGACGGCGGCCTGGTCGAGCTGGACCGGCGGGAGCTGGGCCTGCGTACCGGCACGCAGATGCGCGCCGAGGTGGGTGACGCGCGGGTGCTGCTGCGCGGCGAGCCGGCCGACAGCCGCGACTTCATCGTCGGCGACGCCTTCGGCCACCTGGTGGTGCCGTGGCACCTGGCGACCCGGGAGATGGCCGCCGACATCCGCCGGGTGCTGCGCCCGGACGGGATCTACGTGCAGAACGTCATCGACTACCCGCCGGGCCGGTTCATCCGGGCCGAGCTGGCCACCGTGAAGGCCGAGTTCGCGCACGTCGCGCTGATCGCCCCGCCCGGCGCGATCGACGGGAGGCAGGGCGCCAACTTCGTGATCGTCGCCTCGGACGCGCCGCTGCCGCTCGCCGCGATCCCGCCCGGCCTCAAGCTGCTGCCCGAGCCGGCCGCGCTGATGGACGAGGCGGCGGTGACCGAGTGGGTGGGCGACGCGATGGTGCTCACCGACGACTACGCGCCGGTGGACCAACTGCTCGCGACCGCCTGAACGGGTGAACTTCCTGACCGATTCCGACAGCTGAGGTGTACCGGGGCCCACTTCGGGCAACAGGACCGACCATGGGTGGACCGGTCAGGAACGGCGTGCAACTGCTCGGCGAGCGATATCGGCTCGTCGAGCAGTTGGGTGCGGGCGGCATGTCGGTCGTCTGGCGCGGCTACGACGAGGTGCTGGGCCGCCAGGTGGCGGTCAAGGTGCTGGCCTCGCGGCTGGCCAGCGACAAGGCGTTCCGGCACCGGATCCGGGTGGAGGCGCAGGCCGCCGCGCGGCTGTGCCACCCCAACATCACCAACGTGTACGACTACGGCGAGTCCGTGCAGGTCGGCCTGACCGTGCCGTACGTGGTGATGGAGCTGGTCGACGGCGGTCCGCTCAGCGGGCGGCTCGGCCGCGACGGGCAGCTTCCCTGGCGGGAGGCCATGACCATCGGCGCGGAGGTCGCCTCGGCGCTGGCCGCCGCGCACGCCCGCGGTGTGGTGCACCGGGACGTGACCCCGGGCAACGTGATGCTGACCCCGACCGGCGTGAAGGTCGTCGACTTCGGCATCTCGGCGCTGGTGGGGGAGAGCGACAAGGGGCCGGACGGCGCGCTGCTCGGCACGCCCGCGTACCTGGCGCCGGAGCGGCTGGACAACGGCCACGTCTCGCCGGCCACCGACGTGTACGCGGTCGGGCTGCTGCTCTACCGGATGCTCACCGGCCGCCTGCCGTGGCAGGCCAGCACCACCACCGAGATGCTGCGCGCCCACATGTACCGCGACCCCGACCCGATGCCCGCGGTGCCGGGGCTGCCCGAGCCGGTCGCCTCGCTCGTGCAGCGGTGCCTGGCCAAGCGCCCCGAGGACCGCCCGGCGACCGCCGAGGTGGCCCGTACGCTCGCCGAGGCGGCGGGTATCGCGGCGATCGTGCCGGTGTCGCCGGCGTTCGGCCGGATGGACCCGGCGCTCGCCGAGAACGCCGGCACCACGATCCTGCCGTGGTCGGCGGAGACCGACGCGCTGCCGTTCTCGGTGGTGCGTACCCGTACCAGGCGGGCGGTGGCGCGGCGGCGCAAGGTGGAGGCCGGAGTGGCCGCCGTCGGCCTGGTCGCGGTGACCGCCACCCTGTGGGGGCTGACGTCGCGGAGCCCGGCCAGCGGCGGGGTGGAGCCGACCGAGGCGCGGATGAGCCTGCCCGAGACGATCCCGTGCGCTGTCGACTACTCGCTGCGCCGCGACACCGGCAAGGACTTCTCCGCCGAGCTGACGCTCACCAACACCAGCGACCGGGAACTGCGCGGCTGGACCATGAACTTCACGTTCCCCGGCAAGCAGACGGTCACCACGGCCCAGCCCACGGCACGTCAGGTGGGGCGTACCGTCTCGATCGCCGCACCGGCGACGGACCCGGCGCTGGCCCCCGGCGCGTCGACGAAGCTGACGCTGGCCGGCCGCTACACCGGGAGCAACACGCTGCCTGTCGAGTTCACGCTCGGCGACAGCACCTGCGGCGTGCAGGTCTCCGGCATCGCCGGCTCGGCGCCGACCACCGCGCCGCCGGTGAAGACGCCGGTCAAGCCGGCCACCAAGACCACCGCCAAGAGCGGGCCGGCGAAGGCCAAACCGGCGCCGGCGAAACCGAAGCCCAAGGCCGCGCCGAAGCCCAAGGGCAAGGAGAACGGCAAGGGAAAAGCAAAGTAGACCGGCCGAAGGGGGGGTGGGCACGGCAAGGGCAAGGGTCCGAAGAAGGGCTGACAGGCGAGACCTGTCGTCAGGTCGGCGCCGTCGTCAGGTCAGCGCGGAGAAGCGCTGCACCTGGGTGATGGCGCCCTCCACGATGAGCACGCTGTCCGCCTGCAGCACCGTGTCCGGCCCGGCATAACGGAACGGCTGCCCGGACTGCTTCTCGCCCACCACCATGACGCCGTACCGGTCCTGCGGTGCGATGTCGCGCAGTGACCGCCCGACCAGCGGCGCGGGCACCTTGACCTTGGCGATGGCGAAGTCGTCGTCGAACTCGATGAAGTCGAGCATCCGGCTGACGATCAGGTGCGCCACCCGCTCGCCGGTCTCCGCCTCGGGGAAGACCACGTGGTGCGCGCCGACCGAGTGCAGGATCTTCGCGTGCTTCTCCGAGGTGGCCCGCGCCCAGATCTGCTCGATCCCCAGCTCGGCCAGCGCCAGTACGGTGAGCACGCTCGCCTCCAGCGACGCCCCGATCGCGACCACGACCCGGCGGAAGTCCGCCAGCCCGAGCTGGCGCAGCACCACCTCCTCGGTGCTGTCCGCCTGCACCACCCGGTCGAGTTCGGCCGACCAGTGCTGGACCCGGGCCGGGTCGCGGTCGATCGCCAGCACCTCGTAACCGAGACGGGACAGGGACTCCGCCAGGCGCGTGCCGAACCGGCCCAGGCCGATCACCGCGATGCCTGTCTCCTCCGGATGTCTAGCCGACAATGGGTTGCTCCTCCGGGTAGCGGTACAGCCGTCGACGGGTGTTCAACGCGATGGCCGAGCCGAGGGTGAGCGGCCCGACCCGGCCGATGTACATGAGCGCGGTCAGCACGTACTGACCCGGCGGGGAGAGCTGCCCGGACACCCCGACGGTCAGACCGGTCGTGCTGAACGCGGAGGTGACCTCGAACAACGCGGCCGAGAACGACACGTGCGAGGTCAGCGCGATCAGGCCGACGGTTCCCCCGGCCACGAGCGCCACGCTCAGCAGCGCCACGGTCAGCGCCTGCCGCTGGCTCGCCGCCGCCACCCGGCGGCGCCCGACAGTGGTGTCCGGCTCGCCCCGCAGCTCGGCCCAGATGGCGAAGCCGAGCAGGAAGAACGTGGAGACCTTGATGCCGCCGGCGGTGCTGGCGCTGCCGCCGCCGATGAACATCAGGCCGATCAGCATCGGGTAGCTCTCGTCGGTGAGGTGCCCGACGTTGATCACGTCGAAGCCGCCGGTACGGCTCAACGCGATCTGCGTGAACGACGCCAGCAGCTTGCCCGGCACGTCGAAGGTGCCGATCGTGAACGGGTTGGTCCACTCGGCCATCAGCAGGTAGGCGACGCCGAAGACGGTCAGCACCACGCTGCCCCACACGGTCAGCTTCGTGGCGACCGCCCAGCGCGCCGGCTGCCGCCACTCGCGTACCGCCTCGAACAGCGCCGGGAAGCCCAGCCCGCCGATGATCGCGCCGATGCTGAGCGGCAGCGCCACCCAGCCGTCCCGGGAGAACGCGATCAGGCCGTCGGAGTAGAGCGCGAAGCCGCCGTTGTTGAACGCCTGGACCGAGTGGAACACCGCCGACCAGAGCGCCCGGCCCGGCCGGTAGTCGTACGCCAGGAACAGGCGCGTGGCGATCACCGCCGTCATCAGGGCCTCGGTCGCGAAGACGGTCGCCGCGATGCGCAGCAGCAGCCGGCGTACGTCGCCGAGGCCGAACTCGGCGGTCTCCGCCTGCACGAGCAGCCGGTTACGCAGGCCGAGCTGGCGGGAGACCGCCAGGATCACCAGCGACGCCCCGGTCAGGATGCCCAGACCGCCGAGCTGCGTCAGCACGGTGATCATCACGAGCCCGAACCCGTTCCAGTAGTTCGGCGTGTCGGTCACCGCCAACCCGGTCACCGACACCGCCGACGTGGACGTGAACAGCGCGGTGACGAACGGGGTGTACCGCTGCTCGTTGGTGGCCCAGGGCAGCATGAGCAGACCGGTGCCGACCAGGATCACCGCCAGGAACCCCAACGGCACCAGCCGTACGGGCTTCCGGAGCAGGCGGCGCATCCCGTCATCTTCCGTCCGGAGATTCACCGGCAGGTCAGGAACCGACCAACTGGCGGTCAACCACGACCGGTCTGCTGTGCGTACCCATCGACGACAGGAGACGGCGTTGCGACGTACCCTTTCCACCCTCGGCGTGGCCGGCGCGCTGCTCGCGGCGGCCGCTGTGGTGGTGCCGGCCGTGGCCGCCCAGGCCGGCCCGGACCACCGCGCCGAGCGTGCCCCCGCGGCCCAGCGGCCGATCGTGATCGGCCACCGCGGCGCGAGCGGCTACCGCCCGGAGCACACCCTGGAGGCCTACCGGCTCGCCATCCGCCAGGGCGCCGACTTCATCGAGCCGGACCTGGTCTCGACCAAGGACGGCGTCCTGGTCGCGCGGCACGAGAACGAGATCTCCGGTACGACAGACGTGGCCGCCCGCCCCGAATTCGCCGGCCGCAAGGCGACGAAGACCATCGACGGGGTCACCGTCACCGGCTGGTTCACCGAGGACTTCACGCTGGCCGAGCTGAAGACGCTGCGGGCCAAGGAGCGGCTGCCCCAGGTGCGGGTCGCGAACACCGCGTTCGACGGCAGGTTCGAGATCCCGACGTTCCAGGAGGTCATCGACCTGGCGCGGGCCGAGTCGAAGGCCCGGGGCCGGACCATCGGCGTCTACCCGGAGACCAAGCACCCCACCTACTTCGCCTCGATCGGCCGCCCGCTGGAGGAGCCGCTGGTGGCGGTGCTGCGCCGCAACCGGCTCACCCACCGCGCCGACCCGGTGTTCGTCCAGAGCTTCGAGACCGCCAACCTGCGCAAGCTCGACAAGATGATCGACGTACGGCTGGTGCAGCTCATGGACGCGAGCGGCGCGCCCTACGACTTCGTCGCGGGCGGAGACAAGCGGACCTACGCGGATCTGGCCACGCCCGCGGGACTTGCCTGGATCTCCCGGTACGCCGACGGCGTGGGCCTGAACAAGAACCTGATCGTGCCCCGGGACTCCGCCGGCCGGCTGCTCGCGCCGACCTCGGTGATCCGCGACGCGCACCGGCAGAAGCTGGTGGTGCACGCGTGGACGTTCCGGGCCGAGAACCAGTTCCTGCCTGCGGACTTCCGCATCGGCACCGACCCGAACGCGCGTGGTGACATCACGTCCGAGTACGAGCTGTTCCTCGACCTGGGCCTGGACGGCGTGTTCAGCGACCACCCCGACACGGCGGTGGCCGCCCGAGCCGGCCGCTGACCCTGCTCCGCTGAAAAACGGGGTGCTCGCCGTTCCGGCGGGCACCCCGTCCGCGCTTTCCCCGGTTCCGGTCGCGCTCGGCCGCCCCCGAGATCTTGGTACGAAACGGCCCCTCCAAGGGCCATTCCGTACCAAGATCTCGCCCCGCTTCGTCGATCTTGAAGTTGTGGCACCTCACAGAGCGCCCGAATCCGAACATCCTGGGCGCCACAACTCCAAGATCGGCGGTGGCGGGCGGTGGTCGGCGGTGGTGGGCGGGGCTTGTCGCGCGGGGCGGGCGCCACTTCGGGGAAGTGGCTGCTTCCGGGCGCGATGATGCCGCCACTTCGGCGTAGTGGAGTTGATCAGCTCGGGGGTTCGGCTACGTACGTGCCGCGGCCGGGCTGGCCGGTGATCAGCTCGCGATCGTGCAGCAACGACATCGCACGGTAGGCCGTGTTCATGTGGACGCCGTAGGTCTCGGCGAGTTCACGGGTCGAGGGCAGTCTGTCGCCGGGCTTCAGGTCGCCGCTCTTGATCTTCGCGGCGATGTCGTTGGCGATACGGCGGAACGGTGCTTCAGCTGTGGGCATGGTGGGGACTCCGGTTGGTTCGGCGAATCCGATCCTGCCCTACCTGCACAAGTAACTGCAACAAGTTGCCCAGCACGTCGAGAATGGAGGCTCGCGCATAACCAGATACTGGTGTAGGTTGAGTCGCGTCCGGCTCCGGTTGGTTCGGCAAACCTCGGGAGTCGGACCCGGATTGGGCTCCGGGGTCGTACCGCCGAACGGGCTGCGGTCTCGGGGTCGGCGGCCCGCCCGCGTCCCCTGTCTGCGGGCGGGCCGCCTCCACGGCTCGGTGAGGAGGATCGGCGTGCGCAACGTGCTCAACCTGTTTCAGCCGACCCGGCGACGTGGCAAGGGGCGGCAGCCGAACGAGGGCTGGTACCGCTCGGAGTCGTGCCGGCCGCTGAGCGTCGGGCAGATCCGCGAGCGGCGGTTCCGCACCGTGCGGCACGGGCTCGACCCGGCGGAGGTGCACGCCTTCCTCTACCGGGTGGCGGGTGACCTGGCGCTGGCCCGGCGCGACGCGTCCCGCTACGCCGAGGAGAACACGCGCATCAAGGCGGCGCTCAAGAGCTGGCAGTCCCGGTTCACACCGGGTACGCAGCGGTGAGCCGGGAGCGGTTCGTCGTACACCTGCCGGTGCTCGCGGCCGACCTCGACGGCGCGCGGGGGTTCGCGCGGGCCATCTGCCGGGCGCTCGGGTTCCTGGCCGACGTGGAGCGCGCCGGGACCACCGTGTCACGGGAGGACGAGCAGTCCGTACGCCACTGGGTCTGGTGTGACCGCCCGCGCGACGGTGGGCGGCGGTGCGCTCGGGCGGCCGACCACGACGGGGAGTGCGGCGGGCGGTGACCGGCGCGCGATGGCGTGGGACGACATTGCCGGCGAGGTGCGCGTGGTGGGGGCGGCCATCCCGGGTCGGTGCGGTTACGTGGCGATGTCCGGCGTTGTAACGTGCGGCCATCCCGTCACAGGTACTTGTGTGCGCCGACCACATAGCCCGTGGGTGACGTCACTTCTAGCGTGAGCCGACAACTGACATTCCCCCTGTCCTCACCTGGAGTCGCAATGACGATCCGGCACACGCGACGGGTGTTCCTTACCGCCGCCACCTCGGTGGCGGTCGCTCTGGCCGCCACGGCCTGTGGCAGCCCGCAGGACACCGCATCCGGCGGCGGCGACGCCGCCCCGGTCAAGGTCGGTCTGGTCTACTCCCAGTCCGGGCCGCTCGCCAGCTACGGCAAGCAGTACATCGAGGGTTTCAAGGCGGGCCTCGACTTCGCCACCAAGGGCACCGGCAAGGTCGGTGACCGCACGATCGAGGTGACCGAGGCCGACGACGCGGGCGACCCGGCCAAGGCCGTGTCCGCCGCGAAGGACCTGATCGGCAAGGGTACGAAGATCATCGCGGGGTCCACCTCCTCCGGGGTGGCGCTCCAGGTGGCGCCGATCGCCGCGCAGAACAAGGTGCTGTTCATCTCCGGCCCGGCCGCCACCGACGCGGTGACCGGCGCGAACAAGTACACGTTCCGTTCCGGCCGGCAGTCGTGGCAGGACGTGGTGACCGCCCGGTCGTTCATCGGCGACGCGGGCGGCAAGAAGGTCGTCGTGTTCGCGCAGGACGGCGCGTTCGGCGACGCCAACGAGGCCGCCGTGAAGGCCGTCATCGGCGGTGCGGGCGCGAACGTGAGCAGCGTCCGGGCCCCGGCCAGCGCCACCGAGTTCACGCCGTTCGCCAGCCAGATCAAGGCCGCCAAGCCGGACCTGCTCTTCGTCGCCTGGGCGGGCACCACCGCCGGTGCCATGTGGCAGACGCTCGACCAGCAGGGCGTCCTCGCCTCGACCACTGTCGTCACCGGCCTGGACATCCGTGCCTCGTGGCCGACGTTCGGCGCGGCCGGCAGCAAGATCTCGTTCCTGTCGCACTACTTCGACGGCGCCAGCGACACCGAGGCCGCCAAGGCCGCGAAGGCGAAGGTGCCGGGCGGCACGCTCGACCTGTTCCACCCGGACGGGTTCGCCGCCGCGCAGATGGTCGTCCGGGCCGTGCAGGAGGGCGGCGACGACGTGGAGAAGATGATCAAGGCGCTTGAGGGCTGGGAGTTCGAGGGCGTCAAGGGCACCATGAAGATCCGCGCCGAGGACCACGCCCTGCTCCAGCCGATGTACCAGGCCAAGCTCTCCGGCAGCGGCACCGCCTTCACGGCGACCGCGCAGAAGTCGCTCACCGGTGACGAGAGCGCGCCGCCCGTCGCGCAGATGAAGGGCTGACCCGTGCTCGCCACCCGCGGTCTGACCTGGCGGATCGGTGAGGTCGCCATCGTCGACTCCGTCTACCTCGATCTGGCGCCGGGGGAGTTCCTCGGCGTGATCGGGCCCAACGGCGCCGGCAAGACCTCCCTGTTCAACCTGATCACCGGCCTGCGCCGGCCCACCGAGGGCACGGTCCTGCTGGACGGCGCGGACATCACCGCGCTTCCGCCGCACCGGCGTGCCCGGCTCGGACTGGGGCGTACCTTCCAGGCGTCCTCGGTCTTCGGCTCGCTGAGCGTGCGGGAGAACGTCCGGCTCGCCGTACAGGCACACCGGGGTGGCTCGATGAAGCTGTGGCGGCGGGCGGCGGCCGACCGGGAGGTGGCCGCCGCCGCCGACGCGGCGCTCGACCGGGTCGGCCTGCACCACAGGGGTACGGCGCTCGCCGGCACCCTGGCCCACGGCGAGAAGCGCAAGCTGGAGATCGCGCTGCTGCTCGCCGGTGAACCCCGCGTGATGCTGCTGGACGAGCCGATGGCCGGGGTGAGCGCCGAGGACGTGCCCGAGCTGGTCAGCGTGATTAAGTCATTGACCGGCGACAGCGGCCGGGCGGTGCTCATGGTGGAACACCACATGGACGTGATCCTGGAACTGGCCGACCGGATCGCCGTGATGCACCACGGCGCGCTGCTGGCGTGCGACACCCCGGACACGGTGATGGCGAACGCCACCGTGCAGGAGGCGTACCTGGGGGAGGCGCTCTAAATGACCGAACCTGTCCTGTCCGTGGCGGACCTGTCCGTGCGGATCGCCGGGCTGCACATCCTCCAGGGCGTGTCGTTCGAGGTCGCGCCGACCGGCGTGACGGTGCTGCTCGGACGCAACGGCGTTGGCAAGACCACCACGTTGCGCGCGATCGTCGGGCTGACGCCGCGCGGCGGCGAGGTGCGCGGCAGCGTACGCATGGGGGCGCGGAGCCTGCTCGCCCGCCCCACCCACCGGCTGGTCCGCGACGGCCTCGGCTACGTGCCGGAGGACCGCTGCGTCTTCGCCGCGCTCACCGTCGCGGAGAACCTGCGGCTCGCCGAACGGCGGGGTGTCACGCCCGCGTACGACAAGGTCTTCTCGCTCTTCCCCGAGCTGGAGCGGCGCGGACGGCAACGGGCCGGCTCGCTGTCCGGCGGGCAGCAGCAGATGCTCGCGATCGGCCGGGTGCTGCTGAACGACAACCGGCTGCTGCTGGTCGACGAGCCGACGAAAGGGCTGGCCCCGAAGGTGGTGACCGAGGTGGCCGAGGTGCTGGAACGGGTGGCGGAATCCGTGCCGGTGCTGCTGGTCGAGCAGAACCTGGCGGTGGTACGGCGGCTGGCGACCGACGCGGTGGTGCTCTCCGCCGGGAAGGTCGCCTGGACCGGCGACGCCCAGGAACTGCTGCTGGAGACCGCGCTGACGAAGTCGTTGCTCGGTGTGGGTTCGGCGGAGGTGCACTCGTGAACACAGTGGTTCTGCTGACGCTGACCGGGCTGGGCCTGGCGGCGCTGTACTTCCTCGTGGCCTCCGGCCTGTCCCTCGTCTTCGGCCTCGCCGACGTGCTCAACTTCGCGCACGGGCTGTTCCTCGGCGTGGGCGCGTACGCGACCTGGTGGGCGGCGGGCAACCTGCCCGGCGCCGGGCCGGACGGGTTCGGCTTCGTGCTGGCTGTCGTCTTCGGCGTGCTGGCCGGTTCGCTCGTCGCGGTGCTCGTGGAGCTGGTGCTGATCCGGCCGCTGTACTCCCGCACCATCGAGCAGGTGCTCGTCACCGTCGGCCTGTCGCTGGCCGGGGTGGCGCTGCTCCAGGCCACCTGGGGTGCGGATCCGCGGCCGTTCCCGCGTCCGGACTGGAGCCGGGGCGTCACCTCGGTGCTCGGCGCCCAGGTGCCGAACGCCGGGCTGCTGCTGATCGTCGCCGCCGCTGTGGTGCTCGGGGCGCTGCTGGCGTTCCTGCGCTGGACCCGGTACGGCCTGATCATCCGGGCCGGCGTGGAGAACCGGGAGATGGTGACGGCGCTCGGCATCGACGTGCGCAAGGCGTTCACGCTGGTCTTCGCGATCGGCGGGGCCGCCGCCGCGCTTGCCGGCGCGCTCGGTGGCGTCTACTTCGGGACCGTCTCACCGGGGCAGGGCGGCTCGCTGCTGATCTTCGCCTTCATCGTGGTGGTGATCGGCGGGATGGGCTCGGTGGTCGGGTCCGCGTACGCGGCGGTCGCGGTGGGGCTGCTGCAACAGTTCGTCAACTACTACGGCACGTCCGGGCTGGGCGACCTGTGCGTGGTCGGTCTGCTCGCCGTGGTGCTGCTGCTGCGTCCGCAGGGCCTGGCCGGAAAGGTGGCTCACGCATGACCGAGGTCAAGAGCGCCGAGGCGCCGGCACCCCCGGCGGCGGTACCGGACGAGCTGAGCCCGGGCCGCGCCCGCTGGCACGGGCTGCGCCCGTACCTGCCGCTGGTGGCGCTGGTGGTGGCGGCGATCCTGCCGTACTCCACACTGCACCTGCCGGGCATCTTCGAGGGGCCGCTGAACTCGCCGGGCACGCTGCAACTGCTCGCCATCTGCCTGGTCTTCGGCGGGCTCGCGGCCGGGTACGACCTGCTGTTCGGGCGTACCGGCATGCTCTCCTTCGGGCACGCCCTCTACTTCGCCGCCGGGGTGTACGGCACCGACATCCTGGTCACCAAGGCCGGGCTGCCGCTGTGGCAGGCCGCCGTGCTCACGGTGATCGGCGGGACCACGCTCGCCGCGCTGCTCGGCGCGGTGGCCCTGCGCACGGTGGGCATCGCGTTCGCCATGGTGACGCTGGCGTTCGCGCAGGTCGGGGCGATCCTGGTGGCCCGCGACTTCGGCGGTCTCACCGGCGGCGAAGAGGGTTTGCCGCTGGACGTCTCCGGGCTGCCGTCGGCGCTGGTGGGCGTCACCAACACGGTGAACCTGTACTGGCTGGCGCTGGCGTACCTGGCCATCGTGGTCCTCGTGGTGCACCGGGTCAGCGCCTCGCCGACCGGGCGGGTGCTCGCCGGGCTGCGCGACGACGAGCGGCGGATCGGGGTGCTGGGGCTCGACCCGTACCGGTTCAAGCTCGTCGCGTTCACGCTGGCCGGCGGTCTCGCGTCGGCCGGCGGGGTGGTCTACGTGCTGATCGTCGGCGGCGCCAGCCCGCACATCACCTCGTCGGAGCTGACGCTGTCGCTGCTGGTCATGGTGGTGCTCGGCGGCCCCGGCACGCGGTGGGGGCCGGTGCTGGGCGGCGTCCTCTACATGTACCTCGACCACCGGCTCACCGCGTTCGGCAGCAGCGACGCGGTGAACAGCCTGCCCGCGTTCCTCAGCCACCCGCTGAGCCAGCCCTTGTTCGTCCTGGGCACTGTGTTCATCCTGGCCGTCTACTTCTTCCCCGGCGGCCTGGCCAGCCTGCGCTCCCGCGTAACCCCCCTCCTGACCGCCCTCCGCCGCTCCCGCTGACCCCCGCTGACCCCCGCCCCGGCGATCATGAAGTTGACGGCACGACACGCCGTGTCCGGCCGCGCCAACTTCATGATCGACCGGGGCGACGTGCTCGGCCGCTGACACGCGGATGGGGCGGCGGCCCCCCGTGTGGCCACCGCCCCTCGCACGTCCGTCGTGGTCAGCCGTTGAGCATCTCGTACGCCGACGCCGGCGCCTTCTGCACCTGCGCCCCGGTCGGTGCGCTGAGCTTCGGCGCCTTGCCGAAGTCGTAGTACTTGGCGACCAGCTTCATCGCCTTCTTCTTGCCCGCGGCCGGCACGTCCAGGGTCAGCGACGTGAGGTTCCCGTCCGGCCCGACCACAGCCGTGAACGGCACCTTCTTCGCCGCGTCACCGAGCGCGTCCACGTCCACGGTGCTGAAGTTCTCGCGGATGTCGGCGTTCGCGGTCAGGTCGGCGAACCCGCCGTACGTGCCGTTGCCCCGGTCCTCGACCGTCTCCGCGGTCCGGATCACCGCGGCCGTGTTGGCCGGGTCGGCGTTCTGGTAGACCGGCACGTCGGAGGCGTCGTCGAGCTTGGTGCGGTCCAGGAGCATCCAGCGCTTCGGCAGCTTCATGATGTCGTGCAGACCGGGGATGCCGGTGAGCTTGACCCGGACCCAGATGTCCTCCTCGATCACCCGGAAGGTCATCGCCATGGTGAACTCCGGGTCCTTGATCTTCTCCGACATGGACAACTCGAGGCCCTGCGCCGCCGGGTCGACCACCCCGTCGAACTTCTCCGCGCCCTCGATGGTGGAGAACCGGAAGGCCGGGTCCTTCTCGTCCGGCACGGCGGCCAGCAGCGCGGCCTTCGGGTCGGCCGACGGGCTGGGCGCCGCTCCGGTGCCCTCGGAGGCGTCGCCGGTTCCGCACCCCGCGGACAGGACGGTGGTGGCCAGCACGGCCGTCGCGAGAGCCGCGATCCGCCGGAGGCTCGCGGCGGAACCGATTCGCTGCGTCATGGTGTTCGACTCGCTTTCCCAGGTGATTGTTGCCGGGGAAGTATCGCCAGCCGTCACGGCGTTCCCGCTGCCGTTATGCTGCCGTCCGACTGCCGTCGGCCACGGTGGGCGGGGGCAGTCGGTACGGGGGCGGAAACTCGCATGTCAGAGGCGCTGCGCTTCGAACTCCTCGGCCCGCAGCGGGCCTGGTACGCCGGCCGACCACTCGATCTCGGCCCGGCCAAGCAGCGGGCCGTGCTGGCCGTGCTGCTGCTCGCCGCGGGCCGTCCCGTGCCGACCGGGCAGATCGTCGAGGCGGTCTGGCCGGACGAGGCGCCGGTGAACGGCCTCAACGTGGTGCAGAAGCACGTGGCCGGTCTGCGCCGGATGCTGGAACCCGACCGGTCGCCGCGTACGCCGGCCCGGGTGCTCACCCTCACCGACGCGGGCTACCTGCTGCGCGTGCCGCCCGAGGCGGTGGACGTGGCGCGCTTCGAGCGCGGCGTGCGGCGTGCGCGGGCGGCACAGGCGGCCGGGCGTACGGCGGAGGCGCTGACCGAGGTGAGCGCCGCGCTGGAGCTGTGGCAGGGGGAGCCGTTCACCGGGTTCGGCGGCGCGTACTTCGAGACGGCCCGGCACCGCCTCGTGGAGATGCGGGCGGTCGCGCTGGAGACGCGTACCGAACTGGAGCTGGCCGACGGCCGGCACGGCGAGCTGGTCGGCCGGCTGGTCGAGCTGGTCGCCGAGTTCCCGGTCCGGGAACGGCTGCGTCACCAGCTCATGCTGGCGTTGCACCGCAGCGGACGGCAGGCCGAGGCGCTGGCCGCCTACCGTGACTACGCCGGGCTGCTCCGGGACGAGTACGGCATCGAGCCGGGGGAGCCGCTCCAGGATCTGCACCGGCGCATTCTGCGCGCCGACCCGGATCTCCTCGCGCAGGCGCCGCGTCGTCCGGCCGGATCCGGCGACAGGTGGGCGGTCGGCGGCCCGGAGCCGTCTCCGGCCCCCGCCGAGGAACCGGCCCGGCCGCTGCCCATGAGCCCGGCCGAGAGCCCGCTTCCGCTCACGGCGCCGCCCCAGCCCGCCGCTCCGGCCCAGCCCACGGTCTCGGCTCAACTCACCGTTCCGGTGCAGTTCACCGTCTCGGCGCAGCCGGGCAGCCCGTTCCCGCCGCCACCGGCCGGCCCGGGTGAGTCGCCGACCGGCCTGCCGGCCTGGGTCGCGCCACCGGTCGCGCCGCTGTTCGGTGCCGTGCCGCCGTCCCGGCGTCCGGCCGGAGTGCCCGGGTGGTTGAGCGTCGTCGCGACTGTGGGCGGCGCGTTCATCGCCCTGCTCTCGTTCGGCATGCTCACCTGGCTGGTGGTGCTGCTCTACGGGATCTGGCGGCGGGGCTGGGGCAGCATCCTCACCGCGGTCTGCTACCTGACCGTCGCCGTGACGTTCGTGGTGGTCGTCGGCGGCAGCGAGACGGAGGAGGTCAGCGGACCCGAGGGCGCCATGATCCTGATCTGGCTGACCACCTGGATCTCGGGCGTCCCGCACGTGGTGCTGCTCAACGGCCGGCTGCTCGCCTGGCTGCGCGGGCTCTGGCGTGGCCGGCCGTACGCCGACCGCAACCGGCTGCGCCGGGAGTACGCCCGCTACCTGCTCTACCAGTACCCGTCGGCGCGGGAGGACCTGCGCATCGGCCGCCCCGACCTGCCCCGGGCGTACGACGACGGCGGACTGGTGGACGTCAACTCGGTGCCGGACCACGTGATCAGCGGGCTGCCGGGACTGACCCGGTCGCAGGCGCAGCATGTGGTGGTCGACCGGCGGATGCGCGGCCCGTACACGTCGATGGAGGAGCTGGCCTCGCGGTGCCTGCTGCCGGCGGCGGCGACGGACTCGTTGCGCGAGCTGCTGATCTTCCTGCCGCCCGCACCGACACCCGTACCGCCGCCCACGTCGCCGCCCGGTCCGCCGGTGACGTCGGTGGCCCCTGGTAGAAATGCCGGATGAGCCAGGATCGGATGGCCGTCCGGGAGCGTGCCGAGGCGGTGCTGCGGCGGCTGGCGGGTGACCACGCCCGGCTGCGCGAGGACCAGTGGCGGGCCATCGAGGCGCTCGTGGTCAACCGGCGGCGGGTGCTCTGCGTGCAGCGCACCGGCTGGGGCAAGTCGGCCGTCTACTTCGTGGCCACCGCGCTGCTGCGTGAGGGGAATCAGCACGGGCCGACCGTGATCGTCTCGCCGCTGCTGGCGCTGATGCGCAACCAGGTCGAGTCCGCCGCCCGCGCCGGCATCCGGGCGCGCACCATCAACTCGGCGAACCTGGACGAGTGGGACGAGATCACCGCCGAGATCCACGCCGGCGCCGTCGACGTACTGCTGATCAGCCCGGAACGCCTGAACAACCCGGACTTCCGCGACGGCGTGCTGCCGAAGCTCGCAGCCACCACCGGGCTGCTCGTGGTGGACGAGGCGCACTGCGTCTCCGACTGGGGGCACGACTTCCGGCCCGACTACCGGCGGCTGCGCACGTTCCTGGCCAACCTGCCCGAGCGCACGCCGGTGCTCGCCACCACCGCCACCGCCAACGCCCGGGTCACCCAGGACGTGGCCGAGCAGCTCGGTGACGCCCTGGTGCTGCGGGGCACCCTGGACCGCGAGTCGCTGCGCCTCGGCGTACTCGATCTGCCGAGCCCGGCCCACCGCCTGGCCTGGCTGGCCGACCACCTCGACCGGCTCCCCGGCTCGGGGATCGTCTACACGCTCACCGTCGCGGCGGCCACCGAGACGGCCGACTTCCTGCGCGGCCGGGGCTGGTCGGTCGCCTCCTACACCGGGCAGGCCGAGGACGCCGACCGGCGGGCCGCCGAGCAGGACCTGCTGGACAACAAGATCAAGGCGCTGGTCGCCACCAGCGCGCTCGGCATGGGCTTCGACAAGCCCGACCTGGGCTTCGTCGTGCACCTGGGCGCGCCGCCCTCGCCGATCGCCTACTACCAGCAGGTCGGCCGCGCCGGCCGGGCCGTCGAGCACGCCGAGGTGCTGCTGCTGCCCGGCGTGGAGGACGCGGCGATCTGGCGGTACTTCGCCTCGCTCGCCTTCCCGCCCGAGGAGCAGGTGCGCGCCGTGCTCGCCGCGCTGGACACCGAACGGCCGATCTCCACCCAGGCCCTCGAACCGGTGGTCGACCTGCGCCGGGCCCGGCTGGAGCTGATGCTCAAGGTGCTCGACGTGGACGGCGCGGTCCGCCGGGTGCGTGGCGGCTGGCTCGCCACCGGCGAACCCTGGGTCTACGACGAGGCCCGGTTGCGGCGCGTCGCCGACGCGCGCGCCGCCGAGCAGCGGGCCATGCGGGAGTACGCCTCGACGTCCGGCTGCCGGATGCGCTACCTGCGGGAAGGGCTGGACGACACGGGGGCGCAGGACTGCGGGCGGTGCGACAACTGCGCCGGCCCGTTGTTCGACGCCGCTGTCTCCGACCAGGCGCTGACCGCCGCGCAGACGTTCCTCGGGCGGCCCGGCGTGCCGATCCCGCCGAAGAAGCTCTGGCCGACCGGGTTGGAGTCGGTCGGCGTACCCCTGAAGGGCCGCATCCCCCCGGCGGAGCAGGCGCTGCCCGGCCGGGCCGTGGGCCGCCTGTCCGACCTGGGGTGGGGTGGGCGGCTGCGCGGGCTGGTCGGGCCGGAGGCGCCGGACGGCCCGGTGCCCGACGACGTGGTGGCCGCTGTGGTCGAGGTGCTGAAGGCGTGGGCGCACGGCGACGACCCGTGGCCCCGGCGGCCGGTGGGCGTGGTCGCGGTCGGCTCCCGGACGCGACCGCTGCTGGTCGGCTCGCTGGCCGAGCGGATCGCCGCCGTGGGCCGGCTGCCGCTGCTCGGCCAGGTCGTCCCGGCCGGGCCTGGCGGCGGCGGGCCGCGCGGCAACAGCGCCCAGCGGGTACGCGCGCTGCACGACGCCTTCCGCCTGCCGGACGAGCTGGCCGGTGCGCTGGCGGGGCTGGACGGCCCGGTGCTGCTGGTGGACGACCTCGTCGACTCGGGCTGGACGATGGGCACTGTGGCGCGGCTGCTGCGCCGGGCCGGTGCGCCGGACGTGCTGCCGCTGGCGCTCGCGGTGGCCGGCTGACCCGTCCCTCGGCCTGCCTGACGGGAGTCCCGGCGTGGCGTGCCGCCGGTCGGCGCGGCAGTTCCCGGGCTGCGCGGAAAGTTCCCGGGCCGGGCGGAATGCGAGCGTCACCACCGTCGGCGGACCGTCGTCGGGCCCGGACCCGGGCGGCGGTACCGTGGGGTCATGACCGAGCAGCGACCCGTCGTCCAGACGTACACCGTGACCGGGATGACCTGCGGACACTGCGTCAAGGCGGTGACCGAGGAGCTGTCCGCGCTGCCCGGTGTCGACGAGGTCCGGATCGATCTGACGAGCGGCACCGCCACTGTCACCAGCGCGGCGCCGCTGCCCGTCGAGTCCGTGCGTGCCGCTGTGGACGAGGCGGGGTACGAGCTGGTCGGCGGCGGTGCCTGAGTCGTCGTCCGTCACGTCCGGCACCGGCGTCGTCCCCGACGACTCCGAGGCCGGTTCCGGCGTTCCCGCGGCGCAGCCCGGCCACGCCGCGCGGCCCGGTGACGCTGTTCCGTCCGAGGGCGCGGGACGGTCTGCGGACGCGGCTCTGCCCGGGGACGCGGCGCTGGCCGGGGACGGCGCGAGTGGTTCGGCCGGTTCGGCCGGGCCCGTCGCTGTCGACCGGGAGACGTTGCGGCTGGCCCTGGTGGTGGGCGGCCTGGTGCTCGCCGTCCTGCTCGGCTTCGGCCTCGGGCGGATGAACGCGCCGGCCGACCCGGCCCGGCCCGCCGGCGCGACGGCCGGCGGGGTCGCCACGGGCGGCGCCGACGGCGGCGCGCACGCCCACTCACCCGGGACCGGCGCGCACACGCACGACGGCGCAACAGTCACCCAGGGCGGCGGCGACGGCGCGACCGGACTGTCGATCACCTCGGCCGGCTACACGCTGGTGCCGTCGACCGAGCTGGTCGCGGGCCGCGCCGGTGAGCTGCGCTTCCAGATCCGCGACGACCAGCGCCGGGCGGTCACCCGGTTCGCCGTCGTGCACGACAAGCCGATGCACGTGATCATGGTCCGGCGTGACCTCGGCGGTTACCGGCACCTGCACCCGACGATGGCCGCCGACGGCACCTGGTCGGTGCCGATCACGGCGCCGGAGGCGGGCCCCTGGCGGATGTACGCGGACTTCACCGCGGTGGCCGACGACGGCCGCCAGGTCGCCGTGGTGCTCGGCGCCGACCTGACCGCGTCCGGCGCGTACCGGCCGCGGCCGCTGCCCGCCGCCGCCACGTCGGCCACCGTCGACGGGTTCACCGTCGGGTACGCGGGCACGCCGGAGGTGGGGAAGTCGGTGCCGCTGCGGTTCCGGGTCACCGGCGCGGACGGCACGGCGGCGGCGCTGGAGCCGTACCTCGGTGCGTACGGGCACCTGGTGGCGTTGCGCGAGGGCGATCTCGGCTACCTGCACGTGCACCCGGAGCCGGTGCGCGACGGCGACGACGTGACGTTCTGGCTGACCGCGCCGGGGCCGGGCAGCTACCGGATGTTCCTGGACTTCCAGGTCGGCGGCGTGGTGCGGACCGCCGAGTTCACGCTGACGGTGGCCTGAGCCCTCGTCGCCCGACCGGCGCTCAGCCGGCCCGGCGGACCGGGCGGCGGGCCAGGTAGCGGAGCAGATCGCGGATGTGGTGCTTCTCCTCGGCGGGCACGTTCGGGTCGGCGAGCCGATCCAGGATGACGCGCACGTCGGCCTCCACCGGGCCGTCCTCGGCGCCCCGGCGGCGGGGCACCGGCCCGGCGTCGGGCAGGCCCAGCGCGCGGAACGCCGCAGCCACGGGCAGGTCGAGGGCGGCGCAGAAGCCGCGGACCTTCGCGAGTTCGGGGTAGTCCTGCCAGTCGCCGGCCAGCCAGCGGAACACAGTGGAGCGGCCGACGCCGGTGTGGGTGGCGAGGTCGGTCACCGTCCAGCCGCGCTCCTCGCGCGCGGCGTCGATGGCCCGTCGTACGAAGCGCGCGAAGGCCATCTGTGGCGAAACGTCTGCGGAACCCATCCCTGGTGGATCTGTCCCCTTCCTCCGGTGGCCCGGCTCGCGCACCGAGCCTAGTACGCCGGGCCGGAGAAGTAACTGACTGATCGGTCCGGAGGTCTCATTGGCGGGACCGCCCGACTACGGAAAGTTGCCGCCGGTCAACTAAGCTGAGGGAATCCCGGATGTCGATGGAGGAACAGCATGGCCGAGCCGGACCGCCCCGTACCGCATCGCCCCGGCGCGGTGAGCCTCTTCTTCGTGGCCAAGGCCGCCGTGTTCGCGCTCGGCTTCTGGATCTGGCTGCTGGTGCTGGCGGTACGCGGAGGCGAGGCGACCGGCGTGCACCTGATCGCCGCGACCGGCGCGATCTGCACCACACTGGCCGCTGTGGTGCTCGGCGCGCGGATGGCGTTGCAGCGCAACGCGGCCGTCCGGCACGCCGAGGTGAAGCGGTTGCTCGTGGACATCTCGTGGAACGCCTTCGCCGCCGCCGGCAACGCCGAGCATGCCGGGAAGGTGGTGCCGTTCCGGAGCGCGTCACACGACGGCGAGCGAGGTCCGACCCGTGGTGAGCGGGTGTCGGTGCTGGACCGGGGCGACCGCAACCGGGGCGAGCGCGGGCGGTAGGACCGGCCCGCTCAGCGCGCCTCGGCTCAGCGCGCCTCGGCTCAGCGCGCCTCGGCCAGCAGCGTCTCCAGCCGGGGCGTGACACCCCACTGGCCGACCAGCTCGCGATACTCGGCGCGCTGCCCGTCGGTGGGCGCGCCTGCCGTCCGCCGTGCCCGGATGAGCAGGTTGCGCGGCGTGTGCTGGGAGTCGACGAACTCCACCACTTCGGCGCGGTACCCGTGCAGCCGCAGCAGCGCGGCCCGCAGCGAGTCGGTGAGCACGTCGGCGAACCGTTCCCGCAGGATGCCCTGCCGGGTCAGCAGCTCGTACGGCGCGGGCGCCTGACCGCTCCGGAGCTGGGCGGCCAGGTCGTGGTGGCAGCAGGGCGCGGCCAGCACCCAGCGGGCGCCCCAGCGCACCGCCCGGGCCAGCGCCTCGTCGGTGGCGGTGTCGCAGGCGTGCAGCGCCAGGACCAGGTCGGGCGCCGGGTCGACGGGCGCCTCGGCGATGGTGCCGGCCACGAAGCCCACCCGGTCGGCCCAGCCCAGCCGCTCGGCCAGCTCGGTGTTGCGGCGGCGCTGGTCCTCGCGCACATCCACCCCGACGAGCGTCACGTCCAGGCCGCGCTGGACCAGGTAGCGGTAGGCGGCGAAGGTCAGGTACGCGTTGCCGCAGCCCAGGTCCACCACCCGCAGCGGGCCGGTGAGGTCGTCGGGCAGCGTGGCCGCGAGCGCGCGCAGGAACGCGTCGACCTGGCGGCGCTTGGCCGCCGAGCCGCCGATCTCCCGGAACAGGGGATCACCGGGGTCGAGCAGCCACTCCTTCGCCCGGTCGTGCCCGCCCGGCTCGGCGGCCGGACGGCTGGCCGCCGCGCGGTGCACCTGCGCCTCGCCGGACTTGGTGACCCGGAGTTGGAGCGTGGCGTCGGCGGTCTCGACGTGCCAGTTGCCGAACGGCTCGGCGAGCAGTTCGTCGACAGCCGCGCCGGCCTCCGTACCCGGTGCCACGTTGCGGGTGTGCGGCCGTGATCCGTCGGAGACGGCGATCTGCAACCGCGGACCGGCCTTCAGCGTGACCGGGCGCAGCTCCGCGCGTACCACCGAGGGACGCTGCCCACGACGGCGCCCGGCGGCGACCGCGCGGGTCAGCCCCGGCGCGAGCAGCAGCGCCCGCACCTCGGCCAGCGCCGAGTCCAACGCTTCCGGCATCAGTACCTACCTTCCTGCTTCCCGCCCTCGCCCTCGCCCCGGCGGTCATGAAGTTGGCGGCCGTGAGCACGGCGTGTCGCGCCGTCAACTTCATGATCGTCGCAGTCGGCGAGTGAGCGAGAGGGCCCGGGGATGGGGACGGCCTCCGGGACCGGGGTCCGGGAGGCCGTATCCGTTGGTGTTCGTCAGTCGGCGTTGGTGGCCTCGGCGGGCGCGCCGGTGCTGCCGCTGCGGCGACGGCGACGGCGACGCGGCTTGCTCGCCGCCTCACCCTCCGCGGCCTGCTGCGGTGCGGCGGCGGTCTCGGCCGCGCCCTCGGTGCCGATCACCGCGGTCGGCTCACCGGCCACCGTCTCGCCGGCCCGGCGGCGACGCCGACGACGCGGCGTACGCGGGGTCTCGTCGTCCCCGGCGTCGGCCTGTGCGGCGGGCGAACCGGCGGACGAACCGCCCTCGCCGCCCCGGCCACGACCGCGGTCGCGGTCGCCGCGCTCGCGGCCCCGGCTGTCGCCGCGCCGTGCGCCCCGGCGCGACCGGCCGACGCCGCCCAGGTCCTCCTCGACCTCGGCGGACAGGCCGGCGCGGGTGCGCTCGGCGGTCGGCAGCGTGCCGCTGACGTCCGTCGGGATGGCCAGGTCCGTGTAGAGGTGCGCGGAGGTGTGGTACGTCTCCGGCGGCTCGGGCATGTCCAGCCCGAGCGTCTTGTCGATGATCCGCCAGCGGGGCATGTCGTCCCAGTCGACGAACGTCACCGCGGAACCCGTGGCCCCGGCCCGGCCGGTACGGCCGATGCGGTGGGTGTAGGTGTCCTGGTCCTCCGGGCAGTCGTAGTTGATCACGTGCGTGACGCCCGTGACGTCGATGCCCCGCGCCGCCACGTCGGTCGCGACCAGCGTGTCGATCTTGCCGGCCCGGAACGCCCGCAGCGCCCGCTCGCGCGCGCCCTGACCGAGGTCACCGTGCACGGCGGCGACGGCGAAGCCGCGGAAGTCGAGATCCTCGGCGACCCGGTCGGCGGCCCGCTTGGTACGGGTGAAGATCATGGTCAGCCCACGGCCCTCGGCCTGGAGGATGCGCGCCACGATCTCGACCTTGTTCAGCGAGTGCGTGCGGTACGCGAGCTGCGTGGTCTGCGGCGACGGACCGGTCTCGGCGGTGTGCCCGGCGTGGATGGTCACCGGGCGGCGCAGGAAGCGCCGGGACAGCGCGACGATCGGGTCCGGCATGGTGGCCGAGAACAGCATGGTCTGCCGGTCCTCCGGCAGCATCGCCAGGATCTTCTCGACGTCGTCCAGGAAGCCCAGATCGAGCATGCGGTCGGCCTCGTCGAGGACGAGCGCGCGGACCCGGTCGAGCCGCAGGTGCTTCTGCTTCTGCAGGTCCAGCAGGCGGCCCGGGGTGCCGACCAGGATCTCGACGCCCTTGCGCAGCGCCTCGATCTGCGGCTCGTAGGCCACGCCGCCGTAGATCGGCAGCACCCGGACGCCCCGGGTACGGCCGGCGGCGTCGAGGTCCTTGGCGACCTGGATGCCCAGCTCACGGGTGGGTACGACGACGAGCGCCTGCGGGACGCCGTCGCTGCCCTCGGACGGGGCGAACACGCGCTCCAGCAGCGGGATGCCGAAGCCGAGCGTCTTGCCGGTGCCGGTCGGCGCCTGCCCGATCAGGTCGACGCCGCGCAGCGCGATCGGCAGCGCGTACTCCTGGATCGCGAAGGCGCGGGTGATGCCGGCGGCGGCCAGCGCCTCGACGGTCTCCTGCCGCGCGCCGAGCGCGGCGAACGTGGGTGCCTCCGGGGGGACCGGAGCGGTGGGGGCCAGTGGCTGGCCGGAAATCTGCTCGCTCATATGGATTTGGGGGTGCCCTCTCGTGGTGCGCCCCTCAGGTCCTCAGGGCGCGATCGGTGTGGCGCGGGCCACGCGGTCAGGGGCGATTTCGCCGAGCCGGACCGGGCCGCACGCGCGTCGGGGACCGGCGTTGATCAGCAAGTGACCGATTCGGTGCCCACGGCAACTGTCTCATCGTACCTGAACGGTCCCTGAGTCGTCCCGATTCCCAGGTGGTGGCCGTGCACGCGGGGTGGCCTGCTGTGACTTGAGTCACAGGGGCGGCGCCGGTAGCCTGCGCTCGTGTCCGCCCCCGACGCCGCCGCGACCGACCCTGCCGCCGCCGATCCCGCCGCGACCGACCTGTTCGGGCTCGTCGCCTACGGCGAACTGCTCGCGTTCGACCGCCTCGCCGCCGACGCGCGTCTCGCGCCCGACCTGCGCCGCCGCGCCGCGCTCAGCGAGATGGCCGCCGCCGAGATCGCGCACTACAGGTGGCTCACCGACCGGCTAGCCGCCCGGGGCGTCACTCCGGAGGACGCGATGGCCCCCTACGTCGAGCCGCTGCGGGCGTACCACGACTCGACCGAGCCGCGGGACTGGGCGGAGGCGGTGACGAAGGCGTACGTGGGGGACGCGATCACCGACGACTTCCTGCGCGGGATCGCCGACGGCCTGGACGGGCCGGACCGGACGCTGCTGCTCGACGTGCTGCACGACTCCCGGTACGCCGAGTTCGCCGCGGCCGAGATCCGGGCCGCGATCGAGGCCGATCCCCGGGCGGCCGGACGGCTGTCGATGTGGGCGCGGCGGCTGCTCGGTGAGGCGCTCTCCCAGGCGGGCCGGGTGGCCGCCGCCGACCGGGGCGCGCTCGTCGCGTTGATCGGGCGGACCGGCGGGGACGTGCCGGGGCTGCTGCGCCGGCTGACCGAGGCGCACGCCGCGCGGATGACGTCGGTCGGGTTGAACAACTGAGCCGCCGTGGCGGGGAGGCCCGCCACGGCGGCCGGTGCCGCGGGAATCAGCGAACGGTGAATCCGACCGCGCGGGGCGACGCCTCGGCGATCTCGACGTAGGCGACCTTGCCGACCGGCACGATCACGCGCCGGCCCTTCTCGTCGGTCAGGGAGAGGGTGCCCTCGCTCTTGGCGAAGGCGTCGGTCACGATCTGCTCGATCTCGGCCGGCGACTGCGCGCTCTCCAGGACCAGCTCCCGCGGCGCGTACTGCACGCCGATCTTGACCTCCACTGTGCCTCCTCAACTGGGGCGAAAAAGCCACCGTGGGAAGGCTATCCGATCCGGCGGCCCGATGTTCAGGCTGACTCACCTTGCAGCGGGAAGCTGGCGATGCCGCGCCAGGACAGGGCCGCGACCAGCGCCTCGGCCTCCGCCTTGGGCACCTGGCGGCCGCCGGCGAGCCAGAACTGGGCGGCCGTCTCGGCGGCGCCGACCAGGCCCGAGGCGAGCAGTTCGGCGTGCGAGCGGCTGACCCCGGTGTCCGAGATGATCGTGTCGGTGATGGCCGCGATGCAGCCCTGCTCGACCCGCTCCACCCGCTGCCGCACCGCCGGGTCGTTGCGCAGGTCCGACTCGAAGACCAGCCGGAACGCCTCGCTCTCGTGGTCGACGAAGTCGAAGTACGCGCGCACCGCGGCGCCGACGCGCTCCTTGTTGTCGTTGGTGCCGCTCATCGCGTCCTGCACGTTGGCCAC
This sequence comes from Micromonospora sp. CNZ296, assembly GCF_007827635.1. Lineage (NCBI taxonomy): Bacteria > Bacillati > Actinomycetota > Actinomycetes > Micromonosporales > Micromonosporaceae > Micromonospora > Micromonospora sp. CNZ296. The sequence continues at coordinate 40,897 of NZ_VISW01000009.1, forward strand.
TATCGCGTCACAGTGCGTGTCCAGCAGCGCGAGGTACAGCTCCATCTTCCCGGGGAAGTGTTGGTAGAGCACCGGCTTGGAGACACCGGCCCGCTCGGCGATGTCGTCCATCGCGGCGGCGTGGTAGCCCTGCGCGACGAACACCTCCTGGGCGGCGGCGAGCAGCTGCTTACGGCGCGCCGAGCGGGGCAGGCGGGTGGGCCGACCGGCGGTCTGTGCACCGTTCCCCACTGCGGTCATCGGATCCTCCGAGTATCTGCGTACGAGCCGGCACGTATCACCCGAACCGGTCCGGGTTCGTGAACCCGTCGCGGAATTGGCCCGCCGCTGTAACTTATCGCCACTGTCACCACACGGTAGCCTCAGCGGGGGCGACCAAGGAGCGCGCGGTGAGTGAAACAGGGCAACCCGGAGCCGCCACCCCGGGAGAGCACGGCGACGGGACGGGCCAGCAGGACGACCCGGCCCGTACCGGCGGCGGTTGGGCGCCCCCGCCGAACGGCTGGTCCCGCGGCGCTCCGGCGCCCGGCGGCTGGCCCTACGGCGACCTCGGCGGCTGGGCCGCCTCCTCGCCCCGGCACGGCGACCTGCCGGCCCCGCTGCCCGGCCACTCCGCGCCGGAACCGGGCCGCGTCAACGGCCGCCACGTCAACGGCGTGCACCACGCCGGGGAGGAGTCGCCAGTGACCCGCCAGGCGCCGGTCAGTGCCCCGCCCGCGGACGAGCTGCCCCGGCCTGCCGACGGCGAACGGCTGGCCGTACCGGCCCCGCGCCCGGCGCCGACGATCGAGCAGCCGACCGACCCGGGGGAGGCCGCCGGTTCCCGGCACGCCGCCGACGACCCGGCCGCCCGGGCCCCGCGCTGGGCCGAGAGCGGGCCGACCTCCGCGCCCCCGGCGCTCCAGGTCCCGCCGGTCGGCGCCGCCGCCTCCGGTTTCGAGGTGCCGCCGGGCTTCCACGCGCCGAACACCGAATCCACCCCGTCGCTGTCCCGGGGCTGGGCCGACCGGCCCGTCACCCAGCCACCGGCCGCCGGCCGACCGGAGCACGCAGCGGGCGAGGTCCACCCGCCCGAGGGCCGGGCGGCCACCGCCGAGCCGCGGGCCGCGGCCGGGACTCCTGCGGCCGACGACCCGAGGGCCGCCGAACCGGACTGGTCGGGGCCGTCCTGGAACCGCCCGAGCTGGGGTGACGGCTGGGCCCCGCCGTGGGCCCGGCCCGACGAGCCGCCGGCCCGCCGCGCCGAGGAGCCCGTCGCCGAGCGGCGGGAGTGGGAGGACGACAGCGCCGCCCAACGCAGCGCCCGCGAGGACCGCGCGGCCGAGTGGGCGCCCGAGCCGGTGCGGCCGTACGAGCCGGCCCGGGTCGAGCCGCCCGCCGCCTACGAGCCACCCCGGCCCGAGGCGGTACGGCCGTACGAGCCGCTGCGCGCCGAGCCGGCCCTCGGCCCGGAGACGACGCGGCAGTACCCGCCGTCCGCCGAGTCCGAGGCGCCCCGGCAGTACGAGCCGGGTGCCGGGCCCGAGCCGGCGCGCCGGTACGAGCCGCCGGCCGCGCCGGAGCCGACGCCCGAACCGACCCGTCCCTTCCGCCTGGCCCGGGGCGACGCCGAACCACCGCACGGCTACGAGCGGCCCTCCTGGGCCGGGCCGCCGGTTCCGGTCGCCCCGCTGATCACGCCCCCTGGTCCCCCGCCGGCGAGTGCCCCGCCCGCGCCCGGCGCCCCGCCGGTGTCCAGCGCCCCGCCCGCCCCGGCCGGTGGGTACGCCCCCGCCCCGCCCGCCGACGCGGCTGCCGTCGCCCCGCCGACCTCGGGCGTTCCCGCCCAGGGCGGCGCGCAACGTCTCGACCGCGCACCCGCGCCCCACCCGACGAGCGCCCCTCCCTACGCGGCCCGCCGGTCCGCACCGGAACCGGTGCCGGCCGCCGACGCGGTCGCCGAGCCCCGACCGGAGGAACCGTCCCCCGTGCTGCCGCAGCGCGTCCCCTCGGAACCGGACGTGCCCGTCGTGCCGGAGCCACCGGCAGTGGAACCGTCCGCCGAGACCCCCGAACTCGCCCGCATCGCCACCCACCTGCGCCGCGACGACGAACCCGCGCCACTGCGGGAGCGGCCGGAGGGCTTCGACGTCAACGCGATCCTCGACGCGGTCCGGGAGGTGGCGGGCGTACGCGACGCCGCGCTGCGCCGTACCCCGGCCGGCGCGCACAGCCTCCGGCTCGACCTGGCCGACGGCGCGGACCCGGCCGAGGTCAGCCGCATGGTGGCCCGGCTGCTCCAGGAGCGGATGGGTCTGGCCGCCGCCCCGCAGAACCTGCCCGGCGCGCCCGCCGTACCGCCCCCGGCCCCGCTGCGCCGCCGGTCGGCCCGGCTGGACCGCTCCGGTGAGACGCGCGCGGGCGAGACACGAGCACCCGGGACGCAGCCGGCACCGGTCGAGGCCCGTGCCCCGCAGGCGGAGCCGGGCGAGGCCCGTAACGGTGAGGAGACGGGCGGCGACGAGATGCCGGCGCGTGCCGGTGTGGCACGTCCGGCCGCGAACCGTTCCGGCGACGCGCGGTTCGGTGCGGACCGCGCCACGCGCCCGGCCGAGGCGCCCGGCGACGGCGACGAGCCGCCGCGCCGCCGCCGGCAGGCCACCCACCGGGGCCGGGCCGCTGTCGACGAGACGTCGCTGGCCTCCGCGCCGACCGGCATGTCCACCGGCAGCCCGGTCACGCTCGGTACGTCGTACTCCGGTGGGCAGATGACCACGACGGAGACCGCGCCGTCGCGACCGCTGGACACCGGCGGCGTGCCGGGGCCGCGGGTGGTGATCGAGCACGTCCTGGTGAGCACGTTCGGCCTGGACGCCACCACCGAGGTGCGCCTGGTCGCCGGCGACCGGACGGCCGAGGGGCACGCGACCGGCCCGGCTGTCGACGGGTACGTGCTGCGGCTCTGCGCGGTGGCCGCGGCCGCCGCGGTGGACGAGCTGCTCGGCCGGGTCGTCCCGGCCGGCGAGCGGGGCCGGTGCTTCGTGGAGCACGCCGCCGTGGTGCCGTTCGGCAACTGCGAGGTCGCCACAGTGGTGGTGCTGCTGGTCTGCGACGGCTGGGTGGAGCAGCTGGCCGGTTCGGCGCTGGTGGCCGGGGATCCCCGGCAGGCGGTCGTGCGGGCCACGCTCGCGGCGGTGAACCGGCGGCTGGAGGCGCTGCTCTCCTGAGCCGGTGTGCGGTACGGCGTGTGCGGGGAAGACTGGAGGCATGAAGCGCGCCGCACTGTGGCCGGAGCACAGCCTTCCCGCACACCACGTCCCGCCGCCCTGGCCCGGCCGGCACGTACGCCTCGACGGCACGCTCGTGCACGTCCGCGACACCCCGGCCACCGGTCCCGGCGCGGAGCCCGCGCTGTACGTGCACGGCCTCGGCGGGTCGGCGCAGAACTGGACCGACCTGGCCGGGCTGCTCGCGGACCGGCTCGACGGCCAGGCGATCGACCTGCCCGGATTCGGGCGCAGCGAGCCGGGGCCGCGCTACACGATCCCGTCCTTCGCCGAGCGGGTGATCCGCTGGATCGAGCACAGCGACCGGGGTCCGGTGCACCTGTTCGGCAACTCGCTCGGCGGCGCGATCTCGGTGCGGGTGGCGGCACTGCGCCCGGACCTGGTCCGCACGCTCACACTGGTCTCGCCCGCGCTGCCGTTCCTGGACTTCCGCCGCTCGTTGCAGGGGCGGATGCTCCCGTTGCTGGCGATCCCCCGGGGCGAACGGCTGGCCGCCTGGCGGCTGGCCCAGTTCAGCCCGGAGGTGACCGCGCAGCAGGTGATGGAGGCGTGCGTGGCGGACCTGACCCGGATCAGCGATCAGCGCCGGCAGGAGGCGATCGACGAGATCCGGGTCCGGTACGAGGCGGCCCACTACGCCGCCGCGTACGTGCGGACGTTCCGGGGCCTGGTCGGCAGCTTCCTGCGTTCGTACCTGCCGGGGGAGGGCGCGCTCTGGCGGCAGGCGGCGGCGGTACGGGCGCCCACGCTCGTGGTGGGCGGGCGGCAGGATCGGCTGGTCGACGTGCGGGTGGCGCCGCAGGCGGCCCGGGTCATCCCGGACAGCCGGCTGCTGATGCTCGACGGCGTCGGGCACGTGGCCCAGTTGGAGGTGCCCCGGACCGTGGCGCGGGCGGTGCTCGGCCTGCTCGCCGAGGCGACACAGTCGCTCACCACCGGCATGGGGGAGAGCGGAACGGAGCGTGACATGGCAGGCTGAGCCGGATGCCCAGCTCCCGCCGTCCTCGTGCCGCCCGCTCCCGTTCCTCGCTTCGTCACTGGCGTACCGCGCTCGTGGTCTGCGCCTTCGTGACCGCCGCGGCGGTCGGGGTCGGCGTGGCGGTGCAACTGCCGTCGGCGGGCGCGGGGACGCGGATCACCGACGGGTTCGTCGCCCAGCCGCCGGCGCCCACGCGGGAGCCGTCCACGCCGAGCGTCCCGCCGCCGCCGGCGGTGACGCCCAGCTCGCCGGCCGCGCCGGTGCTGACGCTGTCCGACCCGGGGCCGGCGAAGGGCCGGGGCAGCTTCGCGTACGACGACCGGACCAGCGGCGTGCTCGGCCGCTCGGGGACGCTGCGCCGCTACCGGGTGGCGGTGGAGAACGGCTCCGGCGAGGAGGTCCGCGCCTTCGGCGAGGCGGTGCAGCGCGCCCTGGCCGGCCCGGGTAGCTGGGTCGACGGCGGCAGGCTGCGGTTGCAGCGGGTCGGCGCGGACGACCGGTACGACTTCACGATCTACCTCGCGACCCGGGACACGGCCGGGCGGCTGTGCGGGGCGGGCGGGATCGACATCCGGGTGGGCGGGGTGCCGTACACGTCGTGCCGGGTGCCGGGCAAGGTGGTGATCAACCTGGACCGGTGGCGGACCTCGGCGCCGCACCTGGTCGACGCCGGGATGCCGCTGGACACGTACCGGCTCTACGTGGTCAACCACGAGGTGGGGCACCAGCTCGGGCACCGGCACGAGGGGTGCCCGGGTGCGGGCCGGGCGGCGCCGGTGATGCAGCAGCAGACGCTCTTCCTCAAGGGCTGCCGGCCGAACCCGTGGCCCTACGTGGGCGGGAAGCGGTACACCGGGCCGGCCCTCTGACCACCCGGTTTGCGAAGAACATTCGCGGCATAGGCGGCAAAAGCAGCTAAATGCCCGAATTGCATGGCACGCTGAGGTCATGACGTCGTCGTCCCCTTACGACAACCCTGCCGCGCCGCCGTCCGAGCGTCCCACCCTGCGCCGGATGCGACGGCGGCGCCGCCGCTCGGTGCTGCTGCTGGCGATGCTGCTCGCGGCCGTCGGCGGCGCGGTCGGCATCACCCGGCTGAACGCGCCGTCGCCCGGGCACGGTGGGACGTCGCTCGCCGCCGAACCGTCGCTGGCGCGCGGCGCCGAGGCCGACGTCCCGGCCCCGACCGCCTACCCCACCGCCGGCCCCGGCACGTTCGCGGTGGCCCAGGGCCGATCTCCGGTACGCGGACAGGAGGGCCCGCTGCGCCGCTACCGGGTCGAGGTCGAGCAGGACACGGGGCAGGACGCCGACGAGTTCGCCGCCACCGTGGACGCGGTACTGGGCGACCCGCGCAGCTGGATCGCGTCGGGAGACCTGCGGGTGCAGCGGGTGCCCGAGGCGGCCGCCGCAGACTTCACCGTCTACCTCGCCACCCCCGTCACCTCCGAGCGGATGTGCGCCGAGGGAGGCCTGCGCACCGACCGGTACACCTCCTGCCGGCTGCCCGGCCGGGTCGTGCTCAACCTGGCCCGGTGGATGACGGCGGTGCCCGACTACGGCGCCCCGCTGGAGGTCTACCGCACCTACGTGATCAACCACGAGGTCGGGCACGAGTTCGGCGAGCTGCACCAGGCCTGCCCCGAGCCCGGCGCGCCCGCCCCGGTGATGCAGCAGCAGACGTACGGGCTGGACGGCTGCCTGCCGAACGCCTGGCCGTACATCGGCGGAATGCGGTACGAGGGCGAGCCCACCGACGGGGTCTGAGTTATTCCCGGTCCCGCAGTTCGGGCCGAGTGTCCCTCATCATGGCCGAACCCCGTCCGGGCGAGCGACAATGGCGCGGTCACACCGCCGATCCCGGGGAGTCCACCGTGTCGTTGCCCCCGCTCGTCGAACCCGCCGCCGAGCTGACCGTAGACGAGATCCGCCGCTACTCGCGCCACCTGATCATCCCGGACGTCGGGGTGGAGGGGCAGAAGCGGCTGAAGAACGCCCGGGTGCTCTGTGTGGGTGCCGGTGGCCTCGGCTCGCCGGCGCTGCTCTACCTGGCCGCGGCCGGTGTCGGCACGCTCGGCATCATCGACTTCGACACCGTCGACGAGTCGAACCTCCAGCGCCAGGTCATCCACGGCGTCTCCGACGTGGGCCGGTCCAAGGCCGAGTCCGCCGCGGCGTCGATCCGCGAGATCAACCCGCTGGTCAACGTGGAGATCCACAACACCGCGCTGGACCGGGAGAACGTCCGGGACATCTTCTCCCGGTACGACCTGATCGTCGACGGCACCGACAACTTCGCCACCCGCTACATGGTCAACGACGCGGCGGTGCTGCTCGGCAAGCCGTACGTCTGGGGTTCGATCTACCGCTTCGACGGCCAGGCGTCGGTGTTCTGGGCCGAGCACGGCCCCTGCTACCGCTGCCTCTACCCGGAGCCCCCGCCGCCCGGCATGGTCCCCTCCTGTGCCGAGGGCGGCGTGCTCGGCGTGCTCTGCGCGTCGATCGGGTCGATCCAGGTCAACGAGGCGATCAAGCTGCTCGCCGGCATCGGTGAGCCGCTCGTCGGCCGGCTGATGGTCTACGACGCTCTGGAGATGAGCTACCGCAAGATCAAGGTTCGCAAGGACCCGAACTGCGTGCTCTGCGGCGAGAACCCGACACTCACCGACCTGATGGAGGACTACGAGGACTTCTGCGGCGCCGTCTCCGACGAGGCGCAGGAGGCGGTGGTCGACTCGACCATCACCGCGCTGGAGCTGAAGGACTGGCAGGACTCGGGCAAGGACATCTTCCTGGTCGACGTGCGCGAGCCCGCCGAGTACGAGATCGTCCGCATCCCCGGCGCGACGCTCATCCCCAAGGGCGAGATCCTGTCCGGCGAGGCGCTGGCGAAGTTCCCGCAGGACCGGCAGATCGTGCTGCACTGCAAGTCCGGCGTCCGCTCCGCCGAGGCGCTGGCCGCGCTGAAGGCGGCCGGGTTCTCCGACGCGGTGCACCTCCAGGGCGGTGTGCTCTCCTGGGTCAAGCAGGTCGACCCGTCGCTGCCCGCGTACTGAGTCGTGTCGATGGGCCCGCCCGGCGCTCCGGGCGGGCCCATCGTGCTTTCCGCGCCCCTGGCGTGGGCAAACGCCGGGTCGGGCAACCCTCCGGCGGATGCCCTCGACGACCGGTGGGCGGTACCGGCCCTGACCGAGCTGCCGAGGCGTAACCTCGGCCGCGCCAGTACCGTCAGTGCCGTGGTCGACTTGGACGCGGCGATCGGATTCGTCGTCGCTCACGGTGACGCGGTGGACCGCGCCCGTCTCTCCCGGCTGCGCTCCGGCGCTCCGGTGCCGCCCGACGTGCTCGACGCCGCCGAGGCCGGGCAGGCGCCGGGCGGCGGCTGGCCCGCGGTCCTCGACGGCGAGGTCGCCTCGATCGACGCGACCTGCTTCCGCCTGGCCGAGCTGGACGACCTCGGCGCGCTGGGCCGCCCGGCCGCCCGGCACGCGCTGGACTGGCTGGCCGCCCGGCAACTGCCCGACGGCGGCTGGGACGAGGACCCCTCGCTGGCCGGGCTCGCCCCCGAGTGGGCCACCCCCGGTGATCCCGAGGCCCGGCTCTACCAGACAGCCAACGCCGGGTTCTGGCTGACAGTGGCCGGGCTGGACGCGCGGGCCGCCGGTCCGCTCGATCACCGGGTCGGCGGCGCGTACGCCGGTGTGGTGCAGGCGGCGGCGCAGGCACTGGCCGCGCAACTCGCGCCGGACGGCAGCTGGCCGTCCTTCCTGCCCGCCGGCTGGCTCGCCGCCGCGGTGCTGCACCGCCAGCAGATGTACTACGAGTCGGCGCGCATCCAGGCGGTGCTGGCCGACCGGATCCCCCGGATGTCCCCGGCCGACGTGGCCTGGCTGGCCGCCACGCTGCGCCGGGTCGACGTGGGCGAGGAGCAGTGGCTGCTGGTCTCCGCGCGCAGGCGGCTCGCCGAGACGCAGCGCAGCGACGGCGGCTGGGACAGCGACGACGGCCACCAGTTCGACGTGCACACCACGCTGCGGGCGATCCGCGCGTGCCGTCCGAACACGCCCGAGGCTCCGACCTCCGGAGCGCCGTTCGTGGTGCCGCAGACCGCGGAGCTGCCCGCGCCGCCGGCCGTACCGGCCCCGCGCCCGCGCCGCCTCCCCGCAGCGCCGCCTGCGCCCGCGCCTGCGCCGCCCGCCCTGCCGGTAACCGCGCCCGCGCCTGCGCCGCCCGCCCCGCCGGTAACCGCGCCCGCGCCCGCGCCTGCGCCGCCCGCCCCGGCTCCCGATGCCGGGCCGCCGCCGCACCGCCTCGGCTCCGACCCTTCGCCGGGGCCGAGTGGCGTGTCGTCGGCCGGGCCGGGGATTGCGCCCGCTTCGTCGGCCGGGCCGGAGACCGCGCCCGCTTCGTCGGCCGGTCCGGACGGCGGGCAGGGGCCGTGGTCCGCCTGGATCGTCGCGCCCGACCTGCTCCCCGACGGGAGCACCGTGCCGGCTGCGCCGTCAGTGCCGGACCCGCCGTCCGGCCCGGTGTCGCCCGCTGCTCGGGTGCCCCCGGGGCTGCCTCCGCTCGTCACACCGCCATCGGCGGACGGGGATCCACTCCAGATCGCCTAGCCCGGCCAGTTGATCAACACCAGTTCGGCGAGATGGTGGCATCGGAGGCACCATGATGCCCCCACCACCCCGTACTGGTGGCCGCCCAGAGGACCGGACCGATCAGCGCAGGTGACCGTCTCCGGTGACCACGTACTTGGTGCTGGTCAGCTCCGGCAGGCCCATCGGCCCGCGCGCGTGCAGCTTCTGCGTCGAGATGCCGATCTCCGCGCCGAAGCCGAACTCGCCGCCGTCGGTGAAGCGGGTGGACGCGTTGACCATGACCGCTGCCGAGTCCACCCGGGCCACGAACTCCCGGGCCGCCCGCTGCGAGTCGGTGACGATCGCCTCGGTGTGGCCGGTGCCGTACCGGCGGATGTGCGCGACCGCCGCGTCGAGCGAGTCGACCACTGCGACGGAGATGTCGGCGGAGAGGTACTCGGTGCCGAAGTCCTCCTCGGTGGCCGCGACCACGGCGTCGGAGTGGGCGGCGACCTCGGGCGTGCCGTGCACAGTCACCCCGGCGTCGGCGAACGCGGCCAGCACCGCCGGCAGGAACGCGTCCGCGACGTCCCGGTGCACCAGCAGCGACTCGGCGGTGTTGCAGGTGGACAGGCGCTGCGTCTTGGCGTTCAGCGTGATCGCCAGGGCCTTGCCGAGGTCGGCCGCGGCGTCCACGTACACGTGGCAGTTGCCCACGCCGGTCTCGATCACCGGGACCGTCGACTCCTCGACCACGGCGCGGATCAGCGACGCGCCGCCTCGCGGGATCAGTACGTCGACCAGGCCGCGGGCGCGCATCAGCTCCTTCACCGAGTCGCGGGTGCTGGAGTCGAGCAGCTGCACCGCGTCCGCCGGCAGCCCGGCGCCGGAGACCGCGTCGCGCAGCACCGCGACCAGCGCCGCGTTGGAGTGCGCGGCCGACGAGGAGCCGCGCAGCAGCGCCGCGTTGCCGGACTTCAGGCAGATCCCGGCGGCGTCGACAGTCACGTTGGGCCGGCCCTCGTAGACGATGCCGACCACCCCGAACGGCACCCGCACCTGCCGCAGTTCCAGCCCGTTCGGCAGGGTCGAGCCGCGTACCACCTCGCCCACCGGGTCGGGCAGCGCGGCCATCTGGCGCAGCGCGTCGGCGATGGCCGCCACCCGGCCCTCGTCGAGCGCGAGCCGGTCCAGCACGGCCGCCGACAGCCCGGCCTCGCGCCCTGCCGCCAGGTCCGCCGCGTTCGCCGTCAGGATCTCCGGGGTACGCGTCACGAGCGCGTCGGCCATCGCGTGCAGCGCGGCGTCCTTGACGGTACGGGTGGCCGTGGCCAGGGCTTCCGCCGCGTCCCGGGCTCGCCGGGCCTGCTCGACGACGCTCATCGTGCGTACTCCTTCAGACGGGGTTCAAGGAGGGGCCCCTTCTTAACAGACGTCTGTTAAGAAGGGCCCCTTCCTTACAGCAGGACCAGGTCGTCGCGGTGGACGACCTCGCGTTCGTACGCCGGGCCGAGCGCCGCGGCGAGTTCGGAGGTGGAACGGCCGAGCAGCCCCGGCAGCTCCACCGCGTCGTAGTTGACCAGCCCTCGGGCCACCGGCGCGCCGGCGGTGTCGACCAGGTCCACCGGGTCGCCCGCGGTGAACGCGCCGTCGACGGCGGTGATGCCGGCGGGCAGCAGCGACTTGCGGCGGCCGACCACCGCCTGCACCGCGCCCGGGTCGAGGTGCAGGCGGCCGCGGGGGGCGGTGGCGTGCGCCAGCCAGAACAGACGGGCGGCGGGGCGGCGGCTGCTCGGGTGGAAGTACGTGCCGACCGGCTCCCCGGCCAGCGCCGGCGCGGCCAGCGGCGCGGCGGTCAGCACCACCGGGATGCCGAAGCCGGTGGCGATCCGGGCCGCCTCGACCTTCGTCACCATGCCGCCGGTCCCCACCCCGGCCCGGCCGGCCCCGCCCACGTCCACGCCCGCCAGGTCGCCCTCGCCGTGCACCTCGGTGATGCGGGTGCTGCCCGGGCGGGCCGGGTCGCCGGTCCAGAGCGCGTCGACGTCGGAGAGCAGCACCAGCAGGTCGGCGTCGACGAGCGCGGCGACGAGCGCGGCCAGGCGGTCGTTGTCGCCGAACCGGATCTCCTCGGTGGCCACCGTGTCGTTCTCGTTGACGATCGGCACCGCGTGCAGGTCGAGCAGCTTGCGCAGCGTCCGGTACGCGTTGCGGTAGTGGGCCCGCCGGGTCACGTCGTCCACGGTGAGCAGCACCTGCCCGACGGTGCGGCCGTGCCGGGCGAACGCGGCCGCGTACCGGCCGATCAGCAGGCCCTGGCCGACGCTGGCGGCGGCCTGCTGGGTGGCCAGGTCGCGCGGGCGCCGGGGCAGCCGCAGCGGGGCGAGCCCGGCGGCGATCGCGCCGGAGGAGACCAGCACCACCTCGCGTCCGGAGGCGGCGAGCCCGCCGAGCGTGTCGACGAGCGCGTCGACCCGGGCGTCGTCGAGGCCGCCCGTCGCGGTGGTCAGCGAGGACGAACCGATCTTGACCACGATCCGCCGGGCCGAGGTGACTGCTTCGCGCACCCGACCATTCTGCGCGCTGCGGTCTGCCGCGCCGCGGCGCGTTCCCATATCGTGGCAGCTCGTGACACCTGACGAATACGTCGAGGCGGTGCTGGCGCTGGTCGAGCGGATCCCGCCGGGGCGGGTGATGTCGTACGGGGCGGTGGCCGACGCGCTCGCCGACCGCTCGGGACGGGCGTCGCCACGGCTGGTCGGCTCGATCATGGCGCGGCACGGGGGCGGGGTGCCGTGGCACCGGGTGGTGAACGCGGCCGGTCGGATGCCGCCAGGGCACGAGCGCAAGGCCCGGGAACGGCTGCTCGCCGAGGGCTGCCCGTTGCGTGGCGACCGGGTGGACCTGGCGGCGGCGTCCTGGTCACCGGACGAGGGGTGACCCGACGGGTCGGCGGCAGCCTGCCAACCGATCGTGACTGCCCTCAACGAGTCCGGGTCATCGCGGCCAGTCTGAGAACGCGTGCCGGAGGTTGCGGATCTCGGCCGGGGCGAGGCGGTAGAGCGTGAAAACGGTGTCGGGCAGGCGGTCGAGGCGCTGTAACGAGTCCTGGAACTCTTCGTCGGTGAGCGCCGGGTCGGCCCGCCGCGCGAGGTCCACCAGGTCGTTCCTGCTGTAGCGGCCGAGCGCGGCGGCGACGTCGATGTAGTCGCGGGGTTGGGCACGGGTGACCATGGCGGCGACCTTGGTGCCGATCACGTCGTCCAGGTGCAGCACCGGCCCGACGTCGAGCACGATCGGGCTGGTGCTGCGCGCGAAGCGTACGAGCTGCAGCCGTACGGTCCGGTCGTTGCGGCGAACCTCGAACTCGATCATGTCGTGCTCGAAGCCGTAGAAGACGTCGTCCAGCTCGGTGGGCTCGGCGATGGTCTCGACCTGGAATCCGGCATCGAGCAGGGTGGCGCGCACCAGCTCGGCGGCGGCGGTGACCCCACCGTCGACGTCCGTGAACAGATCGACGTCTTCGGTGGGGCGGGCGCCGACGCCGTGGGCGATGAGGGCCTGGCCGCCGGCGAGGGCGAAGCCGTGCCGGCCGGCCACGGCGAGCGCGATACGGGCGACCTCGTGCTGGTACGGGTCCGGCACCGGTGACATCAGGCGGCGACGTCCCGGGCGCGCAGCACCGGGTGGCTCTCTTCCCAGGCGCGGCGGACACCGCGGGGCACATACAACTCGGGCCACAGGCGGATGAGGGTGGGGCCGTGCAGCCAGGCGCGCAGCTCGTCGGGATGAACGGCTTCGGTGAGCACCGTCTCGTACATCCACGCGAGCAGACCCGGGACGTCGAGGTCGACGTGCCGGTCGGGTTGCCAGAACAGCCGGTGGGGCAGCTCGACCACGCCGGCGACCGGGCCCTGCAACTCGCTCAGGTCGGGGACCACGACCGCACGACGGCCGGGACGGGCCTCGTACGGTGCCCGCGAGCTGCGGACGGATCGGGCTGGGTCCATGCCCTACAGGGTAGCGGTGCCGCCCTGCGCCTCACCGCAACTCGCGAGCGCCTGTCGGCATCGAACGAGCAGCACCCGGGAGGGGATGTGACCCGGGCCATAACGTGAGTAACATTCGGCGCCATGACAGCTTCGGGCCTGCCCCGCCGGGTGCACCTCGGGTACGCGCTGGGTTCCCTGGTCACCGGCGCGTTCGGCACCGTGCCCGGGCTGCTCCTGCTGCCGTACCTCACCGACACGCTCGGCGTCGCCGCCGGGCTGGCCGCGCTGCTGGTGCTGCTGCCGAAGGCGTGGGACGTGCTCGTCAACCCGGTCGCCGGGCGGATCTCCGACCGGACCCGCTCCCGCTGGGGCGCGCGCCGTCCGTACCTGCTCGGTGGCGGGCTGGCACTCGCTGTCCTGTTCGCCTCGATCTTCGCGGCGCCGTTCGCGAACGGTCCGGCCGCCGCCGCGTACGTGGCGCTGGCGTTCCTGGCGACGGCCACCGCGTTCGCGTTCTTCCAGGTGCCCTACGTGGCCATGCCGGCCGAGCTGACCGCCGACCCGGCGGAGCGTACCCGGTTGATGACCTGGCGGATCGCGGTGCTGGCGCTGGCCATCCTGGTCTCCGGCGCGGTGGCCCCGGCGGTGGTGAGCGCGGGCGGCGACGGCGTGCCCGGCCACCGGTGGATGGGTCTGTTCGTGGCCGCGCTGATCGTCGCCGGCACCGTCGGCGTGTTCCTCGGCACCCGATCCGCGCCGACCGGCACGGTGGGGGAGAGCGAACCGAGTCTGCGCGCGCAGCTCGCTGTCGCCACCGGCAACCGGCCGTTCCGGGTGCTGCTGATCTGCTTCGTGATCCAGTCCGCCGGGGTGGCCACCGTGCTGGCCGGGGTGAAGTACTTCGCCGATCAGGTGCTGCGCGAGCCGGACAGCGGCCCGACGCTGCTGTTCGCCTGCTTCGTCGCGCCCGCGCTGCTGGTCATGCCGCTGTGGTCCCGGGCGGGCGCCCGGCTGGGCAAGCGGGCGTCGCTCGTCGCCGCGTCGCTGATCTTCGCCGCGGGCGCGCTGGCCCTGGTCGCCGCGCCCGCTCTGCCCGCCGCCGCGGCCTACGCGGTGGTCGCGGTGATCGGCGTCGGGTACGCAGGCCAGCAGGTGTTCGCGCTGGCCATGCTGCCGGACTGCATCGCGTACGACACGGCGCGCACCGGGCGGCGGCAGGCGGGCGTGTTCACCGGGCTGTGGACGGCAGGGGAGACGTTCGGGCTGGCGCTGGGGCCGGGCATCTACGGCCTGGTGCTCCAGCTCTCCGGCTACGTCTCCTCGTCCACCGGCACCGCCGCCGTCCAGTCCGACACGGCCCGTCTCGGCGTGCTGCTCGGCTTCACAGTGCTGCCCGCCCTGCTGGTGGCGATCCCGCTGGTGCTGCTGCGCGGCTACACCCTGACCCCGGCCCAGCTGGCCACCGCGTCCGGGGCCACAGTGCCCGAGGCCACAGCGTCCGGAACCACCGAGGCCGACGCCCCGGTCACGCGGGCGTGAGCACCGTCCGGCCCGTCCACGAGAGGAACCACCCGATGACCGACACGGCAAGCGTGGGCGCGCTGCCCGCGCGGGGGATGCCCGCGGCGGACGTACTAGGCGAGATCCGCGCGCTGCGGGCCGCCGACCGGCCGACCCACGGCGGGCGGCTGTTCGCGTACGTCTACGACCCCGGCGTGGCCGGACTGGACGAGCTGGCGCAGGCCGCGTACGCGGAGAGCGCGCACGTCAACGGCCTCGACCCGACCGCGTTCCCGTCCTTGCTGGCGATGGAGAACGCGCTCGTCGGCGCCGCCGCGCGTCTGCTCGGCGGCGGTCCCGGCACCGGCGCGCCGGACGTGGTCGGCAGCGTCACCAGCGGCGGCACCGAGTCGCTGCTGCTCGCCGTCAAGGCGGCCCGGGACGCCCGCCCCGACCTGACCGAGCCGCGGATCGTGGCGCCGGCCAGCGCGCACGCCGCGTTCGCCAAGGCGGCGCACTACCTGCGGGTCACGCTGGACACCGTGCCTGTCGACCCGGTGACGCTGCGGCCGGACCCGGCCGTGGTGGCCGCCGCGATCCGCCCGGAGACCGTGCTGGTGGTGGCCTCCGCCCCGTCGTACGCGCACGGGGTGGTCGACCCGGTGACCGAGATCGCTGCCGTCGCGCAGGCCGCGGGTGTGCGCTGCCACGTGGACGCCTGCTTCGGCGGCTGGGCGCTGCCCTGGCTGCGCCGGCTCGGCGCGCCGGTGCCGCCGTTCGACTTCGCCGTACCCGGGGTCACCTCGATCTCGGTCGACCTGCACAAGTACGCGTACGCGCCGAAGGGCGTCTCGGTCCTGCTGCACCGCGATCCGGCGCTGCGCGCCCCGCAGTTCTTCGCGTACGCCGACTGGCCCGGGTACACGATGGTCAACCCGGTGATCGCCTCCACCCGGTCCGGCGGGCCGATCGCCGCCGCGTACGCCACACTTCGCCACCTCGGCGAGGACGGCTACCTGCGGCTGGCCGCCGCCACCCGGGACGCGGTAACCGGGCTGGCCGACGCGGTACGGGCCACCGGAGGCCTGCGGCTGATGGCCGAACCGGAGACCACAGTGGTCTGCTTCACCAGCGACGATCCGGGGCTCGACCTGTTCGTGCTCGTCGACGAGCTGACCGCGCGTGGCTGGCACACCCAGCCCCAGCTCACGTACGCCGATCTGCCGGCCAGCGTGCACCTCACGGTGACTGCGGCGGTGGCGCCCCGGGTGGCCGAGTTCGGCCCGGCGCTGGCCGAGGCGGTCGCGGCGGCCCGCGCCGCCGGGCCGGTCGTGCTGCCGCCGGAGCTGCTGGCGCTGGCCGGCAGCCTCGCGCCGGAGGCGCTCACCCCCGAGCTGGTGGCCGGACTGGCAGGCGGCCTCGGCCTGGCCGGCGGCGCCGGTGTGCCGGACCGGATGGCGGTGGTGAACACGCTGCTGGACGCCGCCCCGGCGCGGCTGCGGGAACGGCTGCTCGCGGAGTTCGTCGGGTTGCTCCAGCGTCCGGCCTGGTGACGCCGCGACGCCCGGCCGGCGCGTGGGCGCCGGCCGGGCGGGCGACGGGTCAGCTCGCGGCGGCCGCGGTCACCGTGAACGACGTGGTGTTGTCCGACGGGTCCACGTCCTGCGGGTCCTCGGCCTGCCAGAAGTAGCTCCCGGTCACGGTGAGGCTGCCGGTGCCCAACTCGCCCGCCGCCGTGCCGACGGGCGCGCTGAGGAAGACGTCGAAGGTGCGCTCCTCGCCCGGCATGAACCGGCCGCCCGGCACGGTGAACCCGAGCGGGAAGCTCGGCATGTCCTGCGGCTCGATGTGGTCGACCTGCACCCCCGCGGGCAGGGCGGCGGCGACGTTGAGAGCGAAGGTCGGCGCGTCGTTGCCGTAGCGCACGGTGACCGGCATCCGGCCGAGCAGGGTGCCGTCCGGCTGCGGGGTCAGCGTCACGGCGCTGCCCCGGATGCTGAGGTCGGTGTCGACGGCCTGCACGTACGGCCGCGGCTTGCGCAGGCTGCCGGTGGTGGAGCGGAAGAGGGTGGTGAAGCCGGTGGCGTCCGAGGCCGCGGCGGCGCCGTCCGGGACGACCTCGATCCGCCCGCCGTTCGCGACCATCGGGTACGTGCGCGCCGTGGTCCAGACGTGGAAGCCCAGCCGGAAGGTGAGGCTCTTGCCGGCCTCGATCTGCTCGCCGCCGCAGCCGATCACCAGCCGGTTCTCCACCAGGCGGTCGTAGAAGCAGCCGCCGCCGGGCTCGATGGAGGTGAACGACGCCCCCGCCGGTTCGGTGACGACCAGGCTCACCGACGTCGCGGTCGACCGCCGGTTGGTCACCGTCGCGGTGAGCGTCCCGACGTACCCCCGGTCGGTCGGGTCGAGGACGAGCCGCTGGGCCGTGACGTCGACGCGGCCGGTGGCGGCGCTCGGCGCGGCGGCGGCCGGCGCGGCCAGGGTGATCAGTGCGGCGGTCCCACCGAGCAGTGCGGTGGCGATCCGTGCCGTACGTGTGGTCATGCTGTTCCTCCCGTGATTCCCCGTTGCCGGACGGCGGCATCTCCGTCCGTCCGATGCCGGTGACACGTCCAGACGGGACGGTCGGTTGCGATCTGTCGGTCAGCCGACGGAGGTCAGCTCGACCTCGTTGTCCTTCCAGTTCAGGTCGTTCCAGTACCGCTCCTGCGAGTCGATGTGGATCGCCCGCAGCGTCGGCGGCTCGTCGGCGGTCGCCGGATGGTCGAACGTGAACGTGTACGTCCTGCTCGCGCCTACCGACAGGGTGTCCAGCACGCAGGCGATGCCCCCGTCGAGCCGTACGTTCCGGCACCGGTCCAGGGCGGACCCGTTCGGTCTCGTGTAGTCGTACCAGCCGGTGAACCCGAGCTGGCGCACGCTCACCGGCCCATGATTCACCACCGTCACGGTGACCGTGACCTTCCGGATCCCCTTCTTGTCCGGCGGCCCGGCCACGACGTCGCGGGCGGTCATCGTGAGGTCGGTCAGACGGGGGTCGGTGCCGAACTTCGTGGGTCCGTCGACCTGCCGGAACCGTTCACCGTTCCAGGCGTACGTCCGCCACTGCCGTTGCGGCGTCCATTCGGGCGTGCCGCAACAGGGCTGGATGTCGGCGACGTGCGCCCGGACCTCCCCGCCGTCCCGCACCGAGAACTCGGTGATGTCATCCATGCCCTCACGGGTGCCGACCACCCGGCCCATGGTGATGATCCGGCCGTCGCCGTCCCGGTCGAAGGCGAGCACCTGTTTGCCCGACGCCTCGCCGTAGCGGCAGGCGACGAGGACGACCGTCTCGGTCGCGCCGTCGCCGTCGAGGTCGGTGTACTCCGGCCCGGCGAGCAGCGTCGGGACCGATTCGTCCTGCGGGCCGGAACGGAGCCGGACGTCGTCACTGACACAGGTCTTCGGTGCGTCGGGCCAGGACACGAGGTCGAGCTGGGCCGCGAGCAGCTGGGACCGCGTGATCCGCCCGTCCGGAGCGGCCGGGGTCGAGCCGGCCGTGCTCGGCGGCGGCGTCGACGGTGGCGGCGACGTGCTCTCGGACGGAGTCGGGGTGACTGTCTGCGCGGGCGCCGGGGGCGGTCCGGGCCGCCGGTCCAGGGCGGCGTTCGCGCCCACCGGGATCACCACGGCAAGCACCACGGCCGCCGCGGTGACCACCGCTGTACGTCGGCGGCGGCGCCGGACCGTGCGCCGGACCGCGGCCGTCCCGGCCGGGTGCACCACAGG
The DNA here is from genome assembly GCF_007827635.1 of Micromonospora sp. CNZ296. Lineage (NCBI taxonomy): Bacteria > Bacillati > Actinomycetota > Actinomycetes > Micromonosporales > Micromonosporaceae > Micromonospora > Micromonospora sp. CNZ296. The sequence goes on from NZ_VISW01000009.1 coordinate 58,982, forward strand.
CGTGTACGCCGTGCGGAACTCGGCGAACTCGCCGCCGATCAGGATGTCGTCGGGCTCAGTCATGGTGGTTCACCTCGCTCGTGGTGGTGAGCTTCGCCGCCAGCGCGGTCCGCCCCCGGTACAGCCAGGACTTGACGGTGCCCTCCGGCACGTCCTCCTGCGCCGCGATCTGCGCGACGCTCAGATCGGCCAGGTAGTGCAGCACCACGGCGCGGCGCTGATGCGGCGGCAGCTCGGCCAGCGCGGCGGTCAGCGCGACCCGGTCCGGCCCCGGCCCCGGCACGTACTCCTCCCGCTGGCGGTGCAGCCACGCCTGGGCCGTCCGCAGCCGCCGCCAGCGGCTGGTGGCCAGGTTCCAGGCCACCCGGCGGACCCAGGCCACCGGATCGTCGTAGCGGGACACCCGGGACCAGCGGGCGAACGCCCGGCAGAACGCCTCCTGCACCATGTCCTGCGCCTGGGACAGGTCACCGCAGTAGGCGGTGAGCTGAAGCGTCAGGGACCGGAAGTGTGCGTGGTAGAGCCCGTCGAAGTCGACCGCCTCGCGCCTCTCGGCGCGCCTCGCTGTCCCCTCGGGTGGCTCGTCGAGCATCGGCTCCCTCGTCACCGTCACCTGGTCCTCCCCGTGTGCGTACCGCCGACGCGGTCACGCCGGTCACACGCCCTGACGCCCGTACCGGTTGCGGGGGTTGCCGATCCGGGCGCTGTGGTTGACTGTCGGTTCAGGGACAGCGGAATTTCGCAGACAGGGGAGGGCCCGAGGTGCAGGTGCCGGCCGTGCTCGGCGAGCCGATCCGGTTCGTGCTGAACTGGGGCCGCCGCTACTCGCTCTGGGTGTTCAACTTCGGCCTGGCCTGCTGCGCCATCGAGTTCATCGCCACCAGCATGGGCCGGCACGACTTCATGCGGCTCGGCGTGATCCCGTTCGCCCACGGGCCCCGGCAGGCCGACCTCATGGTGGTCAGCGGCACCGTCACCGACAAGATGGCCCCGGCGGTCAAGCGGCTCTACGACCAGATGCCCGAGCCGAAGTACGTGATCTCGTTCGGCGCCTGCTCCAACTGCGGCGGCCCGTACTGGGACTCCTACTCGGTGACCAAGGGCGTCGACCAGCTCATCCCCGTCGACGTGTACGTGCCCGGCTGCCCGCCGCGCCCCGAGGCGCTGCTGCACGGCATCCTGCGCCTCCAGGAGAAGATCGCCGCCGAGCAGTCAGGCATCGGCGGCGTGCCCCGGCCCGACGCGCTCACCTCCCCGGCGGACGCTGTGGCGCGGCCGGTCGAGGCGCTCACCGCACCCCCGGTACGTCCGCCGGTCGGCTGAACCGCCAGGTGGCGGCGCGGGGCTAGCCTGCGGCTCATGACCGACCTCGCGGAGAAGCGCTCCGCATTCATCATCGACGTGCTGACCGACGAGTTCGGCGCGTCCATGGCGATCGACCCGGCGGCGTTCCGCCGCAAGTTCCGCAAGATGGCGGCGTCACCGTTCGCCTTCTACCGGGGCAGCGCCGCGCTGTTCTACGCCGACCAGCGCGGCGACTTCGGCAGCGACCGGTTCCTCGACGAGCGGACCAGCCGGGTGTGGATCCACGGTGACCTGCACGCCGAGAACTTCGGCACCTACATGAACGCCTCCGGGCAGCTCGTGTTCAACGTCAACGACTTCGACGAGGCGTACGTCGGGCCGTTCACCTGGGACCTGAAGCGGTTCGCCGCCAGCGTGGCGCTGCTCGGCTACGCCAAGGCGCTCTCCGACCGGGTGATCGGCGAACTGGTGACCGGCTTCGCCCGGTCGTACCTGGCCGAACTGCGGGCCATCGCCGCGGGCGGGGACGACGCGATCGGCTCGATCACGCTCGACAACGCCGACGGTGTGCTGCGCCGGGTGCTCCAGCAGGCGCGGCTGAACACCCGGGTGGACCTGCTCGCCGCGCAGACCACGATCGACAACTACGAGCGCCGGTTCTCCCTCGGCGACGGCGTCCACGAGATCGACGACGCCACCCGGGAGAAGGTCTGCGCCGCGTTCGCCGACTACCTGCACACGCTGCCGGACTCGACCACCCGGATGCGCCCGGTGGCCGCCGGCATCAAGGACGTGGTGCTGCGCAAGGGCGTCGGCATCGGGTCGGCCGGGCTGCCGTCGTACAACCTGCTGCTGGAGGGGCACACCCAGGCGCTGGAGAACGACGTCGTCATCTACATGAAGCAGGCGCAGGTGCCGGCCGTGGCGCGGTACGTCGACGACGAGCGGGTCCGGTCGTACTTCCGGCACCAGGGGCACCGCACCGCCGAGTCGCAGCGCGCGTTGCAGGCGCACGCCGACCCGTGGCTGGGCTTCACCGAGCTGGACGGCGTCGGGCAGCTCGTCGCCGAGGTGTCCCCGTACGCGGCGGACCTGGACTGGGCCGACGTGAACGAGCCGGAGGCACTGGCCGGCGTGCTCGCCGACCTGGGCCGGGCGGTGGCCCGGATGCACTCGGTCGCCGACGACGAGTCCAGCCACGACCTGGTCGACTACTCCACCGAGGAGGCGATCGTCGCGGTCGTCGACGCCGACCCGGAGGCGTTCGTCGGCTACCTGGTCGACTTCGGCCACCGGTACGGGATCCGGGCGCGCGAGGACCACCAGCTCTTCGTGGACCTGTTCCGCAACGGCCGGCTACCAGGCATCTGAGAGGGCCGGGGCGCCGGATCCGGCGCCCCGCCTCACTGCGTGAAGTCCAGCACCGCCTTGATGTCCTCGCCGACCGAGGCGTACGCCTCGCGGTAGTTCGACAGCGGCACCCGGCGGGTGATCAGCGACGTCAGCCACGACTGTTCGGCCTGGGCGAGCGCCTCGGCGGCCATCTCCCAGTGCCGCCGCCCGGCGTTCACCGAGCCGAACACCACGTTGTTCTCCAGCACCAGCTCCCGGTTGAGCGCACCGGCGTCGAAGTTGATCGTCCGGCCGCCGCTGGAGACGCCGGTCAGGCAGACGATGCCGGTGGGCGCGGCCTTGCACATGGCGTCGAGCACCACAGTGGGCGCGCCGGTGCACTCGATCACCACGTCCGGCTTCACGTCCAGCTCGGGCACGGTCGCCGTGTGGTACGTCGCCCCGAGCGCGCGGACCAGCTCCGGCTTCGGCCCGGTGGTGTTGCGGTCCAGCACGTGCACCGACAGCCCACGCTGGCTGCCGAGCAGCGCGGCCAGCAGCCCGATCGGCCCGGCACCGGTGACCAGCACGGTCATCGGTTTCCACTCGGCCCGGCGGCCGATCCGCTCGATGTGGTCCCACGCCTTCGCCACCACGCTCGTCGGCTCCAGCAGCACGCCCACTGATGCGAGTGCCGGGTCCAGGCCGACGGCGAACTTGGGCTGCAACCGCCAGCGCTCCCGGGCGAAACCGGGCAGTGCCTTGATGCCGTGCTCGGTGTACTGGCCGTTGCGGCACATGTCCCACTCGTCCACCGCGCAGTTCGCGCAGGGCACCGGATCGGGGTGGCGGACCACACCGGCGACCAGGTCACCGGTGTGCAACGTGCCGGTCGGATCATCCAGCACACGGCCCAGCGACTCGTGCCCGAGCACCAGCCGCTCCTGGCCCGGCGGCGCCTCGCCGTACTCGCCCGCGACGATCTCGTGGTCGGTGCCGCAGACACCCACAGCCAGCGCCTCGATCAGGATCGCGCCCTCCTCGGGCGGTGGCTCGGGCCAGTCCTCGACGAGCCGCAGCGAGTCCGGGACACCGGGGGTCACAGTCACAGCGCGCACGGACCTCATCTTTCCGCGCGCTCGCCCCGCCCGCCCGGCAAAGCGGCGATCCCGGCACGGGCGGCCCGGCCCGGTCCGCAGCCGTCGGCCATAGGATCAGCGCATGACTCCGGAAGAGGTCGGCCGGCGAGTGGTCGCGCTGCTCGCGCCCGTCGAGGCCACCGCATCGGTCTCCGGCGGTCAGGGGTACGCCCGCGCCACCGTCGACGTACCCCTGGCGAGCTGGGCGGACGCGGTGCGTGCGGCGCGCGACGACGCCGAGCTGGATCTCGATTTCCTGGACTGGCTGTCGGCGGTGGACGAGCTGGCCGACGGCTTCGACGTGGTGCTGCACCTCTGGTCGGTCCGGCACCGGCACGGGCTGCTGCTGCGCACCCGGGTGCCCCGGGACACGCCTGTCGTCGCGTCGGTGGTCGACCTGTTCCCCGGCGCCGCGTGGCACGAGCGCGAGACGCACGAGATGTTCGGCATCGACTTCGCCGGCCACGGTGAGCTGCGGCCGCTGCTGCTGCCACCGGAGTTCGAGGGGCACCCGCTGCGCAAGGAGTTCGTCCTCGCCTCCCGGGTCGCCAAGCCGTGGCCCGGCGCGAAGGAGCCGGGCGAGTCGGAGGCGGGCGGCGGCCGCCGGCCGGTCCGGCCGCCGGGCGTGCCCGCGCCGGGTGAGTGGGGCACGACGCCCACGCCGGCGGGTGCGGCCGGCGCGGGTGAGGGCCCCCGAGGGGGTACGCCGGCGCGCCCGGCCCGCGAACGGCCGGCGCGGCCCGCTCCGGGCGAGCGTCCGGCTCGGCCCGCTCCGGGCGAGCGTCCGGCGCGGCCTGCTGCCGCTGAGCGCCCGGCGCGGCCGACTGCCGGGGATGCTCCGGAGCGGGCTGTTTCCGGGGAGCCCGGGGCGGGGTCCGCTGCTGCTCCGGCGACCGACGACGCGGGTCCGCTCGGGCGGCCGCTGCCGGGGGAACGGCCGACCGGGCCGCCCCGCCAGGAGCCGGAGCCCGACGCGGCGGGGGAGAGCTGATGCCGGACTGGTTGGAGCTGGTCCTGCGCGTGGCAGGCGTGCTCGTCGCGTTCCTCACGCTGCCGCTGATCGTGGGCCAGGCCGAGCACAAGGTGATGGCGCACATGCAGGGCCGGCTGGGCCCGATGTACGCGGGCGGCTTCCACGGCTGGGCGCAACTGGTCGCCGACGGCATCAAGTTCGTGCAGAAGGAGGACGTCACCCCGCGCGACGCGGACCGGCCGGTGTTCCGGCTGGCGCCCGCTGTGGCGCTGGTGCCGTACCTGCTCGTGCTGCTCGTCATCCCGCTCGGGCCGGGTGACCTGGTCGCCCAGCCGCTGGACATCGGCCTGTTCTTCGTGCTCGCCGTGGTGGGCGTCGGCGTGCTGGCCGTGCTCATGTCCGCGTGGGCGTCGGCGAACAAGTACAGCCTGCTCGGCGGGCTGCGCGGCGCCGCCCAGCTGCTCGGGTACGAGCTGCCGCTGGTGCTGGCCGCCGCCTCGGTGGCGATGGCGGCGGGCACGCTCAGCCTGCCCGGCATCGTGGAGGCCTGGCAGCCTTGGTGGCTGCTGTGGCAGGCACCGGCCATGGTGATCTTCTTCGTGGCGGGGCTGGCGGAGATCCGCCGTCCGCCGTTCGACATGCCGGTGGCCGACTCCGAGCTGGTCTTCGGCTACATGACCGAGTACACCGGCCTGCGGTTCGCGTTCTTCCTGCTCGCCGAGTACGTGGGCATCGTGGTGATCGCGGCGCTGACCACCGTGCTGTTCCTCGGCGGCTGGCAGGGCCCGTTCGCCGACGCGCAGCTCGGCTGGCTGTGGACGCTGCTGAAGGTCTTCGCCGTCGCCTTCGTGATCATCTGGCTGCGGGTGAGCTACCCGAGGCTGCGCGAGGACCAGCTCCAGCGCCTCTGCTGGCTGGTCCTGGTCCCCCTGGCCCTGGCCCAGCTCGTCCTGACCGCCGCAGTCCGCCTGGCCCTGTAGCCCGCCCGCCCAGCCCCTCCCCGCCCTCTCCTCGCCCTCCGCCCCTCCCTGTCCCCGTCGATCTTGCACTTCCTGCCCCGGCGAAAGGGGCAAGACGCCCAGGTTCCGGGCCCGAAGTGCAAGATCGGCGAGGCGAGGCGAGGACGGGGCGAGGGCAGGGCGAGGGTGGGGCGAGACGGGGCGGGGGAGGGAGCGGGTCAGCGCAACGGGGTGTGGGCGGGGTCTACCCGCTCGGACGGGGGTGGGGGCGGGGGTGGGGTGCCGTCGCCGAAGGGACGACCGCCCAGCTCCTCCCGCCCGTGCGGGATCAGCCAGTTGCTCAGGTCGGGGCCGAGCGGCACGATCCCCGTCGGGTTGATGTCCCGGTGGACCTCGTAGTAGTGCCGCTTGATGTGGTCGAAGTCGATCGTGTCGCCGAACCCGGGCGTGGTGAACAGGTCCCGCGCGTACGCCCACAGCACCGGCATCTCGCTGAGCTTCTGCCTGTTGCACTTGAAGTGCCCGTGGTAGACCGGGTCGAAGCGCACGAGCGTGGTGAACAGCCGTACGTCCGCCTCGGTGATCGTGTCGCCGACCAGGTACCGCTGCCCGGCGAGCCGCTCGCTCAGCCAGTCCAGCCGGTCGAACAGCCTGTGGTACGCCTTGTCGTACGCCTCCTGGCTGCCGGCGAAGCCGCACCGGTAGACGCCGTTGTTGACGTCCGCGAAGACGACTCCGTTCACCTCGTCGATCTCGCCGCGCAGCGGTTCCGGGTAGAGGTCCGGCGCGCCCGGCCGGTGGTGCGCCGTCCACTCGGTCGTGAGGTCCAGGCTCATCTGCGCGTAGTCGTTCGTCACCACCTGCCCGGTGGGCACGTCGACGAGCGCCGGCACTGTGATGCCGCGCTCGTAGCCGGGGAAGCGGGCGAAGTACGCGTCGGCCAGCCGCTCGATGCCGAGCACCGGGTCCTTGCCGTCCGGGTCGAGGTCGAACGTCCAGCTCCGCTTGTCGTGGGTGGGCCCGGCCACGGCCATCGAGATGGCGTCCTCCAGCCCGAGCAGGCGCCTGATGATGATCAGCCGGTTGGCCCAGGGGCAGGCCCGGCTGACCGCCAGCCGGTAGCGCCCCGGCTCCACCGGCCAGCCGTCCCGCTCGTCGGCGGTGATCCGGGTGGCGATGTAGCGCTGGTCCCGGGTGAACTCACCACCCGGCTCCACGTACTTGCCGCCGGTCCGGTCCAGGACCTCGTCGTCGCTGCCCACACCCACCTCCGAGTTCGCCTTTCGTTCCCATCATGGTCGCTCCGGCGGCTCCCGGCAGGGCGAGTGCCCCGGAGAGGGGCATAGGCTGCCCGCCGTGACCGATGTGGAGGCGGCAGCCCGGCGTTTCGTCGCCGACGTGTGGAACGCGGGGCGCGAGGAGAGCGCGTACGAGCTGGTGGCGGCGGACTGCCCGGGCCTGGGCGGCACCGGCCCGGCGGCGATGCTGGCGTGGCACCGGGACCGGCGGGCGTCGTTCCCCGACCTGCGCTACAAGATCGTCGACGTGGTGGCGACCGGTACGCGGGTGGCGGTGCGCTGGCGGGCCGCCGGCACCCAGGCCGGCCAGTTCGGCCCGGTGCCGCCGACCGGCCGCGTGGTCAGTTATTCGGGCGCGACGTTCCTGCGCTTCGACGACGACGGCCGGATCGTGGACGTGTGGAGCGTCAACGAGCTGTTCCAGGTGCTCCAGCAGCTCGGCGTGGAGATGCTGCCTCCGCTCACACCCGGCGAGGCGTGATCCGGCCGCCCGCGCGGGCCAAAGCGCCGGGTGGTGGTCGCGCGCGCCCGGGCCACAGGGCAGGATGGGCGGCATGAGCGAGCACGGTGGAGTGCCCGGCGGGGGCCTGGTGAAGGGCCTGGCGGTCACGTTGAAGACGATGACCCGCCGCTCGACCACCCAGCAGTACCCGGACGTCGAGCCTGAGCTGCCGCCCCGCTCCCGTGGCGTGATCGCGCTGCTGGAGGAGAACTGCACGGTCTGCATGCTCTGCGCGCGCGAGTGCCCGGACTGGTGCATCTACATCGACTCGCACAAGGAGGAGGTGGCGGTGCCCGGCGCCGCCCGCCCCCGCCAGCGCAACGTGCTCGACAAGTTCGACATCGACTTCTCGCTCTGCATGTACTGCGGCATCTGCGTCGAGGTCTGCCCGTTCGACGCGCTCTACTGGTCGCCCGAGTTCGAGTACGCCGAGTACGACATCAAGAACCTGCTGCACGACAAGGACCATCTGGGCGAGTGGATGGCCACCGTGCCGCCGCCGCCGGCTCACGACCCGCTCGGCGACCCCTCCAAGGAGGAGACCACCGCCGCCCGGAAGGCGGCGGGTCCGTCGGCCCGTCCGGCTCCTTCCCGGGTACGCCCCGACGCCGCCACCGATCCGGGCGGAGGCACCGTCTCATGACCGGTGCGGACGTCCTGCTGCTCGCGCTGGGCGCGGTGGCGGTGGGCGCGGGTGCGCTGGTGGTCGCGACCCGCCACCTGGTCCGGGCCGGGTTGTGGCTGGTGGTGTGCCTGGGCGCGCTGGCTGGTGACTACCTGGTGCTGACCGCCGAGCTGGTGGCCTGGGTGCAGGTGCTCATCTACGTGGGCGCGGTGGTGGTGCTGCTGCTGTTCGCGGTGATGCTGACCCGCGCGCCGATCGGCCCGTCGGACGACCTGGACCGGCCGGGCTGGGCCGCAGCGCTCGTCGGCGCGGGCAGCGGCCTCGGCCTGGCGGTGCTGCTGATCGACGCGTTCCGCTGGTCCCGGGTGGACCTGCCCGCCGCCGGCACCGCCGAGCGCCTCGGCGAGCAACTGTTCCGTTCCTGGGTGCTGCCGTTCGAGGTGCTGTCGGTGCTGCTGCTGGCCGCGCTGGTCGGCGCGATCGTGCTGTCCCGCCCGGACATCGGCCGCCGGTCCACCGACACCAGCGCGGCGCAACCAGCCGACGAGGGCAGGCGCCCGTGAGGCCGGTCATCCCGTACGTCACCGCCGCGCTGCTGTTCGGCCTCGGCGTGTACGGCGTGCTGCGCCGCCGCAACGCCGTCCTGGTGCTGATGGCGGTGGAGTTGATGCTGAACGCGGTGAACCTGGTGCTGGTCACCGCCGACACCACCGTCAAGGCCGTGCTGCCGCACTCCGGGCAGGTGTTCGCGCTGTTCGTGATCGTGCTGGCCGCCGCCGAGATCGGTGTCGGGCTCGCCATCGTGCTCCAGCTCTACCGGCTGCGCGCCAGCGTCACGGTCGACGACGTGCCGCTCGACGAGCCGGCGCCGGCGGTCGCGGTGGCCCCGGGCGGGCTGCCGACGCCGGAAGCGCCGGGCACGGAAGGAGCGGTCCGGTGAGCACGCCGACGCTGTGGCTCGCCGCGGTGCTGCCGGCGGCGCCGCTGGTCGCCGGGCTGCTCGGCCTGCTGCTGCCGCCCGCCCCGCGCCAGGACCGGGCGGCGGCCCGGCGGTCGGCTGTCGCGCTGGGCGTGGCCGGGGCGGCCGTGTCGCTGCTGGCCGCGCTGGCGCTGCTGGTCCGCGTGGACGCCCCGGTCGAGGCGTCCACCACCTGGGTCGACCTGGGCGGGCTGCGGGTCACGCTGGGCCTGCGGCTCGACGGCGTGGCGGTGCTCGTCGCCACCGCCGTCGCCGCCGTCGCGCTGGCAGTGCAGGTCTACTCGATCGGCTACCTGCGCCGGGGTCCGCACGACGACGTGGACGTCGACCACCGCTACCCGCCGTACGCGGCGCAGTTGAGCCTCTTCACCGCCGCCATGCTCACTGTGGTGGTGTCCGGCGACCTGATCATGCTGCTGGTCGGCTGGGAGGTGATGGGCGTCTGCTCGTACCTGCTCATCGCCCACGATCGGCGGCTGCCCGAGGCACCCGGCGCGGCGGTCAAGGCGTTCCTGGTCACCCGTGTGGGTGACGTCGGCTTCCTGCTCGGCATCGCGCTGCTCGGCGTGGGCGCGGGCAGCTTCCGGATCGCCGACGTGCTGGCGCACGACTACGGCACCGGCACGCTCACCGCCGCCTGTCTGCTGCTGCTCGCCGGGGTGGCGGGCAAGAGCGCCCAGTTCCCGCTGCACACCTGGCTGCCCGACGCGATGGCCGGTCCGACGCCGGTGTCCGCGCTGATCCACGCCGCCACCATGGTCGCCGCCGGGGTGTACGCGGTGGCCCGGCTGTTCCCGCTGTTCGAGCGCGCACCGGCCGCGCTCGCCGTGCTGGGCGTGATGGCCGCGATCACCATGCTGCTCGGCGCGTTCGCCGCCACCGCGCAGGACGACATCAAGCGCGTGCTCGCCTGGTCGACCGTGTCGCAGATCGGCTACATGACCGGCGCGCTGGCGGTCGGCGCACCTGCTGCCGCGCTGTTCCACCTGCTCACCCACGCCGCGTTCAAGGCGCTGCTGTTCCTCGCCGCCGGTGCGGTGATCCACGCCGTCGGCACCACGCTGATGTCCCGGATGGGCGGCCTGCGTGCCGCCATGCCCGTCACGTTCTGGTGCATGGTGGTCGGCCTGGGCGCGCTCGCCGGCGTACCCCCGCTCTCGGGTTTCTGGAGCAAGGACGGCGTGCTCGCCGCCGCCGAGGCGGCCGCGCTCGACGGCGCCGGGCCGACCGCCGCCTGGGTGGGCTGGCTGGTCTGGCTGGCCGGGCTGGTCGGCGTGGCGGTGACCGCCTGGTACGCGACCCGCCTGCTGCTGCGCACGTTCCTCGGCCGGACACGCACGCCGCTGCTGCGCCCGCACGACCCGCCCGCGCTGCTGCGCTGGCCGGTGCTGCTGCTCACGGCCCCGGCCGCGCTGCTCGGCCTGGCCGCGTTCGCGCCCTGGTTCGCCGACCGGCTGCGCGTGCCCGGCGACGACACCGGCGAGGCGGTCGAGCTGGTGCACCTGGCGCCGAACCTGATCCTGCCGTTCCTGCTGCTGCTCGCCGGCGCGGGCGTCGCCTGGGCGGGCTGGCGCCGCGACCCGGCCGCCGACCCGGCCCGCTTCCTGGGCCCGCTGCGGCCGGTCTTCGCCCGCGCGTTCCGGCTCGACGACGTCCAGCACGCCCTCGTCGTACGCCCGGCGGGCGCGCTCGCGCGGGTCGTGCGTACCGGTGACGAACTGGGCGTGGACGGGCTGGTCGAGGGCAGCGGCCGGGCGGCGGTCGAGGTGGGCGGCGGCCTGGCCGCGCTGCACCGGGCGGCGCTGCCGCGCGCGGCGGCCGGGGTGCTCGCGGGCGCGCTGCTGATCGGCCTCGCGGTCGCGCTGATCGGAGTGACCTCATGACGTTCGGGCAGGTCCTGCTGGTCGCCGTGGTGGCGGTTCCGGCGCTCGGCGCGCTGGCCACAGCCGTCGTGCCCGGCGACCGGGCCGGCCGGGTGGTCGGCACCGTTGCGGCCGCGCTGACGCTGCTGGCGACGCTGCCGCTGGTCGGCGGCGACCACGGCTGGTTCGGGTACGGGCCGCGCCCGGCGGTGCAGCCGTGGCACCAGGTCGACCTGACCTGGGTGCCCGGGCTCGACCTGCGCTTCCACCTCGGTGTGGACGGCATCTCCTGGCCGCTGGTGGTGCTGACCGCGCTGCTCACGCTGCTGTGCTGCGCGTACACGCTGTGGCGGGTGCCGCCCGGCGGCGGCAGCGGGCGGGCGCTGGTGGCGCTGCTGCTGGTGGTCGAGGTGGGCATCCTCGGCACGTTCCTCGCGCTCGACCTGGTGTTGTTCTTCCTGTTCTTCGAGGTCGTCCTGCTGCCGATGTACGCGGTGATCGCCGGCTGGGGCGGCGCGGACCGTCGTCGGGCGGCCCGCAAGTTCGCGCTCTACACGCTGTTCGGCTCGGTGCTGCTGCTGGTCGGCGTCTACGTGGTGGTGGCCGCCGCGGGCACCGCCGACCTGGTCGCGCTCACCGGCGGTGCCGGGCTGTCCCGGGGCACCCAGCTCGCCGCGTTCACGCTGCTGGCGCTGGCGTTCGCGGTGAAGAGCCCGCTCTGGCCGCTGCACTCGTGGCTGCCCGACGCGCACACCCAGGCGCCCACCGTGGGCAGCGTGATCCTCGCCGGGGTGCTGCTCAAGATGGGCACGTACGGGCTGATCCGGGTCGCCGTCGGCGTGGCCCCGGAGGGCGCCCGCTGGGCCGCGCCGGTGCTCGGCGTGCTCGCCGTCGCCGCGATCCTGGTCGGTGGGCTGGTCTGCCTCGCGCAGGACGACCTGAAGCGGCTGATCGCGTATTCCAGCGTCGGACACATGGGCTTCGTGCTGCTCGGGGTCGCCACGCTCACCGCCACCGGGATCCAGGCCGCGCTGATCGGCAACATCGCCCACGGTGTCATCACCGGCCTGCTGTTCTTCCTGGCCGGGGCGGTCAAGGACCGCGCGCACACCGGCTCGCTGGCCGAGCTGTCCGGGCTGCGGGAGACCGCGCCCCGGCTGGCCGGGCTGCTCGGCTTCGCGGCTGTCGCCTCGCTGGGGCTGCCCGGCCTGGCCGGGTTCTGGGGTGAGGCGTTCGCCGTGGTGGCCGCCGTGCAGCGGGGCGGCCCGCTCTGGCTGACCCTCGCCGTGCTCGCGGCGCTGGGCGGGGCGCTCACCGCCGCGTACTTCCTGCGGCTGCTGCGCCGGGTCACGCACGGGCGGCCCAGCCCGGCGGTGGCGGGGCTCGCACCCGGGCTGGCGAGGGCGGAACTGACCGCCTGGGCGCCGCTGGTGCTGCTCGCGCTCGCGGTCGGCCTGGCCCCGGCGCTCGTGCTGTCGTACGCCTCCGGTCCGGTGGAGGCGCTGCTGGGGGTCGTCCCATGAGCCTGGTGCAGAGTGTCGACAACGTGGCGATGCTGCCCGCGTACCTGGCCGCCGGCACGGCCGTGCTGGTGCTCCTGTTCGACCTGCTGGTGGCCCGGCCCGCCGTCACGGTGGCGGTGGCGGCGCTCGGCGCGGCCGGCACCGCGGCCGGCGCGGCACTGGTCGGGGCGGCCGGTGAGCGGCGCACGTTCTGCGTGGGCGACGACTGCTCCTGGGTGTGGGGTGGCCGGGCCGCGCTGGTCGGGGCCGTGATCGCCCTGCTCACGCTCGGCGTGCTGGCGCTGTCCGGTCCGCTGCTGCGCGCCGGGCGCACCCCGGTCGGCGAGTACTGCTTCCTGCTCGCCTGCGCGATGACAGGCGGCGTGGTGCTCGGCGCCGCCGGTGACCTGATCACGCTGATCGTGGCGCTGGAGACGCTGACGCTCCCGCTGTACGTGCTGGTCGGCCTGCGCCGGGGCAGCCTCGCCGGTGCCGAGGCGGCTGTGACGTTCTTCGTGGTCAGCGTGGTCGCCACCACAGTGACGCTGCTCGGCGCGGCGCTGCTCTACGCGGTCACCGGCACGCTGCACCTGGACCGGCTCGGCGCCACACTGACCGCCCGCGACGACCTGACCGATCTGCCGCTGACCACAGTCGCTGTGGCACTCGTGGTGGCCGGGCTGGCGTTCAAGGTCGCCGCCGTGCCGTTCCACGCCTGGGCCCCTGCCACGTACGACGGCGCGCCGCTGCCGGTGGCCGCGTACCTGTCGACCGCCTCGAAGCTCGGTGGCGTGGTGGCGCTGCTGGCTGTGGTGCAGCGGGCGCTGCCGGGTGACCTGACCGGCCCGGTGCTGGCGGCGCTGGCGGTGCTGACCATGACCGTCGGCAACCTGGTGGCGCTGCGTCAGCGGCGTACGGTGCGGTTGCTCGCCTGGTCGTCGGTGGCCCAGGCGGGGTACATCCTCGCCCCGCTGGGCGCGCTGGCGCTGGCCGCGGGCCGCACCGGCGACGCGCGGGCGGTCGCGTACGCCGCAGCCGTCGCGTACGCGATCTTCTTCGTGCTGCTGGAACTGGCCGCGTTCGCCGCTGTGGTGGCGTTGCGCCCGGCGGACGGTGACGGCGGCACGCTGGCCGACCTGCGCGGCGCGGCGCGGCGGCACCCCTGGGTGGGCGGCGCGTTCGCGCTGGCGCTGATCGGGCTGGCCGGGCTGCCGCCGGGCCTGGCCGGGCTGTTCGCCAAGGTGACGGTGGTACGCGCGCTGCTGGCCGGGAACGCGGGCTGGCTGGCGCTCGTGGTGGCGTTGAACGCGGTGATCGGCCTGGCGTACTACCTGCGGGTCACCGCCTCCCTCTACGCGACGCCGGCCGGCGTGGCGACGGTCCGGCCCGCCCGGACCGTGGTGCTGGCGCTCGGCGTGGCCACCGTCGCCGCGGTGGTGATCGGTTTCGCACCGCAGCTCGTGCTGGACGTGGCGGCGCGCTGACCGGTTCCTGCCCGGATGGGCGACCGCTTCAGCCTGCGCACAGCAACATCCAGGCAACTTTCAGCCATGAGCCGGATGGTTGACGGGTACCGGTGTGTTGAACCGGTCAGCGGGCCTCCCGCAAGGGCCCGTGCACCGAAGGAGAGATCGTGCATCACAACCGTCTCAAGACCGCAGCGCTGCTCGGCCTGTTGACCTCGCTGATCCTCGCGATCGGCTACTGGTTCGGCGGTAGCGGCGGTCTCGTCATCGCCGTCGTCGTCTCGTTGCTGATGAACGGCGTCACCTACTTCTACTCCGACAAGCTCGCACTGCGCTCGATGAAGGCGCAACCGGTCAGCGAGGCACAGTTCCCCGAGCTGTACCAGATGGTGCGGGAGCTCTCCACGCAGGCCGGCAAGCCGATGCCGCGGCTCTACGTGAGCCCGACGTCGCAGCCCAACGCGTTCGCCACCGGTCGTAACCCGGAGAACGCGGCGGTCTGCGTCACCCAGGGCATCGTGGAGATCCTGGACTACCGGGAGCTGCGTGGCGTGATCGGCCACGAGCTGTCCCACGTCTACAACCGGGACATCCTGATCTCCAGCGTGGCTGCCGGCCTGGCCGGCATCATCACCATGCTGGCCAACCTGGCCTGGTTCATCCCGCTGGGCTCCTCGGACGACGAGGACGCCCCGAACCCGGCCGTGCTGCTGCTCACGCTGATCCTCGGCCCGATCGCCGCCACGGTGATCCAGCTCGCGATCAGCCGGAGCCGGGAGTTCCAGGCCGACCAGTCCGGCGCCGAGCTGAGCCGCGACCCGCTGGCCCTGGCCAGCGCCCTCCGAAAGATCCACATGGGTACGCAGGCGCGCCCGCTGGCGCCCCAGGGCCAGCTCGCCAGCACCGCCCACCTGATGATCGACAACCCGTTCAAGCGGGGCGGCGGCATCGCCGCGATGTTCGCCACCCACCCGCCGATGGAGCAGCGGGTGGCCCGCCTGGAGCAGATGGCCCGCAACTCCGGGCCGGTGCAGTTCCAGCGCTGACCCGCCGTACTCCCCACCGCGCCCGCGTCCCACGACGCGGGCGCGGTGGTGTGTCCGGGCACAATGCGTTTCCCCCGGTCAGGTCACGCCGTTAGGGTCGAAACGTCTCCCGCTCATTACCCTCCTGGAGGTCGACTGTGGCCGCACTGCGCCAGTACCAGGGCGTCTGGCGGATCCCCGGCGCGCCGATGCTGCTGATCCTCGGCATCATCGGCCGGCTCGGGATCGGCATGACCCCGCTGGCGCTGCTGCTCGTCGTCGAGCAGGTCACCGGCCGGTACTCCCTGGCCGCCGTCGCCGGCGGCATCTACGCGCTCTCCGGCGCCGCGCTCAGCCCGGTCGCCGGCCGGATCGCCGACCGGGTCGGACCCACCCCCGTCCTGCTGCTCACCGCGGTCACCCACCCGCTCGCCCTGATCGGGCTGCTCGTCGCCACCCGCTCCGACAGCGGCAACCTCGGGCTGATCTACCTGGCCTCGGGCGTCGCCGGAGCCACGTACCCGCCGCTCACAGCCGCGATCCGGGGCGCCTGGAACGACCTCACCGCCCCCGCCACCGGCCGGGCGCACCTGCGCAACACCGCGCTCGCCGCCGAGACCACCCTCTTCGAGGTCGTGTTCGTGATCGGGCCGCTGCTGGTAGCCGGCTTCGTGCTGCTCGCCGACGCCTCCGCCGCGCTCGTCGGCGCCGCGGTGGTAACCCTGATCGGCACCGGCACCGTCGCGCTCGGACGGGTCATGCGCGGCTGGCGCCCGCACCCCCGCGAGCACCACGCAAGGGGCCTCGGCCCGCTGCGGCTCGGCGGCTTCCCCGCGCTGCTGCTCTGCGTGGCGAGCCTCGGCATCGCGTTCGGCGCCTCCGGCGTCATCGTCCCGGCCTTCGCCGGGAACTCCGGCGCCGACGACCCGGAGAGCCTTGCCGGCGTGCTGCTCGCCGTCTGGGGCATCGGCAGCGCCATCGGCGGTTTCTGGTTCGGCGTACGCAAGCCCGCCGCCAACATGACCCGCCAGTTCGCCTGGCTGCTCGGCACCGTCGCGGCCAGCTTCGCCGTCTTCGCGGTGATGCCCGGCCCGGCCGCGCTCGGCGTCGCGCTGGTGCTCGGCGGCGCGGCCATCGCCCCCGCGCTCACCCTGGAGAACACGCTCGTCGGGCGGATCACCCCGGCCGGCATGCTGAACGAGGCGTACACCTGGGTGGTGACCATGTCGGTGGCGGCGAGCGCCGCCGGCGGCTCGATCGCGGGCCTGATCATCGACCACGCCGGCGGCGTCTCCTGGGCGTTCGTCTTCGCCGGGGTGGCGGTCGCCGTCGGAGCCGCGGTCGCCGCGCTGCCCGGCGGCCCGATCGCCCGGGCCGAGGCCACAGCGGTACGCGCCGAGCAGACGCTCGCCGCCTGACCGCTCACCCGCCGGCGGTCACCACCCGCTCCACCCCGGGCAGCTTCTCCACCGCGGCCCGGATCGGCGCCGGGTCCTCACCCTGCGCGAGCAGCACCGACAGGACGACCCGGCCGTCGCCGTCCGGCCGGGCCGCGACCGTCCTGCCACCGCAGCGCAGCCCGGTGTCCCCGCGCGCCTGCCCGATCCGGTAGTCGACCTCCCCGATCTGCGGCGTGCCGGCGCCCGGCCGGAAGACGACGTCCAGCCGTACCGGAGGGTCGGCCTGACACGCGGCCGACGCCGCGGCGGACGGGGTGGCCGCGCCGCCGCCGGCCGGCATCGGCGTCGCCGGTCCGGACAGTGCCGCCATGGTCGCGGCACCGCCGGTGACCGTCACAGCGGCCACCCCCGCCAGAACCGCGGCCCGGCGCCGGCTCCTGGCACGCCCCCGTGCGCGCACCTCGGCCGCCGGGCTGAGCCGCAGCCCGGTCATGTCCTGCTCCAACTCACGCAGAGCCTCACCAATGCGTGCCGACATCGACTTCCTCCTTGTCGTCGGTCAGTAGAACGGCGAGCGCGGCACGACCCCGGGACAGGTACGACTTGACAGTCCCCTCCGGCATGCCTGTGGTCCGGGCGATCTCCGCCACCGGCAGGTCGTGGAGGTGGTGCAGGACGACGACCAGCCGTTGCGCGTCGGGCAGTCGCCGTAACGCCGCCAGCAACGCCACCCGGTCCGGGTTGGGCCCGGGCGCCGGAGTCTCCCGGCCCAGCCGGGCCCGCGCGGCGAACCAGCGCCGCAGGCCGCGCCACCGGTTGGCCGTCAGGCGCCAGGCCACCGTCCGGACCCAGCCCTCCGGATCCTCGTACGCCCCGACTGTCGACCAGCGCTGCCAGGCCCGCGCGTACGCCTCCTGCGTCACGTCCTGCGCCTCGGCCAGGTCGCCGCAGAGGGCGTAGACGTGGTGCACGACCCGCCGCGCGGTCGCCGTGTAGAAGGCGTCGAAGTCCTCGGGGCCGTCCATGCCCACCTCCCGTGTCCGCTCTCACCACTCGACACCCCGATGCGGCTCCGGCGGTTGCACCCGGATCAGGACGCTCCGGGTCGTACCCGATCCGGCGCCTTCACCCGGGCGGACCGGTCGTGCGGCTCGGGCTGGTCGTGCGGGCCTGTCGTCTGCGGGCCGGGCCGGTCGTGCGGGCCTGTCGTCTGTGGGCCGGGCCGGTCGTGCGGGCCCGCCGGCCCGGTCCGCTCCGTGTTCTGCGCTCCGGGGCGCGCGGTGGACACCGCGGCGACCAGACCCAGCGCGAGGATCGCCACCGCGCACGCCAGGAGCGTGGGACGTGCCCCGAACGCGGCGGTCGCCGGACCGCCGAGCATCGTGCCCAGCGGCACCGCCAGCACGGTGACCGCCCCGTTGGCCGCCAGCACGCGGGGGAGGTCCACGGTGCCAGCGCGGCGCTGGAACAACGCCGTCGCGGTCGGCTGGTAGGGCGCCCAGACCAGGCCGGCGAGCGCGAACGCGGGCAGCGACAGGACGACCGGCGCGCCCAGGCCGAGCGGCATCAGCGCGGCGCCGAACAGCACCACGATGCCGGCGAGCGTGGTCCGCAGCGGCCGTCCGCGCAGGTGACCCGTGAGCAGCCCGCCGAGCAGGGAGCCGACGCCGAACGCGGTGTAGTAGGCCGCGAGCGTCCCGGCGGAGGCGTGCAGGTCGTCGGTGACGTGCACCGGCATGGCGACGTAGAACGGCCCGAAGAGGAAGAAGAACGCGAAGGTCAGCGCCAGCAGTCCGAGCAGCGACCGGTCCCGCCCGATGATCCGGAATCCCGACGTACGCGACGGCCCCGCCCCGGCTGGGGCGTTCCGGTACCGGCCGAGGGTGTCCCGGTCGTGGACGGTCGCGGTGTCTCCGTCACGGACGGCTGCGGCTTCTCGGTCACGGACGGCGGCGGTGTCTCGCTCACTGACGGCCGCGGCTTCGCGATCGCGGACGACCAGGCGGTAGCTGACGGCCAGCACGGCGAAGCTGGCGGCGTCGACGGCGATCACCCACACCGCGCCGACCCAGGCGATGAGCAGGCCGGCCAGCGGCGGGCCGACGATCGTCGCGGCCTGGCCGAAGACCCCGAGCAGCGCGTTCGCGGCCAGGTGGTGCCGCTGCGGCAGCAGCTCGGCCACGAGCGTGAACCGACCGGCCGACCCCCACGGGTGCAGCAGCGAGGACACCGCCAGCAGGGCAACGTAGAGACCGACGTCCAGCACCCCGGCGAGGTGGGCGACGGGGATCGCCCCCAAGGCGGCGGCCCGCACCGTCGCGTCCCAGCCGGCGAGCTGAGCCCCGCTCCGTGCACCCAGCCACCGCCCGAGCAACAGCGTGCCGGCGGCGCCCGGCAGCGTATACGCGGCCACCGCGAACGCGGTCCACGTGCCGCGTTGCCCGTCGGGGGCGAGTTGCAGGGCAAGCCAGGTCACCGCGACCAGGGCGAGCCCGTCACCGAGAGCGGAGGTCGCGAGGCCGGGCAGCAGCCGGCGCAGTACCGGTTGGCCGAGCACCGGGCGATAGGGGAGGAGCATCGCGGGGGTCATGGCTCCCAGCCGACCTCACGACCGGCCCGTACCCCAAGGAAGTCGCCTGACGGCAGAAGGAACCGCAGCTGTTCGCGGCCGAGATGCAGGCCGCGCGTTCTGACCACTGCGTGGCAGGTGACCGTGCCGGTCACCTGCCACGCGACTCGATCGTCGTGCCTACCGGTAGTTGGTGAACTGGAGCGCCAGCCCGAAGTCCTCGCCCTTGAGCAGGGCGATGACGGTCTGGAGGTCGTCCTTCTTCTTGCCGGTGACGCGGAGCTGGTCGCCCTGGATCTGCGCCTGCACGCCCTTCGGGCCCTCGTCGCGGATCTTCTTGCTGATCGCCTTGGCCTTGTCCGAGTCGATGCCCTGCACCACCTTGGCGTCGATCTTGAAAATCTTGCCCGACTGACGGGGCTCGCCGGCGTCGAGCGACTTCAGCGAGATGTTCCGCTTGACCAGCTTCTCCTTGAAGACGTCCAGCGCGGCCCGGACCCGCTCCTCGGTCTCCGCCTGGAGGCTGATCGCCTCCTCGCCCGACCAGGAGATCTCCGCGCCGGTGCCGCGGAAGTCGAACCGCGTCGAGAGCTCCTTCTCCGACTGGCGGACGGCGTTGTCGACCTCCTGCCGGTCGACCTTGCTCACGATGTCGAACGACGGGTTCGCTGCCATGCTCATGCTCCTGCTGTCCGGCGGTCTGTCCTGGTCCGTCCCGCGCTGACCAGCGTGGGACCTCCTGACGGTACCCGGTTGCGGCAGTGCCGGGGGCAACCGCTATCCTTGCTTCCGCTGCCGCGTTGCGACGCGGTGGTGTGCCCTGGCGGGTTGCCCGAGCGGCCAATGGGAGCGGACTGTAAATCCGTCGCGAAAGCTACAGAGGTTCGAATCCTCTACCCGCCACCAGGTGCAAAAAGAGGCCCCTGACCAGCGCGAACGCCGGTCAGGGGCCTCTTTCGTGAGTCTCACTCAATCCCGCTCTAGCCCGCTCGATCTCGCCGGTCGCGTCGTATTCGCGTCGGCGTTTTCCGCACCTCCAAGCGCGGCTTCGATCCGGCGGCGAGCGGCTTCCTCCTGGCCGTAGACGCACTTCGCGTAGACCCGCATGAGGACGTGCACGCTGTGCCCGGCCCACTCGGCGACCTGGGTAGCTGGCACCCCGGCGTTGAGCCAGAGCGACACGGCCGCGTGGCGCAGGTCGTAGGGGCGCCGGGCCAGCGGCGAGCGCTGCTGAGCTGCCGTGAGCACCTTTGCCCGCGCGTCCCGCCACGCCTTCCCGTAGGTGTTGTTCGGGATGGGCTGGCCGGCGGTGGGCACGTACCGCCCGCCGGGGCCGCGCCGAGTCACGAACAGCTTGCCGTTCGATCCGGGCGGGTACTCCTTGACGTGATGGTCGAGCAGTCGCACGAGCGGCGGCGGCACCGGCACGTCCCGTGTAGCCGCCTTGGCCCTGTGCTTCAGCTCTCGATCTTCGGCGGTGTCGTCGCTGTCGCCCCAATCGCGACCGACGGCCACCGTCGAGCCGGTGAGGTGCAGTACGCCCCACCCGCCACGCTCGGCGGGCCGTTCGTACTCGTCTTCGCGCAGGTGAAGCACCTCTTCGGGGCGAAGTGCGGCGTAGTACATGCACCCGAAGAACGCTTCCAGCTCGGGCACGGCGCGCCCGACCTCGGCGAGCAGTGCTCGCGCCTGATCGGGGTTGACCACTGCTCCCCGGTCGACCTCATCGGCCGTCTTCGGCGCGGTCCAGCTCACGAGCGACATCGGGTGCGTGTCGAGTAGCCGCAGCTCAACGGCGTACTTCAACACCCCGGAGAAGACGGCCCGCTTGCGGGCGATCGTGCTGGCCGACGCGGCGGCACCATCCATTCGCAGGGCGAGCGTGTCGAGCGCCTTCCGCACCAATGCGGCGTCGGCGAGCGCGGCCAGGTCGACGGTGTTGGCCTTGAGCCAGCGCACTGCGGGAGCGAGGCCGGGAGGTGGCTCCCCAGCGTCTCGGCGGGCCTTGTTGAACACCCATCCGTAGAGCGCGGCCCGTAGCGCCTTGTCGCTGGGCACGCCCCGGTCGGTCGCGAGCAGTGCCGGGGTGACGGTCGCCAGCGTCTCGGCGATGCCCTTGCGGTGCTTTGCCGACGCGCGAGGCCACTTCATGTCGACGTAGGCCACGGCGTGCTCGTACCACGACCGGGTGTTGAGCGCTCGCGCCATCGGCTCGGGCAGGCCGCTGACCTCATCGAACGCGACGCCTTCCCGCTGCGCAACGATCAGCTTGGAACGGAAGCTTTCAGCGAGCGCTCGCGTCGCGTAGGTCTTCCGGAACGGCTTCTTCGCGACGAACCAGCGAACGGAGTAGCTGGGCTTCTTCTGGCTGCGGTTCGGGAGAATGCTCCAGACTCGCACGTCGTAGCTGCTCATGCTGCCTCTTCGTGGTCGTTGATCCAGGTGTCCAGGTCGCGGCGGCGGACGTACAGGCTGCCGTTGGGGTACTTGATGGTTCGGGGTGCGCGGCCGGTGGCCTTCCAGCGGAAGAAGGTGGAGCGGGGTACGCGCAGTTCGTCCAGGACTTCGGCGAGGGTGAGCAGGTTCCCGGTCGGGGTGCGGCGGGCGGTGGTCATGGGCGGGTGTCCTCCCTCGGGGTGGCGTGGAGGTAGATGCGCTGGAACATCGGGGATCGGCGGTCGGGGTAGGGGCGGCTGACCTGCTGGATGTGCAGGACTCGGGCCAGGGCGGCGAGCGCTGCGGCTGTTTCAGCGGGGGTGCCGTGCAGCCTGATTCGCACGGTGAGCGCCTTCCGGTCGGTGCGGGTCGCGTGTGGAGGATGGGGGTAGTGGTGCGGCAGAACGGCGTAGAGCGGCCCGCTGAGAGCTACGGAGACGCAAGATCCGTGCAGGGTTGGTGTAAGGCATAGGGCCGTTCCGTCTGCGTGGCTCTCAGCGGGCCGTTTCGAGGGGTATTGGCGGGCTGCCGTGGGTCGGATGCGGCGGGAGGGGCCAGGGGGCGGTGACACGGTGACAGCCGGACGGCCGGGCGGGTGTTTGCGCTGGTCAAGCCGCTGTTTGTGCTGTCACCGGGTGGTGGTGACAGGTGGTGACAGCGGTGACAGCGGTCCGGGTGTGTCACCGCTGTCACCGCCCTGTCACCGGGTGCCGGTGACAGTGGTTCAGGTGCTCTGAGCTGCGGAAACGCCGCCGTCAGGGTTGGTTGTCACCGTGTCACCGCTGTCACCGCTCCCGGCGGCGAGGTGCGCGGCGCGGGGGTGGACTTCGTAGCCGCCTGCCTCGGTGGTGCGGATCCAGCCGTGGGCGGTGAGGACGTCCAGGACGGCGGTGACGTCGGCGGCGCGGGGTAGTTGTCGGTGGCAGCGGCGGTGCAGTTCGCGGCGGGTGAAGGTGGTCATGCCCTTGGCGGTGACGATCGTGAGGACGCGGCGGGCGGTTTCGGTGGCGGTGTCGGCGGTGATCGCGGCGACGGCGGTCCGGTAGTGGGCGGCGAAGAACTCGGCCAGGCGTACGGCGTCGGCCATGCGGTCGGCGTCGATGGGTTGCCGCCAGGCGTCGGCGGGGTGGTGGGCGACGTGCAGCAGCCCGGCCAGGCGCAGGGTTGCGCCGGAGAGCTTGTTGCCCCACTCGCGCATGTCGTGCAGGCTCCCGCCGGGGCGTAGCTCGGCTTCGACCTGCTCGGCGGCGGCCCGGCGCACCTGGCGGGCGTCGTCGGTGAGCACGACGACGGCGGGATCGGTCCATTCGGCGAAGGTGGCGGCCAGGTCGTGCACGCGGTGCCGGTACCCGGCGGTGACCTGCTCGGGCACCGGGGGCGTGTCAACGGGCCGGTATCCGGCCATCGACGCGGGCAGCGCGAACAGGAACCGGGCAGGGAGTCCGCGTCCGGCGAGCCCGGCGTTGCCGCCGAACTGGCGCAGCACCACCGGTTGCGCCATCACGCACACGGTCAGCGCGGGCTTGTCGATCGACGCGCCCTCGCGGGTCTGCCGTTCGTTGCTCATCGGCTGCCCCGCGTGGCCTTTCAGGTAGGGGTCGAGGTTGGGGGCACCGGAGTAGCGACCGGCGAGGGTGTCGAAGATGCCGCCCTCATCCGAGATGATCGCCATGCGTCCGCCGTTGGCGGCCATCAGCCCGATGAGCGCTTCGGGGGTGGCGTCGTCCACGATCAGCCGGGGCAGGCCGGGCACGGTGATGGCCTCGGCGGCGATCGCGGCGGCCACGGCTTCGGCGGCGGCGTCGTCGCGCTTGTGCGGGTCGGTGGCCTTCGCCGCAGCGGTTTTGGCCTGTTCGGCTTGCCGGTCGGCGATGTCGCGCAGCGCGGCGGCCTCGGCGATCCTTGGCCGCATCGCGTCGGCCAGGGTGGATTGTGCGGCGAACAGCGGCGCGGTCATCGCCCGGTGAACGGGTGACTTGCGCTCGCCGGGACCGGCGATGACAGCGGCGAAGATGTTGACCGGCTCCCGCCACCCGGCCACCGGCTCCACTTCGAGGCGTCCGCCCGCGCAGGCGGACAGCACGGCGACGGCGAGAGTGCCGGCCATCGCGGGATCGGTAGCGGTGAACCGGGCAACGCCGGTCACCATGTCGCCGAGCCAGCGGGGGAACACGTCGACCGGGAACGGCGGCGGCGCGGTGTTCACGCCGGTCAACGGCACTGGAACATCCCACAACGCGGCGCCCGCGGCTTCCTGCCCGCCGGGGTCCGGGTGGTCGGTGACGAGGTGGAGGCGGGCGGTGCTCATGCGGCCACCTTTCGGGGTCGGCGGGAGCCAGCGGCTAGCCCGGATCGGATGGTGCGTGCGGTCTCGACGCGGCCGAGCCCGGCGGACGCTGCGGCCTGTTCCAGCACGCTTTGCGCGTCGGCCTCGGTGAGCGCGCCCCCGGCGGCGAGCTGGCCGAGGGCCACGGCGGCGATGTACAGCGACCGGTTGCGCTCCCCTGCCGGGGCGGCGGTGACCCGTGCCGTCTCCCGGTCGATCGCGGCCCGCACGTACGCGCCTGTGCGGTCGGCGGGCAGGTCGACCACCACCGGGCGTTGCGGCGGCAGCGGCGCGGGTGCCAGCAGTACGGCGAGCCAGGCGGGCAGCGGCGCGGGGTCGGTGTCCAGGTCGACCGTGTACGGCCGCCCGGCCACGGTGGAGCCGGGGGCGACGACGTAGCCGCCGTGGGCGCGGGTGTCGACCATCGGGCCGAGCGTCCCGGCGGTGTTGCGCAGCGCCGGACCGGTGTCGGGGTGCCGGTAGTACAGGTGGGTGCCGCCCCGTCCGGTGGTCACGGTGTAGGTCGGGTCGATCGTCGCGGCGTGCGCGGCGGCCAGCTCGGCGAGCGTTCGCAGCCCGTGCGGGCATCCCTCGTAGCCGGGCGGCATGGTCTGTCCGGGCTTGCGCACGTCCAGGTCGACCACCACCAGGCGGGACGGCCCGCACGCGAGGCCGATGCCGTACGGGCGGGCCGACCACGCGCGGCGGATACGGTCGGGGTCGGTGGTCGCGCGGGCCTCCCACCCGACGTGACCGGTCCGGCAGCGCGGGTCACGGCCGGTGCAGTCGTCGGCCGCGTGGTCGGGGAACGCGGGCCGCTTGTCGTCGGGGCGCAGCGGGAAGACGTGCCACCCGCGTGCGGCGTGGCCGAGTGCGGCGGTGAGCAGGTCAGACATGGGGGCGTCTCCTAGGCGGGTCGGCGGTGAGCGCGGGCGGCGTCAAGGTCGATCAGCGCGCCGCCCTGCTCCGGGCCGCGTGCGGGCCGCTTGGCGGCGGCGGTGACGGTCAGCCGCAGATACAGGCGGTGGCGACCGGCGTCCGCGCCGGTCAGCGCCCGGCGGGTGCCGCGTTGGGTGAGGTGCCCGGCGGCGGTCAGGGCGGCGGTGAGGGCGTCCAGCTCGGCCGGGGTGCCGGTCAGCCACACCTCCGCACCGGACAGACGCGGATCACGCGGTGACGCACCATCGCGGCGCGCGATGCCGTTCACCGCGCGGCCCGCCTCGGCCGGGGCCGCGCGGCGATCGCGGCGCGGGTGACGGCCTCGCGCACGTCGCCGAGCAGCCCCACCAACTGGCGGCGGGCGGCCAGCTCCCCGGCGGCGAGCGCGACCCGGACACGCACCTCGGCGTGCTCCCGCCCGGCGGCTGTGCGCACCCGTACGAGGACCGCGCGGGCGTGGCCGGGGATGTCGACCACAATCTCTGGCGAGCGGTGCTCGCCGAGGCCGCATCGGTGGTCCCGCCCGCACCAGTCGGTGTGCTGGTTGAGGTTGCGGCGGTTCATCGGGTGCCAGCCCGGTACTCGTCGCGGACGCGCTCGATCACGCGGCGGCCGACGCGCACCCGCTTGCCCGTGCCGGCGCAGCGGTGGCACTCGCGCTTGAGTCGGAGGATGAGGCCGCGCCGCTCTCCGGTGCCCTTGCAGCGGCGGCAGGGGCCGAACGGCACGGCGTAGCACTTGATCAGGTAGAACGCTGCGTAACCGAGGATGGTCAGGCTAGCTAGCGCGGCGATGGTCAGCACGAAACGCCTCCACAGGCCGTTTTGAGGGTGCGAGGGGCCGACGCCGCTAGGTGCTAGGGCGCTGGCCAGGAAATGTTTGAGTCGCTAGCGGTGCCGCTAGGTCTAGCGGAGGTGGCCGCTAGACCTAGCGGCGGATCGTGGGCTACTTGGTCTTGCCGCCGCCCGTCTCGCGGTCACGCTTGGTGATCGCCGTGAGCACGTCCGCGCGGTGGAAGCCCTTGCGGTTGCCGGACTCCCCGGTGTCGGTGTCCTCGCCCCAGCACTGCTTCGTCGTGAGGCCGTGGACCTTGAGCGCCTCGCGGAGCTGATCGGCGGTGAACCCGGCGTACACGTCGGGCCGCAGCGCGGCGAGACGCTTCACGATCACGGTGGACCACAGCTTCGGCTCGGCCTCGGCCATGACCCCGGCCACGTCCTCAAGGATCGTGTCCCGCCGCACGGCGGTGGTGTCGAGCACGACCCCGGCGGCGTGGCCGGTGACGTTGCCGTACCGCTCCCGGGCCTTGCGGGCGCGGGCGACGATCGCCTCGGCGGCCGGGCCGTCGATCTCGAACGTCTTGACGATGACCGGCTCGTCACCCTCACCGGCCAGGTAGCCGATGCCCTTGTCCCGGCGGGAAAACATCGTGGCCCGGATGCCGTTGCGGTACATCGACGTGCCCAGCACCATGTCGTTCTCGGTCTGCCCCATGACCTTGAGGCAGAACCGCAGCACCGCGTTCGCGGAGATCCCGGTCGGCAGGCTCTTCGCGTCCGGCCGCTGGGTGGCCAGCTTGAGCATGATTCCGACCGCCGGGCCACGGCGAACGAGGTCTTCGCAGATCTCCTCGATCTCCGCGCCGTACACCGGGTGCTCGAACGCCCGCTGGCACTCATCGATCCCGATGCCGATCGGGTGCAACCCCAACTTGCGGTTGGACGCCAACTCGTCGGTGACCTTGTTCTCCGGGCACAGGTCACGCGGCAGATCCCGGATCACCTTCGTGCGGCGGCGCATCTCCGTGTGGACCTCCCGCAGCGCGGTGACCAGGTACTCGATGTCCTCCTTCTCGTCACCGGCCCGGTAGGCGTGGCAGACCGGCTCCAACGGGGACAGGTCACCGGTGCCCTTGAGGTCGAACGCCAGCACCCACGACCGGGGGTCGAGCGCGACCAGCAGCAGCGCCAACCGCAGCGCGAACGTCTTCCCGAACCGGGGCAGCGCCCCGATGATCACCGAGGCGTACATGAGGGTGATGGTGACCAGCGCGCCGCGCGGGTCGGTGCCGAACGGCGCGGCCTTGAACAGGTTCACCGTGCCGGAGGTGAGCAGCGGGAACGGCTTCTGCTTGGCCCGGCTCATGTCCTTGTCGGCGACGAACAGCACGAGCCGCCCGGGGTGCACCTCGCCGTTGGCCTCGGGCCACACGCACCCGAGCGGACGGGTCAGCGCGGCGGCCAGTTCCTCGCGCTTCTCCACCACGCTCGATGCGGTGACGCCGCGCGGTAGCTCCACCTCGGCGCGCCAGCCGACGCCGTTCTCCCGCGCGATCGGGGCGGGGAACCACCGCTTGCCGTTGTCGCCCCGGCGGATGGCGTCGTTGATGCCCTTGATGTTCAACGCGGCCAGGGCGGCGAACACCTCGGCCGAGGTCAGCGGCGCGGCGGCGGTGCGGACCACGGCGGTGTCGAGCAGCGGCTTGTCGGCCGGCGCGCCGAGGAACGCGAGCACCGTCACCACCACGACCGCCACGGCGAGCTGTACCGCGCCCGGGGCGAGCAGCAGCACTCCGGCCAGGGTGAACAGGGCCAGCGCGGCGGGGATCGCGGTCAGGCCGCGCCAGCGCACCCGCCGGTCACGCTGCCGCGACAGCCCCTGGTAGGTGCGGGCCTCTTCGGGCTTGTCGATCGCGGCGCGGACTACCGACTGTCGGACCGGCTCGCCTTCCAGGTCGAACAGCCACCGCCCGTACCCGCCGATCAGGCGGCCGAGGCCGCGCGGCGCGCGCCACGCGATGCGGCCCGCGTACTTCGGCAGCCGCAGCGCGTGGTAGCCGGCTGCGTGGGCGGCGAACCCGCCCGCCCACGTCAGGTTCCCGGCGAACTCCGCCCGCGAGCGCAGCCACCCCGGCAGGATCGGCACCCGCTGCGCGTCGCGGAACCCGGCCAGGGAGAAACGCGGGCGGCGCTGCGCCTCCACGCTGTCCACCAGCACCGGGCCGCCCTCCGGACGGTCGTCGTCCAGGTCGCTTCCGTCACCCTCGCCGAGGGTGACGGAACCCTGCCGCCGGGACCGGGCGGCATCCAGATCCACCACCTCAGCATCCGGGCCGTCCGGGCCGGTGGTGGGGTCGGACAGGTCCGCTTCGGCGGCCTGCCAGTCGAAACGGTCGTCTTGGGGGGACGTCATGATGGGGGTTCCTCCAACGGTTCACGGATCGGACGGGGGACCGGCGGCACGGCGCAGGTTGGGAGCCGGTAGCCGTGCCGCCGGGCGGGGTCAGTTCTTAACGGAGACGCGGTTGCCGCAGTCGCCGCAGGTGGCGTAGGTACGCCGGTCGTCAGCGGTGATGTCGCGCCAGTTGCTGTCGTTGCCGCAGGGCGGGCACCACAGCGTTGAGGTGCCGGTGGTGATGCGGCCAGAGGACCGGCCGATCGAGATGCGTGCCATCAGAAGGCTCTCCTTCAGGAAGTGGACTGCCAGCGGGGCAGGGTGGGTCAGGCGGCGATGAGCAGGGCGGAGACGAACAGGAAACCGATGTGCCAGGACTGATCCAGGGCGTACGCGCCGGTCCCGAGACAGGGCTTGTCGTCGTGGCCGGCGCGGGGCGCGCCGAGGGCGTAGAACTTCGCGGATCCCAGCGCTTCGGCGATGCGCCGCAGCGGGGTGCGCCGGTCGGCGATGTAGTGCGACACCGCCGAGACGGTCAAGCCCACGCCGACCGCCCACGGATCCAGCCGCAGGCCGGTACCGGCGATGAGGAACACCAGCGCCACCAGGGCGGTGAGGGTGTAGGTGGCGACGTGGGCGGCGCAGGCGAGGCGGCCGGGCCAGCCGGGCAGGCCCTTGCAGTCGGCCTGGCGCTGCGACTGGATCCAGTGGTCGCCCACCTGATGCGCGACGTAGAGAGCAACGAACACGGCGGCGAACGTCGCCGCGTGCGCGCCGGTCGGATCTGCGAACATGAGGGGCATCTCCCGAGGTCGGTAGGTACGGCTGAAGGGGGGTGGACCGGCGGCACGGCACGGTTCCTAGGCCGAGGGGCCGTGCCGCCGGGCGAAGTCAGTCGGTGATGGTGATGCCGTCCGCACGGCGCTGCCGCTCGTCGGCGGCCCATCCGTGGATCTGGCCCTGGACCTCGGGCGACAGGTTGCGGAACGCCTTGCGGGTGTTGTCGTCCCGGTGGATCTCCCGGACGGCCCATTCCGCCACGATGTTGGCCAGATCCTGCTCAGTGGCCTTGCGCTTCGGCATGTCAGTGGCCCTCTCGGACGAGGTGCGCGAGCGCGGCGCCCATGCCGAGCACCGCCACCGGGAGGCAGGACACGAGGGTGGTGATCCACCACGGGGCGGCGGTGACGTCGTAGGCGGTGAGCAGGTGGTAGGCGACTTGGCCGAGCGCGCCGACCGCGAGGGAGGCCAGCGCCGACCACTTGGCGAACGTGCGCGCCCGGGTCGGCACCCGGCCGGACAGCCACACGTACAGCGCGTACGCGGCGTACGCCTCCACCCCGATGGGCAGGGTGATCGCGGAGTCGATGGTGGCCCACGAACCCGGCTCCACGATCCCGGGCAGCAGGTCGACCTTCCCGAACCCGGTGAGCTTGCCGAGCCCGACCCAGCCGGACCAGACGGCCACGAACGCGCCGAGGGCCATGAGCACCACCGGCCACACCACCGGACGCCGGCTCGGCTCGTCGTCGGGGGGCGTGTCCGGGCGACTGACCGCCGTGGCCTCGGCATCCGGCTCGGCCGTCGTGATCTCCGGGGCGGGCGTCGGGTCCGGCTCGACCGGCGGCGCGGGCTCGGGCACGGCCTGTGCGTCGGCCGGGTCCGTGGCATCCGGGCCGGTGCTGTCGACCGGCGGCGTCGCGGGCTCGGCCTTGAGCAGGGCCAGGAGTTCACCGGCCTTGGGTGCGCCGATGCGGAACTCCCGCATGAGCCGGTTGCGCGACGGGAACGCCTCACCCTCGGGCAGGTCCAGCGCGCGGGCGGCGGGCAACAGGTCTTCGAGGGGCTGCGGGTAGCGGGTGCCGTTGATCGTGGGGGCGGTCATGCTGCGTCCTCCAACGGGTATGCGCAGCTCAGGCATTCGCCGAGCGAGCGCGGGATGTAGTAGGGCCGGACCGTGCCGCAGGTCGGGCAGGTCCGGCGGGCGAGCAGCGCGGCGGCGATGGCGCGCCGTTGGGCGGGGGTGGCGGTGCGCTTCGGGGCGGCCAGATCCAGCCGGTACAGGTAGGCGGCGCGGGTGCCACCGACGCCGCGCCAGAGGATCTGAGCGGCGATCGGCTGACCACCGGGGCGCAGCCCGGCGGCGGCCAGTTGGCGACGGGTGGCGTAGCCGGGCGGGGCACCGCGCCACCAGTAGGTAGGGATGCCGTACCGCGCTCCGTCCGGGTCGTGGAAGGTGGCGCGGATGCGGGACATCAGGCCGCGCGGTGCGGGTCGGTGCGGGCGGTCAGGTCGGCGGCGGCGCGGGTGACGCGGGCCTCGGCCCGGCGCAGCCGCCGCCAGTCCAGCGGCGAGGGTCCGCCGTGGTCCTCGGCGTAGAGCATCGTGATCTCGGCGTCGAGCACGTCCAGTTCGGCCGCGATCAGCGGCCACTCCGTGTCGATCGCGGCCAGGTCGGCGGCGGTCGGCTCGGCGGCCACGGGGGCAAGGTGCTTCCTCACGGGAAACCTCCGGGAGAGTCGCTGCAGTCGGGAAAGCCCCGGGGTGCGACCAGACCGGCCGCACCCCGGGGACGAACAGAAATCAAGAGGCAGAAGTCCATGCCGCGCGCCGGATCCGGCCCGCTCGCCCCGCTCGCCCGGGAAGACACCGGGGTCGGCCACCGTGTGGCTCAAGGCGGGGATGCCGCAGACGGATCCACGCGGCGCTTCTGCTGTGAAGTTCTCAATGAACGACCACACGACCGGCCCGTAAGCGCGCGGCGCAAAAGCGCCACCTTCTCCGGCTTCCGCTCGGCTTGTCGTGCCTGGCTAGTCAGGTCCGACGCCATGACCGTAGGGCGGCCTGGCTAGTCAGGTCAAGAGGGCGTGCCGAACTTTCCCGACTTGGCTAGTCAGCGCTACCGTGAGCGGGTGAACGAGAACCTTGACTTCCTCGGTCAGTTAGATCCCGACGACCCCAAACAGGCCTCGCAGCAGATCGCGAACAAGCTGCGGGCGGCCATCCTCATGCGCCGGCTCGCCCCCGGCGACAAGCTGCCATCGCAGCCCGAACTAGCCGCCCGCTACGGCGTGGCGCGGGAGACGGTCAAGCGAGCCTTGGAGTTGCTCCGGGCAGAGCGGCTGATCGTGTCCCGGCAGGGCAGCGGCGCGTTCGTCCGGGCGCAAACACAGCGAGCGGTCGAGCTGCGCCCGCACATCGAAGCGGCGTTTGAGCGGCCTCACGTCACGATCGACTTTGCGGGGTTCTCGGGCGAGACGCTGCGGGATGCGCTCGCGGAAGCGCTCGACAAGGTGCGCGTCGGTCGGCTCGCGCCGGAGACGATCGCCGTGCGAGTCCTGATCTCCGACATGACCGTGCCGATGGCGCTGCCCTCACGGGCTGAGACGCAGGCCGACGACGCGGCGGTGCGCGAGCGTGCGGAGCGGATCACCCGCCGAGCCGCAGATGGCATCATCGATCAGGTCACCGAGCTGGGTGACCTCGGCCTCATCCGGTCGACCACCGTTGAGGTGCGGATGCACCGGGCGTCGCCGCTGTTCAAGCTCTACATCCTCAATGACGAAGAGGTCTTCTATGGCTTCTATCCGGTCGTTGAGCGCACCGTCTCGATCAAAGGCGAGCCGATGGCGATCTACGACCTGATGGGCAAGGACGTGCCGCTGTTCCACTACGCGGTCACCGACGACGAAACCTCTCACGCCACGCAGTTCGTAGAGGCGTCCCGCCAGTGGTTCGACTCGGTGTGGTCGACCATTGCCTATCGGTACGACGGATGAACGCCGACCTCGGCAGGCTGCTCGGCGAGGTCGGCGCGGTCTTGCTCGACTTTGACGGGCCGGTGTGCAGCATCTTCGCCGGATACCCGGCGCAGCAGGTCGCAGGCGAGCTGGTCAACGTACTGCGGCAGCATGGTGTCGATGTACCGCCCGACCTCGCCAGCGAGCCGGACCCGCTTGAGGTACTGCGCCGCACTAGCGTGGTCGGCAACCAGCGCGTAACGCGAGCGGTAGAGGATGCGCTCTGCGCCGCCGAGCGGCGGGCCGTCGAGACTGCCGAGCCAACAC
The DNA here is from genome assembly GCF_007827635.1 of Micromonospora sp. CNZ296. Lineage (NCBI taxonomy): Bacteria > Bacillati > Actinomycetota > Actinomycetes > Micromonosporales > Micromonosporaceae > Micromonospora > Micromonospora sp. CNZ296. Next base: position 90,860 of record NZ_VISW01000009.1, read on the forward strand.
CATACGGCCGCGAGGTGATCGTGGCGGCGCGGCAAGCCGAGGTGCCGGTAGCGGCGGTCAGTAACAACTCGGCCGGTGCGGTGATCGCCTACCTCGCAGCGCACCGGCTTGCCGGGTACGTCTCTCCGGTGGTCGGCCGGGCGTACGCCGAGCCGGACCGCATGAAGCCCAACCCGGAACCGATCCTGCAAGCCGTGCGCACCCTCGGCGTGCCGACGGGCCGGTGTGTGCTGATCGGCGACTCGCTCTCAGACATAGAGGGAGCACGAGCCGCCGGGGTCGCGGTGGTCGGCTACGCGAATCGGCCGGCGAAGGTCGACGCGTTCCGGCTCGCCCGGGCGGACGTGGTGGTCACCAGCATGGGCGAGATTGCCGGTGCTCTGATCGACCGGGCGGGAGGCTGAAACGGGACCGACGTCGCATCCGCGTCGTCGTGCTCGGGCTGAACGGCGTTTGCGCAGGTCGGCGGCCTGTCCGTGGCGCTCTGTAAATCCGTCGCGAAAGCTTCAGAGGTTCGAATCCTCTACCCGCCACCAGGTGCAGATAGAGGCCCCCGACCAGCGAGAACGTCGGTCGGGGGCCTCTATCTGTGCGTCTCACTCAGTCCCGCTCTAGCCCGCTCGATCTCGCTGGCTGTGTCACATGAGTGTCACGGAGATCAACTAGTTCCACGGCGCCGCCGAGCCTGCGCCTAGGCGACGCTAGCTCGGCCATCCTCGGTCGGCGCGGCATGCCCCCACGGACTGACCCCTACCTGGCTCTCCGGCTCGGCGGCAGTTCGATACCTAGTTGTGCGCGGAGTTCCGCCCCGCGCTGACGTTGTCGATACGCCGCCTGGCGACATCTACTGCCGCAATAGAGGGAATCGCTTCTTTTGCGCCTAAGTCCCCACGTGTAGATGGAAAACCCACAGTAATCGCAGTTTTCGGGCAACTTAAAGGGTTGTCGCCCGCGCTTATCTCGTCGCCACTTCTGGTTGCGGCACTTCGCGGAACAGAAGCGAGTGCCACCCCTGGTATCGGATGGGAGCCAATCAAGGCACTTCAGGCAGTAGCCGGGGTCGCCGTCGTTCGCCATGGGGTCGACCCTAGCGGGCGGATGTTACACATCACCGCAACGGGAAGGATTGATGATTAACGATCGGCTTCCAGTCCGTTTGGGCAGGTTGGCGCTCAAGACTGATCGACAGCTTCACGGACATCGGCCCGCGCGTGCGCGCCCGCGCGCGCACGCGCGGGGAACCCTGCCCTGGATAGCCTGCTTCTGCTGCTCGTGAGCAACTTTGCGAGTGGTGCTGGGGAGACGGATCCCGCCCTTGTGGAGCGCTGGCGACTCGTAGACATCCGATCGGGTCGGCGGATCGCCGCTCCGGATGTGGCCTACCTGAGGCGCATCAGCATCAGGGATCGGAGGATTTAGTGCCCCAGGCGCACGAGGGGTCGAATGGAGCCGGGAAGGAGCCGGCACAGTTGACTTCAGTCATGCCACGTGAGCTGGCGGAGGGCTGGCTCTACGTCCGGACCGGACTGCAACTCTTGGGGTTGCTGTTCGTCAACGACGAGAGCCTGCACCTCGCGGTGCAGGCTCTCGTGGTGATGGTCGAGTTGGCGGTGAACTTGGCGACCAAGCACGATCACCGCTGACTCTCTTGGGTTGGGAGCTGGTTTGGCCCACCGGCTCCCAACCCCCGCAACCGCCCAGAGGTCGAACCCTACGGCCGCATTAGAGGCAGCCTTTCACGACATCTCGCCTGTGGCCAAGTCGGCCCTACCGTCGCGATTGTGATCGCTCGGGCGCGTGGTTCCGTTCGCAAGGGCTGCTTCAATCCGGTGGCGCGGGCGGCTTCCTCCTGCCCGTAGACGCACTTCGCGTAGACCCGCATGAGGACGTGGACGCTGTGCCCGGCCCACCCGGCGACCTGGGTTGCCGGCACCCCGGCGTTGAGCCAGAGCGACGCGGCGGCGTGCCGCAGGTCGTACGGTCGCCGGGCTAGCGGGGAGCGCTACTGAGCCGGGGTGAGCACCTTTGCCCGCGCGTCGCGCCACGCCTTCCCGTAGGTGTTGTTCGGGCTCGGCTGGCCGGCGGTGGGGACGTACCGCCCGCCGCGGCCGCGTCGGGTCACGAACAGCTTGCCGTTCGATCCCGGTGGGGTACTCCTTGATGTGATGGTCGAGCAGCCGCACGAGCGGCGGCGCAACCGGTACGTCCCGGGTCACTGCCTTGCCCGGTGCTTGAGCCCTCGGTCCTCGGCGGTGTCGTCTCCGTCGCCCCAGTCCCGACCTACGGCCACCGTCGAGCCGGTCAGGTGCAGTACCCCCCACCCCCCACGCTGGGCGGGCCGCTCGTACTCGTCTTCGTGCAGGTGGAGCACTTCCTCGGGGCGCAGCGCGGCGTAGTACATGCACCCGAAGAACGCTTCCAACTCGGGCACGCTGCGCCCCACTTCGGCGAGCAGCGCCCGAGCCTGATTGGGGTTGACCACCGCTCCCCGGTCGACCTCATCGGCCATCTTCGGAGCGGTCCAGCTCAGCAGGGACATCGGGTGCGTGTCGAGTAGCCGCAGTTCAACGGCGTACTTGAGAGCGCCGGAGAAGACGGCCCGCTTGCGGGCGACTGTGTTGGGCGACGCGGGCGTGCCGTCCATCCGCAGGGCGAGCGTGTCGAGCGCCTTCCGCACCAAGGCAGCGTCGGTGAGCGCCGTCAGATCGACGGTGTTGGCCTTGAGTCAGCGCACGGCGAGTCGCCCTGCCCGTCTCGCCCGAAAAGTCGGCTGAGCTAAAGATGTGACTCCTTTCTCCTTGGCTGATGCCCGCAACTCTTTGCGCTGTGGTGAGTGCCGCGCCAACCAAGGCGGCTAGCATCCCCTGAGCGGCTTGTCATCTCTCAATCAACTGCCTAACGAAGCGATGTGCTGTAGCGGACCGCTTCTGTAGACCTTTAGACAGAACAGCATTCACCCACTTCGGTCCATGGCCTCCGACGCCCTTGACGAATGATTCAAGCTCGCCGTTGGGTGAGACGAAGACTCCGATTTCGGTGAGCTTGCTGAGTAGTAGCTCGCAAGAGAGATACGCATCTCCATGCGGTACGGATTCGAGTCCGGTATCTTTCGCCTCCTCCCATCCATCTTTGAACGAGAATAGCGCTGTAACCGCCTTGCTGGTCTCCCGGTCCAGGTCTGCTTCATCGCCGGGCAAGATGCTGTCCAGCTTCTTCCGAAGCCCCGAAATGGGCTTGGCGACCCGCTTCGCGCTAATTGGCCCTGCAAAGCGTGTCCTGAGCTGAGCAAATTCCTCCCAGGTGCCTCCGCAAGCTTCGACCAGGCGCTTAAAGCCCTGTTCATCTCGAAACATGTCGAAGTCAACAGCGGCAACCACGTCGACGCCTACGCTGCGGAGGGCTGATACCGCGACATGTATCCGATCCTTTCCTCCGGCAGGTACAAAGAGCACGTCAGGTCTTGCGACACCTCGCTCATCGACGAGGTAGTCCACGACCGCCCCGAAGAACCGGCAGTCGGAGTCGCTTTCCGCTACTACGACCCGATTGTAAAAGAGGCCGTCGAAGATTCTTGAGTATCTAAGGAGGGGGTCAGTCCATAACGATTTTGCCTGCTCGGCGTCAATCTGCTTGGCATGGTTCACGTCGCCGTCCCTGGTAAGCCGAACAACAGTTACTTCGGCAGGGCCGTCAAGTAATCCCCAAAGAAAGTCCGTATCATGAGTCGCGATGAATAGCTGAGACCCGCTGTTGGTCGCCAATTCGCTGAGGAGTCGCCCCAGCGCGCGCCGCTGAGGAGGGTGCAGGAAAGCTTCTGGCTCGTCAACGGTAATCACGAAGTAGTTCTGGACCAGCATTGTTAGCGCTAGACCCATAAAACTCCGCATCCCATGGCCCTGCTCGCCTAACGCTGGAAGCGCACGCTCGGCATCCGCATACGCCTTCGTGGGCCGATTGACGGGCGGAACTTCAGCGTCGGGAACCCCTAGTCTAAGAGACGATGAGGAGCTAAGCCGTTGAAGGGTAATAGGCATCCCGAACGCCGATTCGCAAATCTTTGAGAATTTTTGCTCAAGATCGCCGTCGTAGTACAGGAAGGCGACGGGGCTGCTTGGTATATCATCCATATACCCCGAACTGACCTGACCGCCTACGATACCAGCGCGTGAGTCGACGTCGGCGGAGAACGTGAGATAGTTCGCCAGGTGGGGTCCTATATGCCCTGTGTGGGCATTCTCCCAGCCGTATTTCAGCTCATGCCATCTGACTTGCTGGCCCATCCGCCGATACATCTCCTCATACATGTTGCGCTCTTTGTGCGCATTCTCTTGCAACCAAGCATGGAGGTCGTCCACGGTGCCCTTGGTTTCGAAGCTGACATCACGCACGACCTTTGCCTCACTCTTGCTATGGGGTGAGGCGAGAGAGTTGATTAAGCCGTGCAGAGTAACGGTCTTGCCAGAGTTGTTCGGTCCGACTATGACGGTGATGCCTTGAGCGGGTGTAAGAACGCGCGTTCGGTCGCTGAACGTAAGCGAGGAGATCCAGAAGTCGATGGCCACGAGGCGATCCTGCCCGAGCGCTGCGGTGAACGCGACCCCGCGCCACGCCGAGGTTGCTCGCGTCGGCAATCGCCTTCGGCGAGGATCCGTTGTTTGGCGGCGGGGCGACGTTCAGTGGCGCGCAGGTGTCATTCGACGGGGCGACGTTCAGCGGCGGGCGGGTGCCCTTCCAAGGAGCGACGTTCGGCGGCGGGGTGGTGTCCTTCGACAGGGCGCGGTTGGACGTGCCGCCGACGTTCGACCCATCGCCGGACGGGCGTCGACCGGATGGGCTACGCCTGCCTACTGGGGTGAGTCCTGTTGTTTGTGTGTCACCAGCAAGGCAAGGCAGCCGATATGCCCAGGTCATAGCACTGAGCTTGACGCACTGTAAGTCCGTCGCGAAAGCTACAGAGGTTCGAATCCATCACCCGCCACCAGGTGCAAGAACGGCCCGTGAGTTGCGAAAACGCGCTCCGGGGCCATTCTCGTTCGGGCCGCGACACTCGTCAGCCCTGTCGGCTCGCGCCGTTAAGCTGAGCCATGATCGAAGCGGGCAGTCGCATACGCGGTCAAGCGCCTCCGCCGGCCGTCGTCTTCGAGGCGCTGAGCGAGCCTGACCGCGACCCGGCACGCCCGTGGCTTCGGTTGCTCGACGACGAACAGCGACCGCAGATCCTGCGCCGCGAACGCCCGAACCTGGTCGTCTGGTCATCGCTGTGGTCGAAGCGACCCGACGCGCAGGTGCGCTTCGATCTCGCGTCCGACGGGCATCAAGGCACCCTGCTTCGGTGGACGCTGCTGCTCGCCGAGCCTTTTCCAGACCCCTCGCTGCTCGGGCATCTGCGTAGGCGACTGAACGAGCTGATCAACGCGAATCTGCGGTACACCTTCGGCCAGTAGCCGCGCGACCGGTCCGCCGGGCCGTGTCCTCCGGCGGACGGGCCGGTAGATCGATACTGGGTCGTGGATCAGGATGAGGTTCGGGTGCTGGCGACCGCCGAGTTCACCAGACGGATGCGCGCCGGCAAGCCCCGAGGCGGGTTCCAGATCGACGACTGGCAGATCTCCGAGCCGTACGAAGCGCAGGTGCGAGGACTCCGCGGAACCGAGCGCCTGCTGGTCGTCGACTTCGTTCCCCGTGGGGAGACCCGAGCCCGGGGACACTGCAAGCTCAGCGTGGCGGTCGATCCGGACACCGGCGTGGCGGACATGCTCAGGTGACGTACGCCGAAGGCGCTGGACGCCCCTGGTGAGCCCACTGAGCGGTTCCGGCGTGAATGAGCGAATCATCCTCTGGCGTTCATGACACGGGCAGGTATGGTGGTCAATGCCCGCGGGTCCGGTGGTGGTCCACCGGGCGGATTGGCCAGGGTGAGCCGGCCGGGCGACCCAGGGTTGGTGGTGTGGGGTTTCGCGTGACTTGATCCCCTTCGTGGGTGAAGGTGGGAATCCGCAATGGACGAAGCGGCTGACGTCCCTTCACCCCCATGACCTGGCTGCGTGTCGTGGGTGGCCGGGCCGAACGGCGGAACCTGACAGCTACTCGGGCTGGGCGGGTCCTCTCCGCTTTTCTGCCCCTCAGGCTTGTGGCACGATCGGGAAACCTTCACCATCCCTGTGGCAATCTCCCGACAGGAGCAATCATGTCTGGTCGAACGCTGGGCCGGCTGCTTGGCTCGCTCCTCGTGCTCGCCGCCATCGCAGGCGCCTTCGGCATCCTCCCCGGCACCAGTAGCGCGCAACTCGCCGACATCGTCTGGACGATGGACGCCCCGCGCTGAATCATCGAGTCGTCCGCCGGCCGGCGGACGACGTCTCGGGTAGGAGGGGCATGGCAAGCCAGGGCCGACCTCGTAGGTCAACGGAACGTGCCTGGCTCGTCACCGCCCCTCTGGCGCTGCTGGCGGTGGTCTTCAGCACCTGCATCGCCCTGGTGGCGGACCACCCGTTCGGCAAGTGGCCGCTCGCCTTCGTGTTCTTCGTCGTCATGGCGGGGATCAGCTTCGCGGTGCTGAACGTCTACGTCCGGCGCCAGTCGGTGGGCGTGACGCTCACCGAGGTGCCACTGATCGTGGCGCTCTACTTCCTGCCGCCCTTGAGTGTCGTACTGATCTACACACTCTCGGTGCTGATCTGGAGTGCCTCGCACCGTTTCGGCGCGGCGAAGCTCTGGTTCAACGTCGCCAAGGCCGCCGCCGCCACCTCGCTGGCCAGCCTCGTACTCCTGGCGCTGCCGCCGCTGCGCGGTGTCGGGCCGGGGACCTGGGGCTCGCTGTTCCTCGCCGTCTGCGTGGTCACGCTGGTCAGCCTCGTGAGCGTGGTCGGCGTGCACGTGCTGCTCCAGGGCTGGCAGGCCGGGCGGGACGCGCTGCGCAGCATGCCGACCGCTCTGCTCACCGCCGCCATCAACGTGGCGATCGGCCTGCTCGTCCTGATCGCCCTGAAGACGACGTGGTGGTCGGCGCTGCTGCTCGCCGCCCTCTTCAGCGGCCTGGTCCTGGTCTACCGCTCCTACTCCCAGTTCTTCCGCCAGCACCGCACGCTGGCCGGGATGTACGAGCTCACCCGCCTTCTCGCCTCCGGCACCGAGCGGTCACTCGCCGACATCCTCCTCGACCGGGTACGCGCGCTGATGCAGGCCGAGTACGCGACGCTCTGGCTGCCCGCCCAGGGCCGGCATCCCGAGGTGCTGCTCACCGCCCGGGTGGACACCCCCGGCCTGCTTGACCTGGCGCCCACCCCGGCGAGCCTGCGCCAGCAGGTGCACAAGAAGGGTCGTACCCTCTCGATCGGCCGCTGGCTCGGCGGCGATCCGGCGTTGCGGCAGGCGGCGGGGGAGGAGCGGGTCAAGGACGCCATCGTGGTGCCGCTGCGCTCCGGCCAGGCCGTGATCGGCACGCTGGAGGTGACCAACCGGCTCAGCGACATCGGCCACTTCGCCCCCGGCGACATCCCCGTCTTCGAGACGGTCGCCGCGCACGCCGCTGTGGCGCTGGAGAACTCCCGCCTGGTCGACCGGCTGCGGCACGACGCCGACCACGACGCGCTCACCGGCCTGCCCAACCGGCGGCGCCTCACCTCGTCGGTGGCGGAGGCGGTCAAGATCCGCGCCCCGGGTGAGGTGGTGGCGCTGCTGCTCTTCGACGTGGACCGGCTCCGCCAGGTGAACGAGTCGCTGGGTCACGCCGCCGGCGACAAGGTGCTCATGGAGGTGGCCGAGCGGCTGCGCTCCTGCGCGCCCTCCTCGGCGCTCGTCGGCCGGGCCGGCGGTGACGAGTTCCTGGTGACGCTGCGGTTGGAGAGCACCGAGGCGGCCCTGGAACTGGCGGCCCAGCTGCGGGAGCAGATCCGCGACGAGATGGTCTTCGACGCGCTCACCCTGGACGTGGACACGGTCGTCGGGGTGGCCGTGCACCCGGACCACGGCAGCGACGCGGTGGCGCTGCTGCAACGCGTCGACCTGGCCGCCACCGCGGCCAAGTCGGTACCGGGCAGCGTGCAGCTCTACAGCCCGGCGCTGGAGTCGCGGTCGCTGCGCCGGCTCGGCCTCGCTGGCGACCTGCAACGCGCGCTGGACGAGGGCGAGCTGGAGGTCTACTTCCAGCCGAAGGTCACGCTGCGGGACCGCCGCCTGGTGGGCGTGGAGTGCCTGGCCCGGTGGGAGCACCCGGCGCACGGCAGTGTCGCCCCGGACGACTTCGTGGCGGTGGCCGAGCACACCGGCCAGCTCGGCCGGCTCACCGAGTTCGTGCTCCGGGAGAGCCTGCGGCGCAGCCGCGACTGGAGCCACGGCGAACAGCCGCTGTCCGTCGCGGTCAACCTCGCCGCGCGTACGCTCACCGACCAGCACTTCCCGGCGCTGGTACGCGACCTGCTGGCCGAGTACGGCGTACCGCCGCAGCGGCTGACGCTGGAGGTCACCGAGGCGGGTGTCCTGGACGGCACCGAACGTCCCATACCCACCCTGCGCAGCCTGCGTGACCTCGGTGTCCGCCTCTCGGTGGACGACTTCGGCACGGGTAACTCGTCGCTGGCGCAACTGCGTCGGCTGCCTGTGCACGAGGTGAAGGTGGACCGGTCGTTCGTGCAGGGCATGGCGACCGATCCGGGCGACCTGGCGATCGTCAACGCGGTGGTGACGCTGTCGCAGCAGTTCGGCCTGGCGGTGGTGGCCGAGGGCGTGGAGAGCGAGCTGACGCTGGAGCTGCTCCAGGACATCGGCTGTGAGATCGGCCAGGGATTCCTGTTCAGCCGCCCTCTGCCGTACGAGCGGCTGGAGGCCTGGTTCGGCGCCCAGGTCGACCCGGAGACGGTGGTCGCGGGGGAGCTGCCGCGCCTGCGAGTAGTGCCCTGACCAGGGCGGACACGCACTCGGGGGATCCGATTTCACCTGCGCGACGCGGTCGTGTACTGTTTCCCCTGCGCGACACCCCCCGGGGTGATCGAGCAGGCCCCCTTAGCTCAGTCGGCAGAGCGTCTCCATGGTAAGGAGAAGGTCTACGGTTCGATTCCGTAAGGGGGCTCAGAGGGTCCGGCTGGACCCGCCACGGCGGTGTAGCTCAGATGGCAGAGCAAGCGGCTCATAATCGCTGTGTCGCCGGTTCAAGTCCGGCCACCGCTACTCTCGTCCTCCGGGCCCAGCCCGGTGGCCGGTGGGATGGGCGCCACAGGCGCCCACTTTGCATGTCCGCGTCGTCAGCGCGTACGCTGACACGCCGTAGTTGATATCCGTGAGCGAGGAAGGCACTCCGCCGTGGCGAAGGCGACCGATGTCCGGCCGAAGATCACTTTGGCGTGTGTGGAGTGCAAGGAGCGCAACTACATCACGCGCAAGAACCGCCGTAACGACCCGGACCGCATCGAGCTGAAGAAGTTCTGCCCCCGGGACGGCAAGCACACCGTCCACCGCGAGACCCGCTGACCGCGGCCGGCACAGCCGGCACCGCAACAGCTTCTCGAACGCCGATCCACCTGACGGGTGGCCTCCGGGCCGCCCGACCGGGCGGATCGGCGTTCGTGTTTTCCGTGTAGGTTCGGCGGCATGTCCCTGGACCCGTCCTTCGTCGGCCGGACGTACCCGCCGACCGCCCCCTACCAGGTGGGCCGAGAAAAGATCCGCGAGTTCGCCACCGCCGTCGGCGCCACCGACCCGGTCCACCACGACCCGGAGGCGGCCCGGGCGCTCGGCCACCCCGACGTGGTGGCGCCGCCGACGTTCCCCGTGGTCGTCACCATGTCGGCCAGCCGGCAGATCGTCGAGGACCCGGCGCTCGGCGTCGACTACAGCCGTGTGGTGCACGGCGACCAGCGGTTCGCGTACACCCGGCCGGTGGTGGCCGGGGACGAGCTGGTGTGCGTGAACACCATCGAGGAGGTCACCACCCGGGGCGGGCACGGCTTCCTGACCACCCGCACGGACGTGAGCACGGTGGACGGTGAGCCGGTGGTCGCCGTGTGGTCCAAGATCGTCGTACGCGGGGAGGCCTGAGGACATGGAGCTGCCCACCCAGACGTACCGGGTGACCCGCGCGGACCTGGTCCGCTACGCGGGCGCCTCGGGCGACTTCAACCCGATCCACTGGAGCGACCGCACCGCCACCGGCGTCGGGCTGCCGGGCGTCATCGCCCACGGCATGTTCACCATGGCGCTGGTCGGCCGGGCGGTGGCCGGCTGGGCCGGCGCGCCGGACGCGGTGGTCGACTTCGGCGTCCGCTTCACCCGCCCGGTGGTCGTCCCGGACACCGACGAGGGCACCGAGATCGAGGTGTCAGCGGTGGTCAAGGAGGTCACCGAAGAGGGCCTGACCAGGCTCGACATCACCGCCACCTGCCAGGGCGAGAAGGTGCTGTCGCAGGCTCGGGCACTGATCCGCACGACGCGCTGAGGGTTCGCCCGACGCGCGAGAGGCAGACCGGTTGGGAAAGTCGCACGACTACCCGTACACTGGTCCGCCGTGGGGCAAGTGACCCCCGCTCGGCACAGCGTGTCCGGGTGGAGGTGAGTTGCCGCACAGGGGTGTAGCTCAATTGGCAGAGCAGCGGTCTCCAAAACCGCAGGCTGCAGGTTCAAGTCCTGTCACCCCTGCGCCTCAGGCCTGACCGTTCCGTGGGTCGCGCCGCCCTCACCGGCGGCGTCCGGCCCGTGGTGGTGGCATCGGTGGGGTGGTTCCGAGGCGTTCGGGCCCTCCCGGCCGGTCCGCCGGCCGCGGCCCGTCGCGGGACGGTTGGTCCGGCCGGCGTGACCAACACGCCGCGCACGCCGCCCGGCGTGCGACCCCATACCCGCACGGAGGGCGAAGTGGCCGAGAGCAAGCGCCGCGGCGAGGACGACGGCGACGAGCGTCTGAACGACGACGCGACCGTCGACGACGTGGCCGACGACGACGCCACCGACGCGGACGAGCCGGTCGCCCGGGGTGGCACCGCGACCCGCAAGCGGGCGCAGGCCGAGCCGGCCGAGGGCCGGAAGACCCGCAAGGACACCGAGCGGATCGGGCTGTTCGCCCGCATCGCGCGGTTCTTCCGCGAGGTCGTGGCAGAGCTGCGTAAGGTCATCTGGCCGACCCGCAAGGAGCTGCTGACCTACACGGCCGTGGTGGTCACCTTCGTCGCGGTGATGCTGGCGATCGTGGCCGGCCTGGACTACGGCTTCGCCAAGGCGGTGCTGTGGGTCTTCGGCGAGTCCAGCTGACCTGCGGACAGCGATACTGACGGAAGTGAGCGAGCGTGCCTGAGTACGACGAGACCGCCGGAACCCCGGACGAGCAGTCCACGGTGGCGACGGCGGCCAACAACGAGTCGGTCGAGGCCGCCAGCGAGCCGGAGTTCCCGACCACCGAGCCGGCCCCGGACGAGGACTTCGACCCGGTCGCCGAGCTGCGCCAGAAGCTGCGTTACGCGCCCGGCGACTGGTACGTGGTGCACTCGTACGCCGGCTACGAGAACAAGGTCAAGACCAACCTCGAGACCCGGATCACCTCCCTCGACATGGAGGACTTCATCTACCAGGTCGAGGTGCCGACCCGGGAAGAGGTCGAGGTCAAGAACGGCAAGCGGTCGCAGGTCCAGGCGAAGGTCTTCCCGGGCTACATCCTGGTCCGGATGGAACTGACCGCCGAGTCCTACTCCTGCGTCCGGAACACCCCGGGGGTCACCGGCTTCGTCGGCGCGACCGACCGGGCCGACCGGCCGGCGCCGCTGAGCCTCGACGAGGTGCTCAAGTGGCTGGCCCCGGCGGTCGAGACCGAGCAGAAGAAGGCCAAGCCCGAGATCAAGGTCCTCGACTTCGAGGTCGGCGACTCGGTCACCGTCACTGACGGCGCGTTCGCGTCGCTGCCGGCGACGATCAGCGAGATCAACGCCGACCAGCAGAAGCTCAAGGTGCTGGTGTCGATCTTCGGCCGGGAGACGCCGGTCGAGCTGAACTTCAACCAGGTCGCCAAGATCTGACGTACGTCGGCACCGGCGGCCCGCCCCTTCCCGGTGGCCGCCGGTGCGCCGTTTCGCCATCCGCCGACCTCGGCGCGGGGGGTGGCCGACGGCTGCGCTACCCTAGAACGTCGGCTGTCCGCACCGTGCTGACCGTGCGCGCCCGCGGACCGGCGAGAATCCCAGTTCCAAGCCCCAGGAAGAGACATGCCTCCGAAGAAGAAGCTCGTCAAGACGTTCACGCTTCAGCTGCCGGCGGGCCAGGCCACCCCGGCGCCGCCGGTCGGCCCCGCGCTCGGCCAGCACGGCGTGAACATCATGGAGTTCTGCAAGTCCTACAACGCGCAGACCGAGTCCCAGCGGGGCGACATCGTCCCCGCCGAGATCAGCGTCTACGAGGACCGCACGTTCACCTTCGTGCTGAAGACCCCGCCCGCCGCCCGGCTGCTGATCAAGGCCGCCGGCGTGCAGAAGGGCTCGGGCGTCCCGCACAAGGAGAAGGTCGGCTCGGTCACCCGCGCCCAGCTGCGCGAGATCGCCGAGAAGAAGATGGCGGACCTCAACGCCAACGACATCGACCAGGCCGAGAAGATCATCGCCGGCACCGCCCGGTCGATGGGCCTGACCGTCGCCGACTGATCTCGCTCCACCGCTCCACCCGATCTTTCTGTTCGTGGGAGGGCCGCGTACGCCGCGCGCCCGCCAGAGACCACAGGAGTCACCAGAAATGCAGCGCAGCAAGAGCTACCGCAAGGCCGCCGATGTCATCGACCGGTCGAAGCTCTACACCCCGGTCGAGGCCGTCAAGCTGGCCAAGGAGACCACCAACGTCAAGTTCGACGCCACGGTCGAGGTCGCGATGCGCCTCGGCGTCGACCCCCGCAAGGCGGACCAGATGGTCCGCGGCACGGTCAACCTGCCGCACGGCACCGGTAAGACCGCCCGCGTGATCGTCTTCGCCGCCGGCGCGAAGGCCGAGGAGGCCGTCGCCGCGGGTGCGGACGAGGTGGGCACCGACGAGCTGGTCGCCCGTATCCAGGGCGGTTGGCTGGACTTCGACGCGGCGATCGCCACGCCCGACCAGATGGCCAAGATCGGCCGGATCGCGCGGATCCTGGGCCCGCGCGGTCTGATGCCGAACCCGAAGACCGGCACCGTGACCATGGACGTCACCAAGGCCGTCTCGGACATCAAGGGCGGTAAGATCACCTTCCGGGTGGACAAGCACTCCAACCTGCACCTGATCATCGGCAAGGCCTCCTTCTCGGAGAACCAGCTGGTGGACAACTACGCCGCGGTGCTGGACGAGGTGCTGCGGGCCAAGCCGTCCGCGGCCAAGGGCACGTACCTCAAGAAGGTCACCCTCACCACCACGATGGGCCCGGGCGTACCGGTCGACCCGAAGGTCGTGAAGAACTTCCAGGAGGGCTCGGCCGAGGGCTGAGCACGCGTACTCCCGAACGGGGCCCCGCCACCACGTCGTGGCGGGGCCCCGTTCGTCTGTCCGGTGTGGCACTCTCGGGCGCATGCGGCTCGACGGCGTCTGGCTCCGCTACCACAGGCACGGCCCGTGGGTGCTGCGGCAGGTCGACGTCGCGATCGGCCCGGGTGAGGCAGCGGTCGTGCTCGGCCGCAACGGCGCCGGCAAGTCCACTCTGCTCCAGCTCGCCGCCGGGGTGCTGCGCCCGAGCCGGGGCCGGGTCGCCGACCGGCCGCCGGTCGTCGGCTGGGTGCCGGAGCGCTTCCCCGCCGACCAGCCGTTCACAGTCGGGGCCTACCTGTCCGCCATGGGCCGCGTCGCCGGCCTGCCCGGTCCCGCCGCCGACCGGGCGGTGCGCCACTGGGTGGAGCGACTGGGCCTGACCCGCTTCCACGACGTGCGCCTGCCGCGGCTGTCCAAGGGCACCGCGCAGAAGGTCGGCCTGGCGCAGGCACTGCTGCGCCCGCCCGGCCTGCTGGTGCTCGACGAGCCCTGGGAGGGGCTGGACGCCACCGCCCGCGAGTCGGTCCCCGAGATCATCGGCGAGGTGCTGGCCGACGGCGGCACGGTGCTGGTCAGCGACCACCGCGGCGAGACGGTCCGGCTCCCCGGAGCCCGGCACCTGTCGGTCACCGACGGCACGGTGACCGAGGAGGCGTCGTCGGGCGGCGCGGCCGTCGCCGTGGTCGAGCTGGCGGTCCCGGCCGCCGGGCTGGCCGCCGCCGTCGCCCGCCTGCGCGCCGACGGCCACCAGATCCTTCGGGTACGCGAACACGCCGTCCCGCCCCCGGCCACGCACCCGGTGCCGGCCTCCGCCGGGCCGTCGGGCACCGGCGGGTCGGGCGGCGCGTCCGCCGCTGGTTCCCCGGACCAGGCCGGTGCCGAGGCCGGGGACTCCGCCCGGCCCGGGCCGGCGCCGGAGGTGGCCCGGTGATCGCGCTGGTCCGGCTGCGGCTGGCCGGCTTCGTGCGTACCGGACGGGCGCTGGCGCCGGTGCTGGCCGGCCTGCTCGTCCTCGGCGTCCTCTACGGCGGTGGCCGGGCCCGGCCGGCGGAGGCCTACGGCGTCTCCGCCGTGGTGCTGTTCCCGGTGCTGGCCTGGCAGACCAAGATCCTGCTGGACGTGGAACCCGACGTGCAGCGCCGGATGGCCCGGGTGGTGGCCGGCCCGGCCCGGGAGCGGGCGGCCGGGCTGCTCGCGGCGCTGGTGGCCGGGCTCGCCGTGGTGCTCGTCGCGCTGGCGCTGCCGTGGCCGCTCGGCGGGGTCACCGCGACCGTCGGGCCGGGGGAGCGGCCGGTGCTCCTCGGGGTGGCGCTCGGGCTCTGGGCCCACCTGCTCTCGCTGCCGGCTGCGGTGGCGCTCGGCGCGCTGGCGAGCCGGGCCGTGACCCGCAGCGCCGGCTACGGGGTCGCCGTGCTGGTCACGGGCGCGGTCGGGGTCGTGGTGCTCGGGCTCTCCGGCTCGGTCGCGCCCTGGATGGTCCCGCCGGTCATGGCGACCGCGCGGGCGGTCACCGGGCCGGTCGCGGCCGGGGCCGGTCTGCTGCTCACCGGCTGGGCCCTGGCCTGGACGGCGGTGGCGCTGACCGGCTACGCCTGGGCGCGGCGCACCCGGGCCTGAGCCCTGGTGACCGGGAGCACCTCCGGCGATTTGGTGCTGCGGCGCACGTCGCGTAACCTGGTGCGGTAGTTCCACCCAAAGACCGCTGGTCACCGTGCTCCGGCACGGTCGAAGGTCCCGCGACGACGGGCGACCCGCGCAGGGCGGTAAGCGAAACTCGGTTTCACGCACGGTCCGCCGACTGTGCCCGTGTCCCCGGCCCTCGCCCCGTGCGCCCTGCGCCGGGGCTTTTTCGTTGTCGTGATGCCTCCGCCGCCGTCGTCGAGCCTCGGCTCGCCGCCGGCGTACCAGCTCCGAGCAACGAGAGAGGAGGGACATGGCGGACAAGCCGATCCGGGCCGACAAGGCCACGGCCGTCGCCGAGCTGACCGAGAGCTTCCGCAACGCGGGAGCGACCGTGCTGACCGAGTACCGCGGGCTCACGGTTTCGCAGCTCACCCAGCTGCGGCGCTCGCTCGGCAAGGAGACCAGCTACACGGTCGCGAAGAACACGCTTGCCAAGCGTGCCGCGGCCGATGCGGGCATCTCCGGGCTCGACGAGCTGTTCTCCGGTCCTACCGCGCTGACTTTCGTTTCGGGCGACGTCGTCGAGGCGGCGAAGGGGCTTCGCGACTTCGCGAAGGCCAACCCGAAGCTCGTCATCAAGGGCGGTGTCTTCGAGGGCAAGGCCATTTCCGCGGCCGAGGTCACGAAGCTCGCCGACCTGGAGTCCCGCGAGGTGCTGCTGGCCAAGCTGGCCGGCGCCATGAAGGGCAACCTGAGCAAGGCCGCGGCCCTGTTCCAGGCTCCGCTCTCCAAGGCCGCCCGCGCGGCGGCCGCCCTGGCGGACAAGAAGCGCGAGCAGGAGGGCGCCGAGGCGGCCTGAGGCCCTCCCGGCGCACCACGTTCTTAGTTTTCATTGCGAGAAAGGACGCCAGACATGGCGAAGCTCAGCACCGACGAGCTGCTCGACGCGTTCAAGGAGATGACGCTGATCGAGCTCTCCGAGTTCGTGAAGCAGTTCGAGGAGACCTTCGAGGTCACCGCCGCCGCTCCGGTCGCCGTCGCCGGCCCGGCCGGTCCGGGTGCCCCGGCCGCCGAGGCCGAGCCGGAGAAGGACGAGTTCGACGTCATCCTCGACGCCGACGGTGGCAAGAAGATCCAGGTCATCAAGGTCGTGCGCGAGCTGACCGGCCTGGGCCTCAAGGAGGCCAAGGACCTGGTCGAGGCCGCTCCGAAGGCCGTCCTGGAGAAGGCCAACAAGGAGACCGCCGAGAAGGCCAAGGCCAAGCTCGAGGGCGAGGGCGCCAAGGTCACCCTCAAGTGACCTTGCTCCACCTGACGCGCGTCCGGCTCACGTGAGCCGGGGCACATCGCGTCGCGGCGGGCGGTGATCCGGGAGACCGGGTCACCGCCCGCCGTGTTGGTGCCGCCCGCCGGCGAACGGCGTGAGCAGGGCGTACAGCGTCCTCTCATCGGCCGGTCAGCGACGTCTGTCGGTAGCCCGTCGGTGGGAAAGACACCCCGAGCAGTAACCGGCCCTTGACGCGGCACGGGCCTGCCAGGCACGCTGAACATCAGCAAGACCTTCCGCGCTTGCAACGGCCGCCTCTCGGGTAAGGCAACGGCAGCACCGCCGCCGCGGCTCCCGAGCGGACCGGCAGGAGCGTCGCGTTCCGAGCGGCCCGGTCGACCCGGTTTTCCGAGGTCCCAGGGCTTGTTCCGCGACGACCTGCGGGGTGGGCTGGACAGCGGTTAGCCTCTCGGCTACACTGCTAGTTTGCGCTGCCTTCCGACTTGACCCCTGCTCGGAAATGTCCGATTGTGGATATTTCTGGTGGGGTCATTGGAGTGCACGCGTACCAGCCGTTCTGCAGCACCGGTCCTCGGAAGGACGCATCTTGGCAGCTTCCCGCCCTGCGAAGACCAGTCGTACGTCGAGCGCATTCGCGCCCCGCCGAGTTTCTTTCGGTCGGATCACCGAACACCTCGAGGTCCCCAACCTCCTCGCCATCCAGAACGAGTCCTTCGACTGGCTCGTCGGCAACGAGGCTTGGCAGGGCCGGTCGGCGGACGACCCGCACGCACGCTCGGGTCTCGCGGAGATCCTCGACGAGATCAGTCCCATTGAGGACTTCTCCGGCACCATGTCGCTCTCCTTCTCGGCTCCGCGCTTCGACGAGGTCAAGGCCTCGATCGAGGAGTGCAAGGAGAAGGACCTGACCTACTGCGCGCCGCTGTTCGTGACCGCGGAGTTCACCAACAACACCACTGGCGAGATCAAGAGCCAGACGGTGTTCATGGGTGACTTCCCGATGATGACGCCGAAGGGCACCTTCATCATCAACGGCACCGAGCGCGTCGTGGTCAGCCAGCTCGTCCGCTCGCCGGGCGTGTACTTCGACAAGCAGCCGGACAAGACCTCCGACCGCGACCTCTCCAGCGTCAAGGTCATCCCGAGCCGGGGTGCCTGGCTGGAGTTCGACATCGACAAGCGCGACACGGTCGGCGTTCGCATCGACCGCAAGCGCCGCCAGGCCGTCACCGTCCTGCTCAAGGCCATCGGGTGGTCCGCCGAGCGCATCCGTGAGAAGTTCGGCTGGTCCGAGCTCATGATGACCACGCTCGAGAAGGACCACATCGCCGGCCAGGACGAGGCCCTGCTCGACATCTACCGGAAGCTCCGCCCTGGCGAGCCGCCGACCCGTGAGAACGCCCAGACCCTGCTCGACAACCTCTTCTTCAACCCGAAGCGGTACGACGTCGCCAAGGTCGGGCGCTACAAGTTCAACAAGAAGCTCGAGCTGGACGTGCCGATCACCACCGGCACGCTCACCGAGGACGACATCGTCGCCACCGTGGAATACCTCTGCCGGCTGCACGCCGGTGAGGAGGGCTACGAGGCCGACGACATCGACCACTTCGGCAACCGTCGCCTGCGTACCGTGGGCGAGCTGATCCAGAACCAGGTCCGGGTGGGTCTCTCCCGGATGGAGCGGGTCGTCCGCGAGCGGATGACCACCCAGGACGTCGAGGCGATCACGCCGCAGACCCTGATCAACATCCGCCCGGTGGTGGCGGCGATCAAGGAGTTCTTCGGTACGTCGCAGCTGTCCCAGTTCATGGACCAGACCAACCCGCTGGCGGGCCTGACCCACCGGCGCCGGCTGAGCGCGCTCGGCCCGGGTGGTCTGTCCCGCGAGCGGGCCGGCTTCGAGGTCCGGGACGTGCACCCGTCCCACTACGGCCGGATGTGCCCGATCGAGACGCCGGAAGGCCCGAACATCGGCCTGATCGGCGCCCTGTCCACGTTCGCCCGGGTCAACCCGTTCGGCTTCATCGAGACGCCGTACCGGAAGGTCATCGACGGCCGGGTCACCGACCAGATCGACTACCTGACCGCGGACGAGGAGGACCGGTTCGTCAAGGCGCAGGCAAACGCCCCGCTGAAGTCGGACGGCACCTTCGCCGAGGACCGCGTCCTGGTCCGCCGTAAGGGCGGCGAGACCGAGGACGTCGCGCCGGGCGCCGTGGACTACATGGACGTGTCGCCGCGGCAGATGACCTCGGTCGCCACCGCGATGATCCCGTTCCTGGAGCACGACGACGCCAACCGCGCGCTCATGGGTGCGAACATGCAGCGTCAGGCGGTGCCGCTGGTCAAGGCCGAGGCTCCGCTGGTCGGTACGGGCATGGAGTACCGCGCCGCGGTCGACGCCGGTGACGTCGTCGTCGCCGAGGTCGGCGGTGTGGTCGAGGACCTGTGCGCGGACTACATCACCGTCCACCAGGACGACGGCCACCGCCGTACGTACCTGCTGCACAAGTTCCGCCGCTCCAACGCCGGCTCCTGCGTCAACCAGAAGCCGGTCGTCTTCGAGGGCGACCGCGTCGAGGCCGGTCAGGTCATCGCCGACGGTCCGTGCACCGACGAGGGCGAGATGGCGCTCGGACGCAACCTGCTGGTGGCGTTCATGTGCTGGGAGGGCCACAACTACGAGGACGCGATCATCCTGTCGCAGCGCCTCGTGCAGCAGGACGTGCTCACCTCGATCCACATCGAGGAGCACGAGGTCGACGCCCGGGACACCAAGCTCGGCCCGGAGGAGATCACCCGCGACATCCCGAACGTCAGCGAGGAGATGCTCGCCGACCTCGACGAGCGCGGCATCATCCGGATCGGCGCCGAGGTCGTCCCCGGCGACATCCTGGTCGGCAAGGTCACTCCGAAGGGTGAGACCGAGCTGACCCCCGAGGAGCGGCTGCTCCGCGCGATCTTCGGCGAGAAGGCGCGCGAGGTCCGGGACACCTCGCTGAAGGTGCCGCACGGCGAGACCGGCACGGTCATCGGTGTGCGTACCTTCTCCCGCGAGGACGGCGACGAGCTGCCCCCGGGCGTGAACGAGCTGGTCCGGGTCTACGTGGCCCAGAAGCGCAAGATCCAGGACGGTGACAAGCTCGCGGGCCGCCACGGCAACAAGGGCGTCATCTCCAAGATCCTGCCGATCGAGGACATGCCGTTCCTGGAGGACGGCACCCCGGTCGACATCGTGCTGAACCCGCTCGGTGTGCCGTCCCGGATGAACATCGGCCAGGTCCTGGAGACCCACCTCGGGTGGGTTGCCAAGACCGGCTGGAGCGTGGACGGCGACGACGCCGAGTGGAAGCGCCAGCTCCGCTCGATCAACGCGCACGAGTCCGAGCCGGACACCAACGTGGCCACGCCGGTCTTCGACGGTGCCCGCGAGGAGGAGATCTCCGGCCTGCTGGCGTCGACCCTGCCCAACCGGGACGGCAACCAGCTCATCGGGGGCAGCGGCAAGGCGCAGCTGTTCGACGGTCGTTCCGGCGAGCCGCTGCCGGACCCGATCGCGGTCGGCTACGTCTACATCCTGAAGCTCAACCACCTGGTCGACGACAAGATCCACGCCCGGTCGACCGGCCCGTACTCGATGATCACGCAGCAGCCGCTGGGTGGTAAGGCGCAGTTCGGTGGCCAGCGCTTCGGTGAGATGGAGTGCTGGGCCATGCAGGCGTACGGCGCCGCCTACGCCCTGCAGGAGCTGCTGACCATCAAGTCCGACGACGTCCTGGGCCGGGTCAAGGTCTACGAGGCGATCGTCAAGGGCGAGAACATCCCCGAGCCGGGCATCCCGGAGTCGTTCAAGGTGCTGCTCAAGGAGCTGCAGTCGCTGTGCCTCAACGTCGAGGTGCTCTCCAGCGACGGTGTGGCCCTGGAGATGCGCGAGACCGACGACGAGGTGTTCCGGGCGGCGGAGGAGCTGGGCATCGACCTGTCCCGGCGCGAGCCGAGCTCGGTCGAAGAGGTCTGAGGTGGTGATCCGGGGCAGGGTCACCCTGCCCCGGATCCCACTCGTTAGCTAGCAGTACAGACGACGACATAGGGGACATAGTGCTCGACGTCAACTTCTTCGACGAGCTGCGCATCGGCCTCGCCACCGCTGACGACATCCGTCAGTGGTCCCACGGCGAGGTCAAGAAGCCCGAGACCATCAACTACCGCACCCTCAAGCCGGAGAAGGACGGGCTCTTCTGCGAGAAGATCTTCGGTCCGCAGCGGGACTGGGAGTGCTACTGCGGTAAGTACAAGCGGGTCCGCTTCAAGGGCATCATCTGCGAGCGCTGCGGCGTCGAGGTGACCCGCTCCAAGGTTCGCCGGGAGCGGATGGGTCACATCGAGCTGGCCGCTCCGGTGACCCACATCTGGTACTTCAAGGGCGTGCCGAGCCGGCTGGGCTACCTGCTGGACCTCGCCCCGAAGGACCTCGAGAAGATCATCTACTTCGCCTCGTACGTCGTGACGAGCGTGGACGCCGAAGCGCGTCACCGCGACCTCTCGACCATCGAGAACGAGATCCTGGCCGAGAAGCGGCAGGCCGAGAACAGCCGCGACTCGGAGATCGAGAAGCGGGCCGCCAAGCTGGAGGCCGACCTGGCCGAGCTGGAGGCCGAGGGCGCGAAGGCGGACGTCCGGCGCAAGGTCAAGGAGGGCGGAGAGCGCGAGATGCGCCAGATCCGCGACCGGGCCCAGCGCGAGATCGACCGCCTCGACGAGGTCCTCGACACCTTCCGCAAGCTGGAGCCGAAGCAGCTGGTCACCGACGAGCTGCTCTACCGCGAGCTGCGCGACCGCTTCGGTGAGTACTTCACCGGCAGCATGGGCGCCGAGGCGATCAAGGCCCTGGTCCAGAACATGGACCTGGAGGCCGAGGCGGAGAACCTGCGCGAGACCATCCGCTCCGGCAAGGGCCAGCGGAAGATCCGTGCGCTCAAGCGGCTCAAGGTCGTCGCGGCCTTCCAGAACACCCGCAACTCGCCGCTCGGCATGGTGCTGGACTGCGTCCCGGTCATCCCGCCGGACCTGCGCCCGATGGTGCAGCTCGACGGTGGCCGCTTCGCGACCTCCGACCTGAACGACCTGTACCGGCGTGTGATCAACCGGAACAACCGCCTCAAGCGGCTGATCGACCTCGGCGCGCCCGAGATCATCGTCAACAACGAGAAGCGGATGCTCCAGGAGGCCGTCGACGCGCTGTTCGACAACGGCCGCCGTGGCCGTCCGGTCACCGGCCCGGGTAACCGGCCGCTGAAGTCGCTGTCCGACATGCTCAAGGGCAAGCAGGGCCGGTTCCGCCAGAACCTGCTGGGCAAGCGCGTCGACTACTCCGGCCGTTCGGTCATCGTGGTCGGCCCGAAGCTCAAGCTGCACCAGTGCGGCCTGCCCAAGCAGATGGCGCTGGAGCTGTTCAAGCCGTTCGTGATGAAGCGGCTGGTCGACCTCAACCACGCGCAGAACATCAAGTCCGCCAAGCGGATGGTCGAGCGGCAGCGGCCGGTCGTGTGGGACGTGCTGGAAGAGGTCATCGGCGAGCACCCGGTTCTGCTGAACCGCGCGCCGACCCTGCACCGTCTGGGCATCCAGGCCTTCGAGCCGCAGCTGGTCGAGGGCAAGGCCATCCAGATCCACCCGCTGGTCTGCACCGCGTTCAACGCCGACTTCGACGGTGACCAGATGGCGGTCCACGTGCCGCTGTCCGCCGAGGCCCAGGCCGAGGCGCGGATCCTGATGCTGTCGTCGAACAACATCCTCAAGCCGGCCGACGGCAAGCCCGTCACCATGCCGACCCAGGACATGGTCATCGGTCTGTACCACCTCACCCACCTCACCCCGGGTGGCAAGGGCGAGGGCCGGGCGTTCAGCTCGGACGCCGAGGCGCGGATGGCGTACGACAACGGCGAGCTGCACCTGCAGACGCCGGTCCGGATCCGGCTGCGCGACGTGGTCGGTGTGGACAACGGCGCCGGCGCCGAGCCGTGGACCGCCCCCGAGGGCTGGACCGAGGGCGAGCCGGTGACCGTGGAGACCACGCTGGGCCGGGTCCTGTTCAACGAGACGCTGCCCCCGGGCTACCGCTTCGTGAACTACGAGATCCGCAAGGGCCAGCTCTCCGCGATCGTCAACGACCTCGCCGAGCGCTTCCCGAAGGTGGCCCTGGCGGCCACCCTGGACGGGCTCAAGGAGGCCGGTTTCCACTGGGCCACCTGGTCCGGCGTCACCATCGGCATGGAGGACGTCATCGCTCCGCCGCGCAAGCGGGAGATCCTGGAGCGGTACGAGAAGGAAGCCGACCGGATCGACAAGCAGTACCAGCGTGGTCTGATGACCGCCGAGGAGCGCCGCGGCGAGCTCATCGAGATCTGGACCAAGGCGACCAACGAGGTCGCCAAGGAGATGGACACCGCGCTGCCGCAGGAGAACCCGCTGTGGAAGATGATCAACTCGGGTGCCCGCGGTAACCTGCTCCAGCTCCGGCAGATCGCGGCGATCCGTGGTCTGGTGGCCAACCCGAAGGGCGAGATCATCCCGCGGCCGATCAAGGCCAGCTACCGGGAGGGTCTGTCCGTGCTGGAGTACTTCATCTCCACGCACGGTGCCCGCAAGGGTCTCGCGGACACCGCCCTGCGTACCGCCGACTCGGGTTACCTGACCCGGCGTCTGGTGGACGTCTCGCAGGACGTCATCATCCGCGAGGAGGACTGCGGCACCGACCGCGCCATCCCGATGCAGGTCGGTGAGCGTATCGACGGCAAGCTGGTCGTGCACGAGCACGCCGAGACCAGCGTGCACGCCCGGACGCTCGCCGACGACATCAAGGGGCCGGACGGCACCGTGGTGGCCCACCGCGGCCAGGACATCAACTCGATCCTGGTGGACGCGATCGTCGCCGCCGGGACCGAGACGGTGCGGGTGCGCAGCGTGCTCACCTGCGAGTCGAAGCTGGGCGTCTGCGGTGCGTGCTACGGCCGCTCGCTGCCGACCGGCAAGACCGTGGACGTCGGTGAGGCGGTCGGCATCATCGCCGCCCAGTCGATCGGTGAGCCGGGTACGCAGCTGACGATGCGTACCTTCCACACCGGTGGTGTCGCGGGTGAGGACATCACCCAGGGTCTGCCCCGTGTCCAGGAGATCTTCGAGGCCCGGGTGCCGAAGGGTAAGGCGCCCATCGCCGACACCCCGGGTCGCATCCGGATCGAGGACGGCGAGCGGTCCCGCAAGATCGTGGTCATCCCGGACGACGGCAGCGACGAGATCGTGTACGACAAGATCTCGAAGCGGGTCCGGCTCCGGGCGCACGACGGCGACCACGTCGAGGTCGGCGAGAAGCTCACCGAGGGCACCATCGACCCGCACGAGCTGCTGCGCATCCTCGGCCCGCGCGCGGTCCAGGTCCACCTGACCCAGGAGGTCCAGGAGGTCTACCGCTCGCAGGGTGTGCTCATCCACGACAAGCACATCGAGATCATCATCCGCCAGATGCTCAAGCGGGTGACTGTGATCGACTCCGGCTCGACCGAGTTCCTGCCGGGCGTGCTGGTCGACCGGGCGCTGTTCGAGTCGGAGAACCGCCGGCTCGTCGGCGAGGGTGGCGAGCCCGCCGCCGGTCGCCCGGTGCTGATGGGTATCACCAAGGCCTCGCTGGCCACTGACTCCTGGCTGTCGGCGGCCTCCTTCCAGGAGACCACCCGGGTGCTGACGGACGCGGCGATCCACGCCCGCAGCGACTCGCTGATCGGCCTCAAGGAGAACGTGATCATCGGTAAGCTCATCCCGGCCGGTACGGGCATCAGCAAGTACCGCAACGTCCGGGTCGAGCCGACCGAGGAGGCGAAGGCCAAGGTCTACTCGATGACCGGCTACCCGGAGACCGACTACGGCTTCGGGCCGGCCAGCGGCCAGGCGGTTCCGCTGGACGACTTCGACTTCGGGTCGTACCGCTAAGCAGTAGGAAACGACGAGGCCCCCGGCGTCCGCCGGGGGCCTCGTCGCGTCCGGAGTGCCGGGACCGGCTGCCTTCCGCCGGGACGGACGGCCGGGTCGGGGCATGATGGAGGCATGACGACCGTGCCCGGGCAGGCGCCCGTCGTGCCGCAGGCGTACCGCCATCCGTACGACCCGGAGCCGGTCCGCTCCACCAAGGCCCGCGCCGTCTTCGCGCTCGGGCTGATCGGCGTGCTCACCGGTCTGTTCCTCGGCGGCGCGGTGCCGGCCACGATCGCGCTCGTGCTCGCCCGGCAGGCGCGCCGGGAGGCGTACGCCTCGGGTGGCTATCTCACCGGCGCGGACTGGCTGCGGCGCGGCGAGCAGATGGCGCGGACCGGTCTGGTGCTGACCGCCGCCGCGGTGGTCGCGGCGGTGGTGATCGGCGTGGTCCGGGCCGCGGACGCCTCGTTCGGCCACGACTTCGCGCCGAACTTCGACTGACCCGGTGGGGGAGCGGGCCCGCGCCCGCCCACCCCGCAATGATCGGCGGCGGTAGCCTGGCCGGTGTCCGCCGCGCGGCGGGCGCGTGTGGACAGGAGGACCCCGTGACGGAACCGGCTCCGCCGGGAGGCGACCAGCCGCGCCCCGGGCCGTACCCGCCGGGTTCCGCGTCCGCGCCGGCGCACCAGCCGGGGCCGTACGGGGCGTACCCGGGGAGTCCGCCGGCGCACGGCGGCGGGTGGCCGGCGCCGGCGAGCGTGCCCGGCCACGGCGGCTGGGGTCCGCACGGCGGGCCGGCGCTTCCGCCGCCGCCGGCCGAGACGCCGCGGCCGCCGAAGCGGGTCGACGCGGTGCCGGGTACGCCGTTCGGCGTGGTCCACCTCGACGTGCCGCCCGTCACCTCCGGCCTGGCGATCGGGTCGCTCGTCGCAGGCATCGCCGCGATCGGGGTGTCGCTGCTGGTGTTGTGCTTCGGTCTGGCCGGCCGCGACGTCGGCGGCGCCTGGGCGGCCGGCGCGTTCACAGTGCTCGGCGGGCTGATCGGCGTCGGCGCGGTGGTGGCCGGGCTGCTCGCCCGGCGGCAGATCCGGCGGCCGGCGCCGCCGCCGTCGGTCCGTTTCACCGGCGCCGGCCTGGCCGTGGCGGGGATCTCCTGCGGGGCGGCGGGGGTGCTGTTCGGCCTGGTCGGGCTCGCGCTGGCTCTGGTGGTGCAGATCACGTGACGCCGCGTCTGCGACGCCTGCGGCCGGTGACCTGGGTTGAGCGGTATGTCCGGGTGTCCGAAGGCCGGGCGGTGTCGGGGCCGCCGGGTCGCGCGGCGGACGAGCCGGTACACTTGTCACTGTAGGTGCCCATCACCGGCGCATCGGCGACCCGGAGACCGGGCGGCGGACCGCACAGCGGTCCTTCCCGACCCATCCGTTTTGACCGGCGCGGCTGTGGTAGGTACTCTTTCCCCTTGTGCCCGGGCCCGCCCGGGCAATGCGTGCGTGCGCTGGAACCGGTCAGCCGGTGATCGCGCGGTCGCACCACCAAGACCAGAAGATCCGGTACGACGCGTGAGCGGCCGGCACCGGAACCGTGACTCGGGCGACACGCCCGACCGCGGGTGCTGGGGAGCCGTCAGGCGGCCCTGGTTGAAATGTAGGAGAGCCGCCCATCCGGACGGCTGGAGCAGACGGCGCGGTCGCCTCGCAGCGGCCGAAGGGAGCGGAGAAACCCGGTGCCCACCATTCAGCAGTTGGTCCGAAAGGGCCGTCAGGCCAAGACGACCAAGACCAAGACCCCGGCGCTCAAGGGGTCTCCCCAGCGGCGCGGCGTGTGCACCCGTGTGTACACCACCACCCCGAAGAAGCCGAACTCGGCGCTGCGCAAGGTCGCTCGTGTCAAGCTCAGCAGCCAGATCGAGGTGACCGCCTACATCCCGGGCGTCGGCCACAACCTCCAGGAGCACTCGATCGTGCTCGTGCGCGGCGGTCGTGTGAAGGACCTCCCGGGCGTGCGGTACAAGATCGTGCGCGGTTCGCTGGACACCCAGGGTGTCCGCAACCGCAAGCAGGCTCGCAGCCGCTACGGCGCGAAGAAGGAGAAGAGCTGACATGCCGCGTAAGGGACCCGCTCCGCGGAAGCCGCTGGTCGCTGACCCGGTGTACAACTCGCCCCTGGTCACCCAGCTGGTGAACAAGATCCTGCTGCGCGGCAAGCGTCAGCTCGCCGAGCGCATCGTGTACGCCGCCCTGGAGGGCTGCCGCGAGAAGTCCGGCACCGACCCCGTCGTCACGCTCAAGCGCGCGATGGACAACGTCAAGCCGACCCTCGAGGTGCGCAGCCGCCGTGTCGGTGGCGCCACCTACCAGGTTCCGGTCGAGGTCCGGCCGTCCCGCGCGACCACGCTCGGTCTGCGCTGGCTGGTGACCTACTCCCGGGCGCGGCGCGAGAAGACCATGGTCGAGCGGCTGATGAACGAGCTGCTGGACGCGAGCAACGGCCTCGGCGCCGCCGTCAAGCGGCGTGAGGACACGCACAAGATGGCCGAGTCGAACAAGGCCTTCGCGCACTACCGCTGGTAACACCTGAGGTTCCGGCGCCCACCGGCGCCGGAACCGCCACCAGTTGTGTCGAGACGACGATAAGTAGGGATTGAAGTGGCCGCCGCAGACGCGCTCGCCAACGTACGCAACATCGGCATCATGGCCCACATCGATGCCGGTAAGACCACTACCACCGAGCGAATCCTGTTCTACACCGGCATCACGTACAAGATCGGTGAGGTCCACGAGGGCGCCGCCGTCATGGACTGGATGGAGCAGGAGCAGGAGCGCGGTATCACCATCACTTCCGCCGCCACCAAGTGCGAGTGGAAGGGCCACACGATCCAGATCATCGACACGCCCGGCCACGTCGACTTCACGGTCGAGGTCGAGCGGTCGCTGCGTGTTCTGGACGGTGCGGTCGCGGTCTACGACGGCGTGGCCGGCGTGGAGCCCCAGACGGAGAACGTCTGGCGGCAGGCGGACAAGTACAACGTCCCCCGGATGTGCTTCGTCAACAAGCTCGACCGGACCGGTGCCGACTTCTTCCGCTGCGTGCAGATGATGATCGACCGGCTCAACGCCACCCCGCTGGTCCTCCAGATCCCGATCGGCGCCGAGTCCGACTTCATCGGCGTGGTCGACCTGGTCGAGATGCGTGCGCTGACCTGGCGCGGCGAGACCCAGAAGGGTGAGGACTACGCGGTCGAGGAGATCCCGGCCGACCTCGCCGACTCGGCTGCCGAGTGGCGCGAGAAGCTGATGGAGACCCTCGCCGACGTCGACGACTCGGTGATGGAGAAGTACCTCGAGGGCGAGGAGATCTCGGTCGACGAGATCAAGGCCGCCATCCGCCGGTCCACCATCGCCGGCAAGGCCAACCCGGTCCTCACCGGTACCGCCTTCAAGAACAAGGGCATCCAGCCGATGCTGGACGCGGTCGTCGCGTACCTGCCCTCGCCGCTGGACATCCCGGCGATCGAGGGTACGGCCACCGACGGCGAGACCCCGCTGCAGCGGAAGCCCTCGGTCTCCGAGCCGTTCTCCGGGCTGGCCTTCAAGATCCAGACCGACAAGCACCTCGGCAAGCTGACGTACGTCCGGATCTACTCCGGCACGCTCGAGTCCGGTTCTCAGGTGATCAACTCCACCAAGGACCGCAAGGAGCGGATCGGCAAGATCTACCAGATGCACGCCAACAAGCGGGAGGAGCGCAGCTCCGCCCAGGCCGGCGACATCATCGCGGTGCAGGGTCTGAAGCAGACCACCACCGGTGACACCCTGTGCGACCCGGCGAACCCGGTCATCCTGGAGTCGATGACCTTCCCGGAGCCGGTCATCGAGGTGGCCATCGAGCCGAAGACCAAGGCCGACCAGGAGAAGCTCAGCACCGCCATCCAGCGGCTGGCCGAGGAGGACCCGACCTTCCGCGTCAAGCTGGACGACCAGACCGGTCAGACGGTCATCTCCGGCATGGGCGAGCTGCACCTGGACATCCTGGTCGACCGGATGCGCCGCGAGTTCAACGTCGAGGCGAACATCGGTAAGCCGCAGGTGGCGTACCGCGAGACCATCCGCCGCAAGGTGGAGAAGGTCGAGTACACCCACAAGAAGCAGACCGGTGGTTCCGGCCAGTACGCCCGCGTGATCATCAGCGTGGAGCCGCTGCCGCTGGGCAACGACGCCCCGACGTACGAGTTCGCCAACGCGGTGACCGGTGGCCGCATCCCCCGGGAGTTCATCCCCTCGGTGGACGCGGGCGCGCAGGACGCCATGCAGTACGGCATCCTCGCCGGCTTCCCCCTGGTGGGCGTCAAGCTCACCCTGGTGGACGGCCAGTACCACGAGGTCGACTCGTCGGAGATGGCGTTCAAGATCGCCGGCTCGATGGCGATGAAGGAGGCGGCCCGCAAGGCCGACCCCGCTCTCCTCGAGCCGATGATGGCCGTTGAGGTCACCACTCCTGAGGAGAACATGGGTGACGTCATCGGCGACCTCAACTCCCGGCGTGGCATCATCCAGGCGATGGAGGAGCGCAGCGGCGCTCGCGTCGTCCGGGCTCTGGTGCCGCTGTCGGAGATGTTCGGCTACGTCGGCGACCTGCGGTCGAAGACCCAGGGCCGGGCTAGCTACAGCATGCAGTTCGACTCCTACGCCGAGGTTCCGAACTCGGTGGCCAAGGAGATCATCGCCAAGGCGACGGGTGAGTGACGCTCACCCTCGGCTGACCCGATGACACGAGGGCGGTCGCGGGAGGGTTCTCCCGCCCGCGGCCACCTCGATCGGATTGCGTGAGACCGGGCCTGTAGGCTTCATCGCCGCAGAACCCACAAAAGCTCTCCGGCCTTCCGGCCGGAAAGGCTGTCGACAGAGTCCTAAGCGCCGAACGGCGCGCCGGGGCGAACGAACCAAGAAAGTCCACAGGAGGACACCAGTGGCGAAGGCGAAGTTCGAGCGGACTAAGCCGCACGTCAACATCGGCACCATTGGTCACATCGACCACGGTAAGACGACGCTGACGGCGGCCATCACCAAGGTCCTGCACGACCAGTACCCGGACCTGAACCCGTACACGCCGTTCGACGAGATCGACAAGGCGCCGGAGGAGAAGGCCCGCGGCATCACGATCTCCATCGCGCACGTCGAGTACCAGACCGAGGCGCGTCACTACGCGCACGTCGACTGCCCCGGTCACGCCGACTACATCAAGAACATGATCACCGGTGCCGCGCAGATGGACGGCGCGATCCTGGTGGTGGCGGCGACCGACGGCCCGATGCCGCAGACCCGCGAGCACGTGCTGCTGGCCCGTCAGGTCGGTGTGCCGTAC
Source organism: Micromonospora sp. CNZ296 (assembly GCF_007827635.1). Lineage (NCBI taxonomy): Bacteria > Bacillati > Actinomycetota > Actinomycetes > Micromonosporales > Micromonosporaceae > Micromonospora > Micromonospora sp. CNZ296. The sequence goes on from NZ_VISW01000009.1 coordinate 120,555, forward strand.
ATCGTCGTGGCGCTCAACAAGAGCGACATGGTCGACGACGAGGAGCTCCTGGAGCTCGTCGAGCTCGAGGTCCGTGAGCTGCTCTCCTCGCAGGAGTACCCGGGTGACGACCTGCCGGTCGTCCGGGTCTCGGCGCTGAAGGCCCTGGAGGGTGACCCGGAGTGGACCGGGAAGCTCCTGGACCTGATGAACGCCGTGGACACCGCGATCCCGCAGCCGGAGCGCGAGACCGAGAAGCCGTTCCTCATGCCCATCGAGGACGTCTTCACCATCACCGGTCGCGGCACCGTGGTCACCGGTCGCGCCGAGCGCGGCATCCTCAAGCCGAACGAGGAGGTGGAGATCGTCGGCATCCGTGAGAAGTCGATGAAGACCACCTGCACCGGCATCGAGATGTTCCGCAAGCTGCTCGACGAGGCCCGTGCGGGTGAGAACGTCGGTCTGCTGCTGCGCGGCATCAAGCGCGAGGACGTCGAGCGCGGCATGGTCGTCATCAAGCCGGGCACCACGACCCCGCACACGGAGTTCGAGGCGACGGTCTACATCCTCTCCAAGGAGGAGGGCGGCCGGCACACCCCGTTCTTCCAGAACTACCGCCCGCAGTTCTACTTCCGGACCACGGACGTCACCGGCGTCGTCACGCTGCCCGAGGGCACCGAGATGGTCATGCCGGGCGACAACACCTCGATGACGGTGAAGCTGATCCAGCCCATCGCCATGGAGGAGAACCTGAAGTTCGCGATCCGCGAGGGTGGTCGTACGGTCGGCGCGGGTCGCGTCACCAAGATCATCAAGTGAGCTGGGTAACCCCGATTAGCGTTGCCGCCGGTCGTGCGGCATACTAGTCAGGTTGCGTAACGACAGTCGGTCACCTGCGTCCGGTTGACGCTGGACCTCCGGGAGTCAGACTGTCTCGCGTAGGGTGGTTGGCCGCCATCGGCGGTCAACCACCCTCGCGCGGCGTCCAGGTCGCGGTCACCGCGATCGGCGCCATGACCCACCGCGTGGTCAGAGAATCGCTCCGGAGTCCCGGGGCGGAGCCTGGCCCACGGGCGCGACACGCCCGACCGCGGGGGTCGGCGGAAGTGGGCCTGTGCCAGCCGGTACAGGCGCCCGCAACACAGCGGCATCGAGAGAAGGAACAGAAGCCACCATGGCGGGACAGAAGATCCGCATCCGGCTCAAGGCCTATGACCACGAGGTCGTCGACTCCTCGGCTCGGAAGATCGTCGAGACGGTGACGCGTACCGGGGCGCAGGTCGCTGGCCCGGTGCCGCTGCCCACGGAGATCAACCGTTTCTGCGTCATCCGCTCGCCGCACAAGTACAAGGACTCGCGCGAGCACTTCGAGATGCGTACGCACAAGCGTCTGATCGACATCATCGACCCGACCCCGAAGACGGTCGACTCGCTCATGCGCCTCGACCTGCCGGCTGGCGTCGACATCGAGATCAAGCTGTAGGGACCGGACAAATGGACAGGCAAGTCAAGGGGATCCTGGGCGCCAAGCTCGGCATGACCCAGGTCTGGGACAACAACAAGGTTGTGCCCGTGACCGTGGTTCAGGCCGGCCCGTGCGTCGTGAGCCAGGTTCGTAGCGCCGACAAGGACGGCTACTCCGCGGTCCAGCTGGCGTACGGGGTCATCGACCCGCGCAAGGTCAAGAAGCCGATCGCCGGGCACTACGCCAAGGCGGACGTCGCGCCGCGCCGGCACATCGTCGAGCTGCGCACCTCCGACGCCGCGGACTACGCGCCGGGCCAGGAGGTCACGGTCGAGGAGTTCCCGGCCGGCGTCGTGATCGACGTGACCGGCAAGACCAAGGGCAAGGGCTACGCCGGCCCGATGAAGCGGCACGGCTTCCACGGTCTGCGTGCCAGCCACGGTGTCGAGCGCAAGCACCGCTCGCCCGGCTCGATCGGCGCCTGCGCGACCCCGGGTCGCGTCTTCAAGGGCACCCGGATGGCGGGCCGGATGGGTGGCGTGCGCTACACCGTCCAGAACCTGACCGTCCAGGCGGTCGACACCGAGAACAACCTCCTGCTCGTCCGCGGTGCCATCCCCGGCCCGAAGGGCGCGCTGGTCCTGGTCCGCACCGCGGCCAAGGCGAAGGTGAAGAAGGGCGGTGCGGCCAAGTGACCACCGTTGACGTCATCAACGTCGAAGGCGCCAAGAGCGGCTCCGTCGAGCTGCCGGCCGACATCTTCGACGCGCAGGCCAACATCGCCCTGATGCACCAGGTCGTGGTGGCCCAGCTTGCGGCGGCCCGCCAGGGTACGCACAAGACGAAGACCCGCGGCGAGGTCTCCGGTGGAGGCAAGAAGCCGTACAAGCAGAAGGGCACCGGTCGTGCCCGCCAGGGCTCGACCCGCGCGCCGCAGTTCGCCGGCGGTGGCGTGGTCCACGGCCCGGTGCCGCGCGACTACAGCCAGCGCACCCCGAAGAAGATGAAGGCCGCCGCCCTGCGTGGCGCCCTCTCCGACCGGGCCCGCGCCGGCCAGGTGCACGTCGTCGAGGCGTTCGTCTCCGGCGAGAAGCCGTCCACCAAGGCGGCCCTGGCCACGCTGACCAAGCTGACCCAGGCCCGTCGGGTCCTGGTCGTGCTGAGCAGCACCGACGAGCTGAACTGGGTGTCGCTGCGGAACCTGCGCAACGCGCGGGACAGCCGGGTGCACCTGATCGAGGCCGGCCAGCTCAACACCTACGACGTGCTGGTGGCCGACGACGTGGTCTTCACCAAGGAGGCCCTGGACGAGTTCCTGGGCGTTCCCGCCGAGACCACCGAGGAGGATGGCAAGTGAGCACGATCGCCGATCCGCGTGACGTCATCGTCGCGCCGGTCGTCTCGGAGAAGAGCTACAGCGAGCTGAACCGCAACTGGTACACCTTCCTGGTGCACCCGGACGCCAACAAGACCGAGATCAAGATCGCTATCCAGCAGATCTTCAACGTCCGCGTCCTGACGGTCAACACGCTCAACCGCGAGGGCAAGCGCAAGCGGACCCGTACCGGGTTCGGCAAGCGCAAGGACACCAAGCGCGCGATGGTGAAGCTGGCTGACGGTGACCGTATCGAGGCCTTCGGCGGCCCGGTCAGCTGAGGGGTGTAGACAATGGCTATCCGTAAGTACAAGCCGACGACGCCGGGCCGGCGTGGCTCGAGCGTTGCCGACTTCGCCGAGATCACCCGGTCGACGCCCGAGAAGTCGCTGCTGGCTCCGCTGCCGAAGAAGGGCGGACGCAACGCCCACGGCCGGATCACCACGCGGCACCACGGTGGCGGCCACAAGCGCCAGTACCGTCTGATCGACTTCAAGCGGGTCGACAAGGACGGCGTGCCGGCGAAGGTCGCTCACATCGAGTACGACCCGAACCGCACCGCGCGCATCGCGCTGCTGCACTACGCCGACGGCGAGAAGCGTTACATCATCGCGCCGAAGGACCTGAAGCAGGGCGACCGTGTCGAGTCCGGTCCGGGCGCCGACATCAAGCCGGGCAACAACCTGCCGCTGCGCAACATCCCGGTCGGTACCACCATCCACAACGTGGAGCTGCGTCCGGGTGGCGGCGCCAAGCTGGCCCGCTCGGCCGGCGTCGGCATCCAGCTGCTCGGCCGTGAGGGCGCGTACGCGACCCTGCGTATGCCGTCCGGTGAGATCCGGCGCGTGGACGTGCGCTGCCGCGCCAGCATCGGCGAGATCGGCAACGCCGACCAGTCGAACATCAACTGGGGTAAGGCCGGCCGTATGCGGTGGAAGGGCAAGCGCCCGACCGTCCGTGGTGTCGCGATGAACCCGGTCGACCACCCGCACGGTGGTGGTGAGGGTAAGACCTCCGGTGGTCGCCACCCGGTCAACCCGCAGGGTAAGCCCGAGGGCCGCACCCGTCGTAAGGGCCAGCCGAGCGACCGGCTGATCGTCCGCCGCCGCTACGCCACGCGTAAGCGCGGCTGAGGGAGATAAGACATGCCTCGCAGCCTGAAGAAGGGCCCGTTCGTCGACGACCACCTGCTCAAGAAGGTGGAGACGCAGAACGACAAGGGCTCGAAGAACGTGATCAAGACCTGGTCGCGGCGCTCGACGATCATCCCGGAGATGCTGGGTCACACGATCGCCGTGCACGACGGACGCAAGCACGTCCCGGTCTTCGTGACCGAGGCCATGGTCGGGCACAAGCTCGGCGAGTTCGCGCTGACCCGCACGTTCAAGGGTCACGAGAAGGACGACCGGAAGAGCCGCCGGCGCTGACGCCGCGGGCATACGGATAGAGGAACAAGGGGTTACAGCGATGCCAGGAAAGGGCGACGCTCCGGTGCTTCCGGGCGCGCGGGCGGTTGCGCGGCACGTGCGCATCTCGCCGATGAAGGCGCGCCGGGTGGTCAACCTCGTCCGCGGCCTGCCCGCGAAGGAGGCGCTCACGGTGCTGCAGTTCGCGCCGCAGGCTGCGAGCGAGCAGGTGTACAAGGTGCTCGCGAGCGCGATCGCCAACGCGGAGAACAACGAGCGGCTGGACCCCGACGCGCTGCTCGTCAGCGAGGCGTTCGTCGACGAGGGCCCGACCATGAAGCGGTTCCGGCCGCGTGCGCAGGGCCGGGCGTACCGGATCCGGAAGCGCACCTGCCACATCACCGTGGCGGTCGAGGCGGTTGCGGCGGCCACGCCGAAGAAGTCGGCGAAGAAGGCCGCTCCGGCCAAGCCGGCCGCTGAGGAGCAGAGCACGACGGAGGGTGCCGAGTAATGGGTCAGAAGGTTCACCCGACCGGGTTCCGGCTCGGCATCTCGACCGACTGGAAGTCCCGCTGGTTCGCGGACAAGCTCTACAAGGACTACATCGGCGAGGACGTCAAGATCCGCCGCATGATGTCCAAGGGCCTCGAGCGCGCCGGCATCTCCAAGGTCGACATCGAGCGCACCCGTGACCGGGTCCGCGTCGACATCCACACCGCCCGGCCGGGCATCGTCATCGGCCGTAAGGGTGCGGAGGCCGACCGGATCCGCGGCGAGCTGGAGAAGCTCACCGGCAAGCAGGTCCAGCTGAACATCATCGAGGTCAAGAACCCCGAGTCGGACGCGCAGCTGGTCGCCCAGGGCGTCGCCGAGCAGCTCTCCAGCCGGGTCAGCTTCCGTCGGGCCATGCGCAAGGCGATGCAGTCCGCGATGAAGAACCCCGCCTGCAAGGGCATCCGGGTTCAGGTCTCGGGCCGTCTCGGCGGCGCCGAGATGAGCCGGACCGAGTTCTACCGCGAGGGCCGGGTTCCGCTGCACACGCTGCGGGCCAACATCGAGTACGGCTTCTTCGAGGCCCGTACCACCTTCGGCCGGATCGGCGTGAAGGTCTGGATCTACAAGGGCGACGCCGTCCCGGGCCGTGAGGCCCCGGCCGAGGCCGCCCCGTCGCGCGGCCCGCGCCGTGACCGTGGCGACCGGCCGGACCGGCCGCGCCGTGGCCGCTCGGGCTCGTCCGGTACGACCGCCGGTGGCACCGAGGCCGGCCGGGCTGCCGCGACCACCATCGCGCAGCAGGCGGAGACGCCGGCCGGTGAGCCGGTCGACAGCAGCGCTGTCGCCGCAGCCGCCTCGGCTCCGGTCGGTAACCAGCCGGCAGAAACGCAGCAGGAGGGCTGACAGATGCTGATGCCGCGCAAGCCCCCGAAGGGCTTCCGCAAGCCGCACCACCCGGACCGCAGTGGCGCGTCCAAGGGTGGTAACCGGGTGGTGTTCGGCGAGTTCGGGATCCAGGCTCTCGAGCCGGCGTACGTGACCAACCGCCAGATCGAGTCGGCGCGTATCGCGATGACCCGCCACATCAAGCGTGGCGGCAAGGTCTGGATCACGATCTTCCCGGACCAGGCCCTCACCAAGAAGCCGGCCGAGACCCGGATGGGTTCCGGTAAGGGTTCGCCCGAGTGGTGGGTCGCCAACGTGAAGCCGGGGCGGGTTCTCTTCGAGATGTCCTTCCCCAACGAGCAGATCGCGCGAGAGGCGATGCGTCGCGCGATCCACAAGCTCCCGATGAAGTGCCGCATTGTTACGCGCGAAGTGGGTGAATCCTGATGGCAGCGGGCGTCAAGCCCTCCGAGCTGCGTGAGCTCTCCGAGGAGGAGCTGGTCACGAAGTTGCGCGAGGCGAAGGCGGAGCTGTTCAACCTCCGCGTGCAGGCCGCAACCGGGCAGCTGGACAACAACCGGCGGCTGCAGGTCATCCGTCGGGAGATCGCCCGGATCTACACGATCATGCGTGAGCGTGAGCTGGGTCTCTCGGCCGCGCCGACTGAGGTGACTGCATCATGAGTGAGAACACCACCGCCCCCGCGCGGTCCCGCCGCAAGGTCCGCGAGGGCCTCGTGGTCAGCGACAAGATGGACAAGACCGTCGTGGTCGAGGTCGAGGACCGCGTCAAGCACGCGCTGTACGGCAAGATCATGCGCCGTACGAGCAAGCTGAAGGTGCACGACGAGCAGAACTCGGCCGGCATCGGCGACCGGGTCCTGATCATGGAGACCCGGCCGCTGTCCGCCACCAAGCGCTGGCGGCTCGTGGAGATCCTCGAGAAGGCCAAGTAGCGAAGGCTCGAGCTCGGCCGGGTCTCGGTCGGGCGCAGGTTCCGCCAGGCTCCGGCCGCCCCGAGCGGCCGGAGAACCGGCAGACATAGGAGATAGACGTGATTCAGCAGGAGTCGCGACTGCGCGTCGCCGACAACACGGGTGCCCGGGAGATCCTGTGCATCCGGGTGCTCGGCGGCTCCGGTCGGCGCTACGCGAGCATCGGCGACGTCATCGTGGCGACCGTCAAGGACGCGATCCCCGGTGCCGGTGTGAAGAAGGGCGACGTCGTCAAGGCCGTCGTCGTTCGGACCGCCAAGGAGAGGCGGCGGCCGGACGGGTCGTACATCCGCTTCGACGAGAACGCCGCCGTCATCATCAAGGACGGTGGGGACCCGCGCGGTACCCGCATCTTCGGCCCGGTGGGCCGGGAGCTGCGGGACAAGCGGTTCATGAAGATCATCTCTCTCGCGCCGGAGGTGTTGTGACCGTGAAGGTCAAGAAGGGCGACACGGTCGTCGTCATCGCCGGCAAGGACAAGGGTGCCAAGGGCAAGGTCATCGCGGCCTACCCGAGGCAGGACAAGGTCCTGGTCGAGGGCGTGAACCGGGTCAAGAAGCACACCCGCATCAGCACCACCCAGCGTGGCGCCAAGACCGGTGGCATCGTCACCCAGGAGGCCCCGATCCACGTCTCGAACGTGATGGTCCTGGACTCCGACGGCAAGCCGACCCGCGTCGGCTACCGGATCGACGACAACGGCCAGAAGGTCCGCATCGCGCGTAGCACCGGTAAGGACCTCTGATGACCACGGCTACCGAAACCAAGACCCTGCCGCGCCTCAAGGAGCGGTACCGCAACGAGATCGTGGGCGAGCTGCAGAAGCAGTTCGAGTTCGCCAACCCGATGCAGGTTCCGCGGCTGGTCAAGATCGTCGTCAACATGGGTGTCGGCGAGGCTGCTCGCGACGCCAAGCTGATCGACGGGGCCGTCCGCGACCTGGCCACCATCACCGGCCAGAAGCCGCAGGTCCGGCGGGCCACCAAGTCCATCGCGCAGTTCAAGCTCCGCGAGGGCATGCCGATCGGCGCGAAGGTCACCCTGCGCGGCGACCGGATGTGGGAGTTCCTGGACCGGCTGCTCTCCATCGCGCTGCCGCGTATCCGTGACTTCCGCGGCCTGGACGGGCGCAAGCTCGACGGGCACGGCAACTACACGTTCGGCCTGACCGAGCAGTCGGTGTTCCACGAGATCGACCAGGACAAGATCGATCGCCAGCGGGGCATGGACATCACGGTGGTCACGACCGCCACGACCGACGACGAGGGCCGGGCGCTGCTCAAGCTCCTGGGCTTCCCGTTCAAGGAGAACTGAGATGGCCAAGAAGGCGCTGATCCTCAAGGCGGCCGCGAAGCCGAAGTTCTCGGTTCGCGCGTACACCCGCTGCCAGCGGTGCGGGCGTCCGAAGGCGGTCTACCGCAAGTTCGGTCTCTGCCGGGTGTGCATCCGGGAGATGGCCCACCGCGGTGAGCTGCCCGGCGTGTCCAAGGCTTCCTGGTAATAGCCCGGCGCGCTCCGGCGCGTCAGCTGAACTGTCTCTTCGCCGTAGGCCCCGGGCCTGGCCCGGGGAACCCCGGCGAGAAAGGTTGACGAGTTTTCATGACGATGACCGACCCGATCGCAGACATGCTCACGCGTCTGCGTAACGCCAACCAGGCGTACCACGACCGGGTGACGATGCCCTACTCGAAGATCAAGGCGAACATCGCCGAGGTCCTCAAGGCCGAGGGTTACATCGCCACCTGGTCGGTCGAGGAGCCCGAGGAGGGCGCCGTCGGCAAGCGACTGGTCGTCGAGCTGAAGTACGGCCAGAACCGCGAGCGGAGCCTGGCCGGCATCAAGCGCGTGTCCAAGCCCGGTCTCCGGGTGTACGCCAAGTCGGACGGGCTCCCGCGGGTGCTCGGCGGGCTGGGCGTGGCGATCATTTCGACGTCCCAGGGGCTGCTCACCGACCGGCAGGCCCGCAAGCGGAGCGTTGGCGGGGAAGTCCTCGCCTTCGTCTGGTAACGGGAGACAGGTAGAAATGTCGCGTATTGGACGTAAGTCGATCCCGGTGCCTGCCGGCGTCGACATCACGATCGACGGCCGGACCGTCAAGGTCAAGGGCCCCAAGGGCGAGCTGAGCCACGTGCTGGCCGAGCCGATCACGGCGGAGCGGGGCGAGGACGGCGAGCTGCACGTCAACCGGCCCAACGACGAGCGCAAGGCCAAGGAGCTGCACGGCCTGAGCCGTACGCTGGTGGCCAACATGATCGTCGGTGTCACCGAGGGCTACCGCAAGAGCCTGGAGATCGCCGGTACCGGTTACCGCGTGACCGCCAAGGGCAAGGACCTGGAGTTCGCGCTCGGGTTCTCGCACCCGGTCCTGGTTCCGGCGCCGGAGGGCATCACCTTCACGGTCGAGAAGCCGACGCTGTTCCACGTGGCCGGCATCGACAAGCAGCAGGTCGGCGAGGTCGCCGCCAACATCCGGAAGATCCGTCCGCCGGAGCCCTACAAGGGCAAGGGCGTGAAGTACCAGGGCGAGGTCATCCGCCGCAAGGCTGGAAAGGCAGGTAAGAAGTGAGCGCCACGCTGCTCAAGCGCCGCCGCGGCGTCGCCGCCAAGCGTGCCGTCGGGCGTGCGCGTCGGCACTTCCGGGTCCGCAAGAACGTCAGCGGCACCGCCGAGCGTCCCCGCCTGGTCGTCACCCGCTCCCTGCGCCACGTGGTGGCCCAGGTCGTGGACGACACCAAGGGTCACACCCTGGCGTCGGCCTCGACCATGGACGCCTCGCTGCGCGGCGCCGAGGGCGACAAGAGCGCCCTGGCCGGCAAGGTCGGCGCCCTGCTCGCCGAGCGCGCCAAGGCCGCCGGCGTCTCGAAGGTCGTCTTCGACCGCGGTGGCAACCGGTACGCGGGGCGTGTCGCCGCGCTTGCCGACGCCGCCCGCGAAGCCGGGCTCGAGTTCTAGAAACCCCGTCACGAGAGAGAAGGAAGGCTGCTGATGCCAGGTCAACAGCGCCGTGGCGGCGGGTCCGGTGGCAACGAGGGTGGTCGCCGCGACAACCGCCGTGAGGGCGGCCGCGGAAACGCGCCCGTCGAGAAGACCCCGCACCTCGAGCGGGTCGTCGCGATCAACCGCGTCGCCAAGGTCGTGAAGGGTGGTCGTCGCTTCAGCTTCACCGCCCTGGTGATCGTGGGCGACGGCGACGGCACCGTCGGTGTGGGCTACGGAAAGGCCAAGGAGGTGCCCGCGGCGATCGCCAAGGGTGTCGAGGAGGCCAAGAAGCACTTCTTCAAGGTGCCGCGGATCGGTCAGTCGATCCCGCACCCGGTCACGGGCGAGGACGCCGCCGGTGTGGTGCTGCTCAAGCCGGCCTCCGCCGGTACGGGCGTCATCGCCGGTGGCCCGGTGCGTGCCGTGCTGGAGTGCGCGGGCATCCACGACGTGCTCTCCAAGAGCCTCGGCTCGTCCAACCCGATCAACATCGTGCACGCCACGGTGGCGGCCCTGAAGGGGCTCGAGTCCCCGGAGCAGGTCGCGGCCCGTCGTGGTCTGCCGGTCGAGGACGTCGCGCCGGCCGCCATGCTGGCGTCGCGGGCGGGGGTGGCGTCCTGATGGCACGCCTGAAGGTCACCCAGGTCCGGTCCGAGATCGGGACCAAGAAGAACCAGCGTGACTCGCTGCGTTCCCTCGGTCTCAAGCGGATCAACGACGTGGTGGTCAAGGAGGACCGGCCGGAGATCCGCGGCATGATCTTCACGGTCAACCACCTCGTGAAGGTCGAGGAGGTCGAGTAATGACGATCAAGGTGCACCACCTGCGTCCGGCTCCCGGCGCCAAGACCGACAAGACCCGTGTGGGTCGCGGTGAGGGCTCGAAGGGCAAGACGGCCGGTCGCGGTACCAAGGGTTCCAAGGCCCGCAAGAACATCTCGGCGGCGTTCGAGGGTGGGCAGATGCCCATCCACATGCGCCTGCCGAAGATGAAGGGCTTCAAGAACAAGTTCAAGGTCGTGTTCCAGGTGGTCAACCTGGACCGGCTGGCCGAGCTGTTCCCGAACGGCGGCCAGGTCGGCCCGGTCGAGCTGGTCGAGGCCGGCGCGGTCCGCAAGGGTCACCCGGTCAAGGTGCTCGGCACCGGCGACCTCGGCGGCGTGTCCCTCCAGGTGTCGGCGCACGCGTTCAGCGCGTCGGCCAAGGAGAAGATCACCGCCGCCGGTGGCTCGGTCACCGAGCTGTAAGACGATGTTCATGGCGCCCGCTCAGTTGTTCGCGACTGGGCGGGCGCCATGGTCTACCGGCCACGTGTGCGCCGGGTAACATCGGATTCGGTTTATGTAGCCGGGCGCATCTGCCCGGACCGGGACCGGGCTGTTAGAGTCCGTTCCCAGCCATGGATTCCGGACACTCCGTCCGGCACCACACCCCGCCCCGCCAGGGACTCGTCACCGGCGGCCCGCGTCGCGCAGGAGGAAGAAGTTGCTGTCCGCCTTTCTCAGTGCGTTCCGTACGCCTGACCTGCGCAAGAAGCTGCTGTTCACAGTAGGCATCATCGCGGTCTACCGGCTGGGCGCCACGCTGCCCAGCCCGGGCGTCTCGTACGGCAACGTGCAGAAGTGCCTCGACACGATCCAGGGTGGCAGCACGGGTGTGCTGAACCTGCTGGATCTCTTCTCCGGTGGCGCGCTGCTCCAGCTCTCGGTCTTCGCGCTGGGCATCATGCCCTACATCACCGCGTCGATCATCCTTCAGCTGCTGACGGTGGTGATCCCGCGTCTGGAGCAGCTCCGCAAGGAGGGCCAGGCCGGGCAGGCCAAGATCACGCAGTACACCCGCTACCTGACGCTGGGCCTGGGTGTCCTCCAGGCCTCGGCGTTCGTGGCGCTGGCCCGCTCCGGGCAGCTGTTCAACAACCAGTGCGACCAGTTCCCGATCGTGCCCGAGGGCACCGGCATCCCGAACTGGCTGACCCTGAGCATCCTGGTCATGACCATGACCGCCGGCACCGGCGTGGTGATGTGGCTCGGTGAGCTGATCACCGACCGGGGCGTCGGCAACGGCATGTCCGTGCTGATCTTCACCTCGATCGCGGCCCGCCTCCCCAGCGAGGGCTGGAAGATCAAGACCACCAAGGGCTGGGGGATGTTCCTCCTCGTCATCGCCCTGGTGCTGGTGGTCATCACCGCTGTCACGTTCATCGAGCAGGCGCAGCGCCGCATCCCGGTGCAGTACGCCAAGCGCATGATCGGCCGGCGGATGTACGGCGGCACGTCGACCTACATCCCGCTGAAGGTGAACCAGGCGGGCGTCATCCCGGTCATCTTCGCCTCGTCGCTGCTCTACCTGCCGCAGCTCGCGCTCCAGTTCTTCGATCAGAACGACCCGGGCAAGGTCCAGGCGTGGATCCAGAACCACATCGTGAAGGCGAGCGCGCCGGAGCACATCGCGATCTACTTCCTGCTGATCATCTTCTTCACGTACTTCTACGTGTCGATCACGTTCAACCCGACCGAGGTCGCGGACAACATGAAGAAGTACGGCGGCTTCGTGCCGGGCATCCGCCCCGGCAAGCCGACCGCCGAGTACCTCGACTTCATCCTCAGCCGGATCACCCTGCCGGGCGCGCTCTACCTGGGCATCGTCGCGATCCTGCCGAACTTCTTCTTCATCTGGCTCGACAACCAGCAGTTCCAGAACTTCCCGTTCGGCGGCACCGCTGTGCTCATCATGGTCGGCGTCGGTCTGGAGACCGTGAAGCAGATCGAGAGCCAACTCATGCAGCGGAACTACGAAGGGTTCCTGCGGTAGATGAGACTCGTTCTGGTTGGCCCGCCGGGCGCGGGCAAGGGCACACAGGCGGAGTTCGTCGCCGCGCACCTCTCGGTGCCGAAGATCTCGACCGGTGACATCTTCCGGGCGAACGTCTCCCAGGGCACGCCGCTGGGCGTCGAGGCCAAGCGGTACATGGACGCCGGCAAGCTGGTTCCGGACGAGGTCACCATCAACATGGTGCGGGACCGGCTCGCCGAGCCGGACGCGAGCGAGGGCTTCCTGCTCGACGGCTTCCCGCGGACCACTCCGCAGGCCGCCGCGCTGGACAAGCTCCTCGCCGACCTCGGCACCGCGCTGGACCTGGTGCTGGAGCTGGTCGTCGACGACGACGAGGTGATCCGGCGGCTGTCCGGCCGGCGCACCTGCCGCGGCTGCGGCAAGATCTGGCACGTCGAATTCGACTCGCCGAGCCGGGAGGGCGTCTGCGACCGCTGCGGCGCCGAGCTGTTCCAGCGCGACGACGACAAGCCGGAGACCATCGCCGCCCGGCTGCGGGAGTACGCCGAGAAGACCGCGCCGCTCGTGGACTACTACGGCGCCCAGGGCAAGCTGGTCGGCATCGACGCGACCGGCCCGGTGGAGGACGTCACCGTCCGCGCCATCGACGCGCTGCGCTCGTACGGCGGCTGAGGTCCCACCCGCCACCCGGCGGATAGAGTGCGAACAGCGGGGTACGTGCGACGTGCCCCGCTGCTCCGCGTACGCGTGACGAAAGGTAACCACCACCATGCGCCGTCCCCAGCTGGACATCCAGCTGAAGACCCCCGAGCAGATCGAGCTGATGCGGGCCGCCGGTCTGGTCGTCGCCCGTGCCCTGCGCCGGATGCGGGAGGCGGTGGCGCCGGGCGTGTCGACGGCCGACCTGGACGCGATCGCCGAGTCGACCATCCGCGAGGCGGGCGCCGTGCCGTCGTTCAAGGGCTACCACGGCTTCCCGGCGTCGATCTGCTCCTCGGTCAACCGGCAGGTGGTGCACGCCATCCCGTCGGCCGAGCAGGTGCTGCGCGAGGGCGACCTGATCTCGATCGACTGTGGCGCGGTGCTGGACGGCTGGCACGGCGACGCGGCGGTCACGGTGCCGGTCGGCGAGGTCGACCCGGCGCTGCTGAGGATGACGGCGGTGGCCGAGGACGCCATGTGGGCCGGGATCGCCGCCGCGGCGCGCGGTGCGGCCTCCGGCAAGGGCCGGCTCACCGACATCTCCCACGCGGTCGAGACGGCGGTCCGCAAGGGCGGCCGGTACGGCATCGTCGACGGCTACGGCGGCCACGGCATCGGCACCGAGATGCACCAGGACCCGCACGTGCTCAACCACGGGCGTCCCGGTAAGGGGCCGCGCCTGGTGCCGGGCCTGGCGCTCGCGATCGAGCCGATGATCACGATGGGCTCGCCGCGTACCGTCGAGCTGTCCGACGGCTGGACCGTGGTGACCCGGGACGGGTCGATGGCGGTGCACGTCGAGCACTCGATGGCGCTGCTGGACGACGGCGTGTGGGTGCTGACCGCCGAGGACGGCGGACGGGCCCGCCTGGGCGACCTGGTGACCAAGCGGCAGACGTCGGTGGACTCCCCGGCCTGATCGGGGCCCCGGCCGCGCCGGATGACCGGCCACGTCGTGCCGGGCTGGCGATCGGGTGACATGCTTGCTCCCATGGAGGAGCGCAACCGCATGCGGGCGGCCGACGCGGACCGTGAGGCCACCGCGGAGCGACTCCGGGCGGCGTTGAACGAGGGCCGGCTCGACCTGCACGAGTACGACGACCGGCTGCGCCGGGCGTACGGGTCGAAGACCTACGGCGAGCTGGACGAGCTGCTGACCGACCTGCCCGGCGCCGGCCCGGCCGGGCGCCCCCTGCCGGCGCCTCGTGCGGCCGGGGAGGGCGGGGTCGCGGTCCCGGGCACGGAGGCCGTGAGCGGGGCGCGCAGCGCCTGGCTGCTGGGGGTCTGGGGGCCGTGGCTCAAGGTGGCCCTGATCCTCACCGCGATCTGGTTCGTCTCCCAGCTGGCTGAGGGCGAGTTCGAGTTCGACGACTACTGGCCGCTCTGGGTGCTCGGCCCGTGGGGCGCCGTGTTGCTCTACCAGACCGCGCAGGGGCTGGCCACCGGAGCGCCGGAGAAGGACGCCGAACGCCGGCGGCGCAAGCAGGTCGAGCGGGAAGCCCGCCGGCGGGCGAAGCGCGAGCTTCCGGAGACGTGACCTGCGTCATATCCGAGCCGTCCGGGTGACTGTCGCGCCGGTCGGTTTGGCGAGCACGTACGGGTCGGCGTACACTTTCTGATCGGCGCACAGCGTCCACTCCGCCATGCCCACCCTGCGCTTCGGTGGGAGTCGGAGCCGCGGCTGGCGCGGGTTTCCTGATCTTGGTCAGTTCACCCGTGTAAGACGTTGTGGGCCGTCCGGAGTAACCGACGTCAGGACAGCGGAGGACATGCCGAAAAAAGACGGAGCCATCGAGATCGAGGGTCGGGTCATCGAGCCCCTGCCGAACGCCATGTTCCGGGTGGAGCTCGCGAACGGTCACAAGGTGCTGGCTCACATCAGCGGCAAGATGCGGCAGCACTACATCCGCATCCTGCCGGAGGACCGGGTCGTCGTCGAACTCTCGCCGTACGACCTGACCCGCGGGCGCATCGTCTACCGCTACAAGTAAGCCTGACGGCGGCCGGGACGTTTCCGTGTCCGTCTTCGACGTCCGGGTCGCGCTGTGTCGTGGGTCCGGGCCAGATGGGAAGTAAGGCAACCGTGAAGGTCAAGCCGAGCGTCAAGAGGATCTGCAACAAGTGCCGGGTGATCCGCCGGCACGGCCGGGTCATGGTCATCTGCACCGACCCGCGCCACAAGCAGCGCCAGGGCTGACGCCCCACACATCACCAGCTCGTCTCAGCCGCGGTCGGGTGCGCAGCGCGTACCCCCTCGTGGTTGACCCCCGGTCGGAGGCCGGGGCCCGCTCGGGCAGCGACCGATCCCGGTCGCCGGCGTTCTTGACGCCGGAAGGACAGGGACGGCCGGTAGCGGGGTGGGACGGGTCCACACCTCCGCCACAACATCACGAGGAGTACGCCCGCACATGGCACGTCTAGTCGGCGTGGATCTCCCCCGCGAGAAGCGGATGGAGATCGCGCTCACCTACATCTTCGGGGTCGGTCGCACCCGCGCCCTGGAGACGCTCGCCGCGACCGGCATCTCGCCGGACAAGCGCGTTCGGGACCTCACGGACGAGGAGCTCGTCGAGCTCCGGAACCACATCGAGGGCAACTACAAGGTTGAAGGCGACCTGCGCCGCGAGGTCGCCGCTGACATCCGCCGCAAGGTCGAGATCGGCTGCTACGCCGGTATCCGGCACCGCCGCGGTCTGCCCGTGCGTGGCCAGCGCACCAGGACCAACGCGCGGACCCGGAAGGGCCCGAAGCGGACCGTGGCCGGCAAGAAGAAGCCCGGCAAGAAGTAACTAGGAGCGCACAGACTTATGCCACCGAAGGCTCGTGCCGGAGCCGCCGTCAAGAAGGTCCGGCGCAAGGAACGCAAGAACGTCGCCCACGGGCAGGCGCACATCAAGAGCACCTTCAACAACACCATCGTGTCCATCACGGACCCGACCGGTGCGGTCATCTCCTGGGCCTCCTCCGGCCAGGTGGGCTTCAAGGGCTCCCGCAAGTCGACTCCGTTCGCCGCGCAGCTCGCCGCCGAGGCCGCCGCGCGTCGCGCGATGGAGCACGGCATGCGCAAGGTCGACGTGTTCGTCAAGGGCCCCGGCTCCGGCCGGGAGACCGCCATCCGTTCGCTGCAGGCAGTCGGCCTCGAGGTCGGGCAGATCTCCGACGTCACGCCGCAGCCGCACAACGGGTGCCGTCCGCCGAAGCGTCGCCGGGTCTGAGAGGTTAGAGAGAGATGGCTCGTTACACCGGTGCTGACTGCCGCCGTTGCCGGCGGGAGAAGATGAAGCTGTTCCTCAAGGGCAGCAAGTGCGATGGTCCGAAGTGCCCGTTCGAGTCCCGGCCGTTCCCGCCCGGGCAGCACGGCCGCGGCCGCACGAAGGAGACGGAGTACCTGCTCCAGCTCCGTGAGAAGCAGAAGGCCCGTCGTGTCTACGGCGTGCTGGAGAAGCAGTTCCGCGGCTACTACGAAGAGGCCGTGAGCAAGGAGGCCAAGACCGGCGAGGTCCTGCTGCAGATCCTTGAGTCGCGGCTGGACAACGTGGTCTACCGGGCCGGCTACGCCAAGTCCCGGGACATGGCCCGTCAGCTGGTCAAGCACGGCCACTTCACGGTGAACGGCAAGAAGGTCGACATCCCGTCGTACCGCGTCAAGGAGCACGACATCATCGAGGTGCGTGCCAAGAGCAAGGAGCTTACCCCGTTCCTCGTGGCGCAGGGTGAGGCCGGCTCGCGGACCGTTCCGGCGTGGCTGGAGGCGATCCCGAGCCAGATGAAGATCCTCGTGCACTCGCTCCCGGCCCGCCAGGTGATCGACACCCAGGTCCAGGAGCAGCTGATCGTCGAGCTCTACTCCAAGTAAGGGCTCGTTGCGGTGGCCCGTCCTCCGGGGCGGGCCACCGGAACAGTTGTGTCGTGGGCGTCAAATAGCGGGCGCCCCGGAAGAGAAGAGAAAAGATGCTCATCAGCCAGCGACCGTCTCTCTCCGAAGAGTCGATCAACGAGACCCGCTCCCGGTTCACCATCGAGCCGCTGGAGCCCGGCTTCGGCTACACGCTGGGCAACTCGCTGCGGCGTACGCTGCTGTCCTCGATCCCGGGTGCGGCGGTCACCTCGATCAAGATCGACGGTGTGCTGCACGAGTTCACCACGATCCCCGGCGTCAAGGAGGACGTGGTCGAGCTCGTCATGAACATCAAGGAGCTGTGCGTCAGCTCCGAGCACGACGAGCCGGTCAGCATGTACCTGCGCAAGCAGGGCCCGGGCGACGTGACCGCCGGTGACATCCAGCCCCCGGCCGGTGTCTCGGTGCACAACCCGGACCTGAAGCTCGCCACCCTCAACGGCAAGGGCCGGCTCGACATGGAGCTGACCGTCGAGCGGGGTCGCGGCTACGTCACCGCGGCGCAGAACAAGCAGGCGGGCGCCGAGATCGGCCGGATCCCGGTCGACTCGATCTACTCGCCGGTGCTCAAGGTGACGTACCGGGTCGAGGCGACCCGTGTCGAGCAGCGGACCGACTTCGACCGGCTCATCATCGACGTCGAGACCAAGCCGTCGATGGGCCCGCGTACCGCGCTGGCCTCGGCCGGTTCGACGCTGGTGGAGCTGTTCGGGCTGGCCCGGGAGCTGGACGAGACCGCCGAGGGCATCGACATCGGGCCGTCCCCGCAGGACGCCCAGCTGGCGGCGGACCTGGCCCTGCCGATCGAGGAGCTGGACCTCACCGTCCGCTCCTACAACTGCCTCAAGCGCGAGGGCATCAACTCCGTTGGTGAGCTCATCGGGCGTACCGAGGCCGACCTCCTCGACATCCGCAACTTCGGTCAGAAGTCGATCGACGAGGTCAAGATGAAGCTCGCCGGGATGGGCCTGGGGCTGAAGGACTCGGCTCCGAACTTCGACCCGGCGCACGTCGTGGACGCCTTCGGCGAGGCGGACTACGACACCGACGACTACCGCGAGACCGAGCAGCTCTAGTCCGCGCTGCCGCCACACCTGAGGAGCACCAAGCATGCCCACGCCCACCAAGGGCCCCCGCCTCGGCGGCAGCCCCGCGCACGAGCGGCTGATGCTGGCCAACCTGGCCACCGCGCTGTTCCAGCACGGCAAGATCCAGACCACCGAGACGAAGGCCCGGCGGCTGCGTCCGCTGGCCGAGCAGCTCATCACCAAGGCCAAGCGCGGCGACCTCGCCTCGCGCCGCCGCGTGCTGGGCGTCGTCAAGGACAAGGACGTGGTCTACGCCCTGTTCGACCAGATCGCGCCCCGGTACGCCAACCGCAACGGTGGCTACACCCGGATCGTGAAGACCGGTCCGCGCAAGGGTGACGCCGCTCCGATGGCGATCATCGAGCTGGTGGAGGAGCTTCAGGTCGCCGAGCCGAAGGCGAACAAGAAGACCGCCGCCCGCAAGGCCGCCCAGCAGGACAAGGTCGAGGCCCTGGCCCCGGCCGAGGAGACCCCGCGCTCCAGCGCCGGTGACCAGGACGCCGAGGCGCCGGTCTCCGCGTCGGGTGACACCGCCGCCGCCCGTGAGGACAGCGACGAGGCCACCGAGAACGACAAGGCCTGACATCAGGCTCGACCGGGCCCGGCATCCCCTCGGGGGTGCCGGGCCCGTCGCCGTCGACAGGAGGTACGAGGTGGACGAGCGGACCCGGCTGCGGCTGGACGTCTCGTACGACGGCACCGACTTCTCCGGCTGGGCGCCCCAGCCGGCCCGGCGCACAGTGGCCGGCGTGCTCATGCAGACGCTGGACCTGGTGCTCGGCGCGGGCACGGCGACCGGCCTGACAGTCGCCGGGCGTACCGACGCCGGGGTGCACGCCACCGGGCAGGTCTGCCACCTCGACCTGCCGACTCCCGTGTGGCGGGAGCACGAGGGCCGGTTGTTGCGCCGGCTGGCCCGGCTCCTGCCCCCGGACGTCCGGGTACGCGCGATGACCGAGGTGCCCGCCGACTTCGACGCCCGGTTCTCGGCCACGTTCCGGCGCTACGAGTACCGGGTCACCGATGCCCCGTGGGGCGCCGAGCCGCTGCGCCGCGGGGACACCCTGGCCTGGCCGAAGCCGCTGGACCTGGCGGCCCTGAACGCCGCCGCTGCCGGGCTGGTGGGCGAGCACGACTTCGCCGCGTACTGCCGGCGCAAGGAGAACGCCACCACGCTGCGCGAGGTGACCCGGCTGGACTGGCGGCGCGACCCGGACGGGATCCTGGTCGCCACAGTGCAGGCCGACGCGTTCTGCCAGAACATGGTGCGCAGCCTGGTCGGGGCGATGCTGGTGGCGGGCGACGGGCGGCGGCCGGTCCAGTGGCCGGCCGGCCTGCTGACCCGCCGCGAGCGCTCCAGCGAGGTGACTGTGGCGCCCGCGCACGGCCTCGCCCTGGTCGCTGTGGGCTACCCGGGCGACCCGGCCGAGTACGCCCGCCGCGCCGAGGAGACCCGCCGGTTGCGGGTGCCGGTGGCCGAGGGCTGAGCCAGGCTCAGTCCGTGCCCCGCTGACCGGCGCTGTCCTCGGCCGAGTCGGCGTCGGGCTGCCCGGCCGTGCCGGCCGCCGCGCGACGGTCCAGCACACCCCGGTTGAGGTGCAGTTCGACCAGGTCGTACATGATCTCGCGGGCGGTCGCGTCGTCGCTCGGGATGCGTTCCCCGTCGGCGCGGGTGACCAGGCAGAAGGCGACGTAGTGTCCGCGTACCTGCCAGGCGACCCGGGCCGCGGCCTTCTCCACCGCGTCGGTGTCGTCGCCCGCCGCCATGCCACGGAACCGTCCCTGGCGCGCGTCGAGCAGCGGCCGGATGCGGTCGCGTACCCGCTGGGCGGTGGCCACGTCGGTGAGGTTGAACAGACCGGCGGTGATCAGGTGGTCGCCGTCGGGGGAGCGGAGCGTGCCCCGCACCACCTGGTTGCAGCCGAGCCGGACCAGCAGGTCGGCGATCTCGCCGGTGGCCGCGACCTGGCACTTCGTGCTGGCCTGGGTCTTCAGCACCCGGTAGGCCGGTTTCCCGTCGGTGACCACCAGGTCCTTGGTCGGGAAGACCTCCTTGGCGGTGAGCGACGCCTGGTCGGTGTCCCGGGAGTCCAGGTCGGTGCCGCCGGACGGCGTGCTCGACTCGGTCGGCTGCGGGGTCGGCTGGCCCGCCGGCGGCGTGGTGGTGCGTTCGTCGAGCAGGGCCGCGACGGCGAGCCCGGTGAGCGAGAGCAGGAGCAGTACGGCGGCGCCGCCGACGAGCGTCTGCCAGAACCGGCCGCCGCCGCGGCGTTCGGCGCGCCGGGTCCGGGGCAGTTCGGAGACGTCGGCGGCGCGGGCGGTGGGGCTGGCCGGGATCGGCACCGTCGGCCGGTTCGCCGCCGCCGGTACGGGTGCCGGCATGGGCGGCGCGGGGTGCGGCACCGGGGAGGGCTCCCGTGGTGGGGCGGGCCGTCCCGGTGTCGGCGCCGGGGCCGGGGGCGCCGGAGCGGGTGCGCGAGCGTCGTCCGCCACCGCCTGCCCGCCGGGATCGGCCTGCTCGGCCGCGCCGGTCGGCGGCGGCGCCGCTTGCGGGCGCGGCGGCGGGGGCAGCGACGGCGTGGGGAAGCGGGAACGTGACGGACCCGCGGGCGGAGGCGTGGCTGCGGGCCCGTTCGGGGCCGACCCGGGCTTCGGGTACTCCAGGAAGGCGTCCTCATCGGACTCGTACCGGTACACCATGTGGCATAGAGTAGGACTGATTGTCCCTTTCAGGGGTAATATCGGGAAATTCTGGCGGAGTGGCGTGCGACCCCGCCCGTGACACCGTCGCCGGAACCCCTGCGGCCCGGTGCGAGAATGCGGGCGTGACCGGCGACCACTACTTCACAGCTGAGCCCTCGACCCCGGCCCGCCCCCGCGAGGTCGAGTTCACAGTCGCCGGGCGCGACTACACGCTCGCCTCGGCCGGCGGCGTCTTCTCCGCCGACCGGCTCGACCCGGGCACCGCCGTACTGCTGCGCAAGGCCGACCTGCCATCCGCCGACGTCACCGGTGTGCTGCTCGACATCGGCTGCGGCTTCGGCCCGATCACCTGCGTCCTGGCCACTGTCGCGCCGAAGGCCACCGTCTGGGCCGTGGACGTCAACGAGCGCGCCCGCGCCCTCACCACCGCCAACGCGGCAAGGGTCGGTGCCGCCGACCGGGTACGCGCCGTCGCGCCCGACGAACTGCCGGACGACGTCACCTTCGCCCAGATCTGGTCCAACCCGCCGATCCACATCGGCAAGCCGGAACTGCACGGCCTGCTGCTGCGCTGGCTGCCCCGCCTCGCCCCGGACGGCGTGGCCTGGCTGGTCGTCGCCCGGCACCTCGGCGGCGACTCGCTGCACCGCTGGCTGGTCGAGCAGGGCTGGTCGGTCGAGCGGCACGCCAGCCAGAAGGGCTACCGGGTGCTGCGGGTCACCCGGTAATCCGGTGTCGTCCACCGACCCGGCTCGGGCAGGATGCCCGCGTGGGATACGTGGACGTGGCAGGAGTAGGGCACATCCTCCCGGACGGGCGTGAGCTGTTCAGCGACGTGTCGTTCCGGGTCGGTGAGGGTGCCAAGGTGGCGCTGGTCGGCCCGAACGGCGCCGGCAAGACCACGCTGCTGCGGATGGTCGCCGGTGACCTGCCGGTGAAGACCGGCGCTGTCGCCCGCTCCGGTGGGCTGGGCGTGATGCGGCAGTTCATCGGCATGATCGGCGACGACTCCACGCTCGCCGACCTCGCCCTGTCGCTGGCGCCGCCGGCGCTGCGCGACGCCGGGCGGCGGCTCGCCGAGACCGAGGCGGCCATGCGGGCGGCCGAGGTCCGCGGCAAGTACAGCTCCGCCGCCGCCAAGACCCAGCTCGCGTACGCCGAGGCGCTCGCCGCGTGGGGCGAGACCGGCGGGTACGACGCCGAGGTCCTCTTCGACACCGTCGCCACCATCGTGCTCGACCTGCCCTGGGACAGCGCCCGGGAACGGCCGGTCCGCACGCTGTCCGGCGGCCAGCAGAAGCGCTTCGCGCTGGAGCTGCTGCTACGCGGCCCCGACGAGGTGCTGCTGCTCGACGAGCCGGACAACTTCCTCGACGTACCCGGCAAACGCTGGCTGGAGGCGCGCCTGCGCGAGTCGGGCAAGTCCGTGCTCTACGTCTCGCACGACCGGGAACTGCTGGCGCAGACCGCCGACCGGGTCGTCGCGGTGGAGGGCGGCAGCGCCTGGGTGCACCCGGGCGGCTTTGCGAGCTGGCACGAGGCACGGGTGGCCCGGCACGCCCGCCTCGACGAGCTGCGCAAGCGCTGGGACGAGGAGCACCAGAAGCTGCGCGAGCTGATGCTGATGTACAAGCAGAAGGCCGCGTACAACGACGGTATGGCCTCCCGCTACCAGGCCGCGCAGACCCGGTTGCGCAAGTTCGAGGAGGCCGGGCCGCCGCCCGTACCCCCGAAGGACCAGGACATCCGGATGCGCCTGACCGGCGGGCGGACCGGCAAGCGCGCGGTGATCGCCGAGCAGTTGGAGCTGGACGGCCTGACGTACCCGTTCGACCTGGAACTCTGGTACGGCGACCGGGTCGCGGTGCTCGGCGCGAACGGTACCGGCAAGTCACACTTCCTGCGGCTGCTGGCCCGGGGCGGCACCGACCCGGAGCCGGGCAACACGCCTGTGGACGGCGCCGCCGCGCTCGCACCTGTCGCCCACGGCGGCGTGGTCCGGCTCGGCGCACGGGTCCGGCCCGGGCACTTCTCGCAGACCCACGACCGGCCGGAGCTGATGGGCAAGACGCTCGTCGAGGTGTTGTGGCGCGGCGACGACCACCGGGCCGGCATGGACCGGCACGCCGCGATGGCGGCGCTGTCCCGGTACGAGCTGGCCGGCCAGGGCGACCAGCGGTTCGGCACGCTCTCCGGCGGGCAGCAGGCGCGGTTCCTGGTGCTGTTGCTGGAGCTGTCCGGGGCGACGCTGCTGCTGCTCGACGAGCCCACCGACAACCTCGACCTGGCCTCGGCCGAGGCGCTGGAGGCCGGGCTGACCGCGTTCGAGGGGACTGTGGTCGCGGTGACACACGACAGGTGGTTCACCCGTACCTTCGACCGGTTCGTGCTGTTCCGGGGCGACGGCGACGTGGTGGAGACGCCGGAGCCGGTCTGGGACGTGAGGTGATCGACAGGGACCTGGCCGACCGGCTGTGCGCGGTGGACGGCGTGGTCGCGGTGGCGCTCGGCGGCAGCCGGGCCCGCGGCGACCACCGGCCCGACTCCGACTGGGACGTGGGCCTCTACTACCGGGGCGCGCCGGACCTGGCCGGGCTGCGCGCGGTGGCCGCCTCGATCGCCGACGGGCCGGTGGACCTCACCGCCCCGGGCGGCTGGGGGCCGTGGGTCGACGGGGGCGGCTGGCTGCGCGTCGGCGGGGTGGCGGTGGACTGGATCTACCGCGACCTGGACCGGGTGCACCGGGTCTGGGCGGACTGCCGGGCCGGCCGCTACACGGTCGAGGCGCAGGCCGGGCATCCGCTCGGTTTCTACTCGCACGCGTACGCCGGGGAGGTGGCGCTCGGGCGGGTGCTCGGCGACCCGACCGGTGAGCTGACCGCGCTGCGGGCCGAGACCGTCGACTACCCGCCCGCGCTCGGCGCCGCGCTGGTCGCCGGTGGCTGGGAGACCGGGCTGCTGCTCGACGGCGCCGCGAAGGGCGCCGCAGGGGGTGACGCCGGCTACGTGGCGGGCTGCCTGTTCCGGGTGGTCGGCGTGCTGGTCCACGCGCTGCACGGCCGGGCCGGGCGGTGGCTGGTCAACGAGAAGGGCATGATCGTCTCCGCCGGACGCCTGCCCGGTGCGCCGCCGGACTTCGCCGAGCGGGCGCAGGCGCTGCTGGGCGCGGTGGGGCGTACCCCTGAGGAACTGGCGGCGACGATCGGTGCCGCCCGGACGCTGGCCGACCAGGTGCTGCCGCTGCCCGGATGACATCCGGGCAGCGGGCATAGGGTGGATCTCGTGAGTGAGATGACCTATCGCCGGCTGGGCGACTCCGGGCTCGTGGTGTCAGTGGTCGGTATCGGCTGCAACAACTTCGGCCGCAAACTCGACCTCGACGGCACCCGGGCGGTGGTGGACGCCGCGCTCGACGCCGGGATCAACTTCTTCGACACCGCCGACATCTACGGCGAGCCGCAGGGCGCCTCCGAGGAACTGCTCGGCCAGGCGCTCAAGGGCCGCCGCGACGACGTGGTGGTGGCCACCAAGTTCGGCATGGACATGAACGGCGCGAACGGGCCGGACCACGGCGCCCGGGGCGCCCGCCGCTACATCGCCCGCGCGGTCGAGGCGTCGCTGCGCCGGCTCGGCACCGACCACATCGACCTGTACCAGATGCACGAGCCCGACCCGGGCACCCCGATCGACGAGACGCTCGCCGCGCTGGACGACCTGGTGACCGCCGGCAAGGTGCGCTACCTCGGCAACTCCAACTTCGCCGGGTGGCAGATCGCCGACGCCGACTGGACCGCGTCGTCGCAGGGGCGTACCCGGTTCATCTCCGCGCAGAACCACTACTCGCTGGTGGAGCGCGGGGTGGAGGACGAGGTGATCCCCGCCTGCGAGCGGTTCGGCCTCGGCATGCTGCCGTTCTTCCCGCTCGCCAACGGGCTGCTCACCGGCAAGTACAAGCGCGGCGAGGCGCCCCCGGCGGGCAGCCGCCTGGCCGGTGGCGGCCGGTACGCCGAGCGGCTGGCCGCCGCGCGCTGGGACGTCATCGAGGCGATCGAGGCGTACGCGGCCGAGCGCGGCATCAGCATGCTCCAGGTGGCGATCGGCGGCCTGGCGGCCCGTCCCGCCGTGACGTCGGTGATCGCCGGCGCCACCACTCCCGACCAGGTGAAGGCCAATGCCGAAGCCGGGACGTGGCAGCCGTCCGACGAGGACCTGACCGCCTTGGACGCCATCCTCTGACCGTCCCTGCCGGTACATACGCGCCCGCTCGCGCGTCGGGGGTGCGCTCGCTCGTCGGCGTGCGAGCGTCGGGGCTTGCCCCGCGCGGCGTGCGCCCACCGTGGCCCGCCCGCCCGCCCGCCCGCGCGCGGAGGCACCCGTGGCGTTCCACTCAGGGGCAGCGCTCACGATGAGTGGAACGGTATGGGTGTCAAGAGGGCCCACAGACACCCACGGCGTTCCACTCGTCGCCAGATTCAGTCGCGAGTGGAACGCCATAAGTGTCTGTGGGCGGCCTCCTGACGCCCGTGGTGTCTTGGGCGTCCCGGCCCGGCCCGGCCAGGTGGCGGGTGGCGGCCGGGGGCGCGGCGGGGCGAGACTCGGGGCTGTGGGGCTGTGGGGCTGTGGGGCTGTGGGGCTGTGGGGCTGTGGGGCTGTGGGGCTGCGGCTGTGGGGCTGCGGGCTGTGGGCTGCGAGCCGGGGTGCGGGGGGCTGCGGGTGCGGATCAGTGGTTTGCCGCGGCGGCGCGACGTTCTGCCAGGGCCTGGCGCACCAGGGCGACAGTGGCGTCGGGCCGGCGTAGCACGTCGTCGACGGTGAACCGGAGCACGACCCACCCGGCCGCGCGGAGCGCGTTCAGGCGCGCCACGTCCCGCCGGAAGTGAGCCCGTTCCCGGTGGTGGTCGCCGTCGTACTCGACCGCGAGGCGGAGAGCCGGCCAGGCCAGGTCCACCCGGGCCACGAAGCGTCCGCCGGCGCGCACCTCGTGCTGGGCGGTCAGCGGGCCGAGACCGGCGTCGAGGAGGAGCAGCCGCAGCCGCGTCTCCATCGGGGACTCGCTCAACGGCTCGGCCATCGCCAGTACCTCGCGCAGCAGCGGAGCGCCCGGCCAACCCGGCCGGTCGGCGGCGTAGGCCCGCAGGACGGGCAGCTTCACGACCCGGCGACGCAGCAGCGCGTCGACGGCGACCAGCGCCTCGGCGCGGGGACCTGGCGCCCCAGGTCGAACGCGGTACGCAGCGGGGTCGTGACCGGCAGCCCCGCGAACCGGGTGCGGTCCGACTCGGGCAGGGGCGACCGGGTCACCAGCAGCCGTGGATGAGGACGCATGCGGGCCGGGCTCGGCAGCAGCACGGTGACCGGCGCGTCGCGGCTGAGCACGTCCGTGCCGAACAACCAGGCGGCGCTGCGTCCCGCCAGTGCGGCATCCGGCGGCAGGCGCAACGCCACCGCCTCGCACCACATCCGGTGGTCGTCGGCGCGGTGTCCGTCCCGGTGCACGTACACGTCCGGCAGCAGGCGGATCCAGGTCGGCCCGCGCAGCATCGTCCAGGTGAGCAGTCCTTCGGAGACGGCACGGCTGCCCCGGAACGGCAGGATCGCCAGGCGGCGCGGGACACGGGCGGGAACGGACATCCCGGCAGCGTGTCGTGACGAGACGGTCACCTGTTGCCCCGGTACGGCATGTGAACGGTTCCTGGGAAAAACCTCACCCGGGGTTCCGTACGGGCGGGAGGCGTCGTACGGTAGGCCGCAAGTGACCCACGGGAGCCCGGTGCGGACCGGGCTGAGAGGGGGGCTGGGAGCCCCCGACCGTCGAACCTGATCCGGGTAATGCCGGCGCAGGGAGGAGCGTTGCCGTGCTGTCCCTGGGACGACTGCATCTCATCACCGACACCCGGCCGGGGCGTGACCCGCTCGCCGTGCTGCGTGCCGCCCTGCCCGTGGCGGGCGCCGAACTCGTCGTGCAGGTGCGCGTGGAGGACGACGCCACCGACCGGGAGGCGTACGAGCTGGCGTGCCGGGTGACCGAGGCGTGCCGGCCGTACGGGGCACAGTGCCTGGTCAACGACCGGCTGCACGTGGCGCTCGCGGTGGACGCCGCCGGGGGCCACGTCGGCGCGGACGATCTGCCGGTCGCAGCCGCGCGCCGCGTGCTCGGCCCGGACGCGGTGCTCGGCGCGACCGCCCGGGAGCCGGTGAGCGCCCGTACGGCCGTGGATGCGGGCGCGAGCTACCTGGGCGTGGGCCCGTGCCACGTCACCACCACCAAGTCCGGCCTGCCGGACCCGATCGGCCCCGAGGGGATACGCGCGGTCGCCGAGGCGGTCAGCGTCCCGGTGATCGCGATCGGTGGGGTGACGGCCGCGAGCGTGCCGGCGCTGCGGGCCGCCGGGGCGTACGGGGTGGCGGTGGTCGGCGCGCTCAGCCTGGCTGCCGATCCGGCGCACGCCACCGCCGAGCTGCTGCGGGCGCTGACGTGTTAAGAGGGGGCCCTTCCTCTACCGGAGGCGTTAACAGGGGGCCCTTCCTTACCGACGTGGCGGTGGTGGGCGCCGGGCCGGTGGGACTCGCGATCGCGTGGCGGTGCGCGCAGCGCGGACTGCGCGTGGTGGTGCACGACGACCGGCCCGGGTCGGGCGCCTCGTCGGTGGCCGCCGGGATGCTGTCGCCGGTCGCGGAGGCGTACTTCGGTGAGCACGAACTCACAGCGCTTCTCGTCGGGTCCGCCGCCCGCTGGCCCGGTTTCGCGGCCGAACTGGCCGGGGCGAGCGGCGTCGACCTCGGGTACCGCACCGAGGGCACGCTCGTCGTCGGGCTCACCGCCGACGACCTGGCCGAGGCGGGGCGGCTGTGGTCGTACCAACGGGGTCTGGGACTGCCGATCACGCCGCTGCGGCCCTCGGAGCTGCGCGACCGCGAGCCGGCGCTGGCACCGCGCGTGCGCGGCGGCGCGGTGGCCCCCGGCGACCACCAAGTGGATCCGCGACGGCTGGTCGCCGCGTTGCGCACTGCTGCGGAACGCGTCGGCGTGGAGCTGCGCCCGGCCCGCGTCGGCGCGCTGTCCGAGGTGGACGCCCGGGTCACTGTGGTCGCGGCCGGCTGCGGCGCGGCGAGCCTGACCGGCCTGCCGGTCCGGCCGGTCAAGGGCCAGGTGCTGCGGCTGCGCGCGCCGGGTGGCGGTCCGCCGGGCTTCCGGCACGTGATCCGGGGGTACGCGGACAGCGAGCCGGTCTACCTGGTGCCCCGGGACAGCGGTGAGGTCGTGGTCGGGGCGACTGTGGAGGAGCGCGCGGACACCGAGGTCACCGCCGGTGGCGTGCTGACACTGCTGCGCGCCGCCGCCGAGCTGGTGCCGGAACTCGTCGAGTACGAGCTGGTGGAGGCCGTCGCCGGGCTGCGCCCCGGTACGCCCGACAACGCGCCGATCATCGGGCCGCTCCCCGGGCAGTCGGGCGTGCTCGCGGCGACCGGGCACCACAGGCACGGCATCGTGCTCACCCCGGTCACCGCCGACCTGGTCACCGAGCTGATCGTCACCGGCGAGCCGGATCCCGCGCTCGCCCCCTTCACCCCGGACCGCTTCGGGAAGGAGCGCACGTGGAACTGATCGTCAACGGCACCGGCCGGACGCTGCCCGAGGGCGTCACCGTCGCCGAGGTGGTCCGCACCGTCACCGACCGGGAGCGCGGGCTCGCCGTAGCGGTCAACGGCGAGGTGGTGCCACGCGGCGGCTGGTCGGCGAGCGTGCTGCGCGACGGCGACCGGGTCGAGGTACTCAGCGCCACCCAGGGCGGGTGAACGGATGTCCACACTGGAGATCGGCGGGGTCGCGTTCGGCTCGCGGCTCATCCTCGGCACCGGCGGCGCGGCCAACCTGCACGTGCTGGAGCAGGCGATCCGCGCCTCCGGCACCGAGCTGGTGACGTTGGCGCTGCGCCGGGTGGACACCACGCCCGGCGGCTCGGGCGGCCTGCTCGACCTGGTGGAGCGGTGCGGCGTACGGCTGCTGCCGAACACGGCCGGCTGCCGCACCGCCGTGGAGGCGGTGAAGACGGCGCACCTGGCCCGGGAGGCGTTCGACACGGACTGGGTGAAGCTGGAGGTGATCGGCGACGAGCGCACGCTCCTGCCCGACGGGGTGGAGCTGCTGCGCGCCGCCGAGGAACTGGTGGCCGACGGGTTCACAGTGCTGCCGTACACCTCGGACGATCCCGTGCTGGCCCGGCGGCTGGCCGACGTGGGCTGCGCGGCGGTGATGCCGGCCGGGTCGCCGATCGGCTCCGGGCTGGGCATCGGCAACCCGCACCACATCCGGCTGATCCGGGCTGCTGTGGACGTGCCGGTGGTGCTGGACGCGGGCATCGGCACCGCCTCCGACGCGGCCCTGGCGATGGAGCTGGGCTGCGACGCGGTGCTGCTGGCAAGTGCCGTGACCCGGGCCGCCGACCCGGTGGCGATGGCCACGGCCATGCGGTACGCGGTCGAGGCCGGGCACCTGGCGTACGGCGCGGGCCGCATCACCCGCCGCTTCCACGCCTTGCCGTCCACCCCCCACGAGGGACGGCCCGACCTGTGACCGCTCTACGAGTTGCGGATCCTGGTACGGAGGCGCCCGTGGAGGGGCGGCCGCGTACCAGGATCTACACCGGCCCGACCGGGGTCGTGCTGCTCACCGATCGGCGGGTCGCCAAGAGGGCTCTCGTCGACGTGGTCGCGGGGGCCGTCGGCGGGGGAGTGCGCTGGGTGGTGCTGCGGGAGAAGGACCTGCCCCGCGCCGAACGCCTCGCGCTCGCCGTCGAGCTGCGCGCGATCCTCGCCGAGGCAGGCGGCACGCTCGTCGTGGCCGGACCCGATCCGCTCGACGGGGACGCGGTGCACCTGCCCGCCGCCGGCCCGTACCCGCCGCCCGCAGTCGGACTGGTCGGCCGGTCCTGTCACGACACCGCCGAGCTGGCCCGGCTCACCACCGAGCACTACGCCACGCTGTCCCCGGTCTACGAGACAAGGACCAAACCCGGCTACGGCCCGGCGTTACGGCCGACCGGGTTGCGCGAGCTGATCGCGGCAAGCAAGGTGCCCGTGCTGGCACTGGGCGGCATCGAAACCACAGCCCAGGTCACCGCATGCGTAGAGGCAGGCGCAACAGGAGTAGCAGTCCTGGGAGCCATCATGCGCGCCCAGGAGCCGCGAGAAACCGCCACCACGCTGGGCAGAGCTTTCGAGGAGGCGGCCACCCGTGTGGCGCGCACCCACCCCGCGCGATCCGACCAAGGCCCGCACGCGACAGGGCTGCGGCCGACCGTGCCCACGGAGGGATCAAGCCTGACCGCCCGGAGTGGGCACGGTCGGCCGCAGCCCCGACCGCAACCACTGTCGGCCGCAGTCGTCACAGCAACCACTGGAGAAGAGAACCAGTGACGCCGAAAACAGTTCTCAGCATCGCCGGCTCCGACTCCGGAGCAGGAGCGGGCATCCAGGCCGACCTCAAGACGTTCGCCGCGCTCGGTGCGTACGGCACCACACTGCTCACCGCCGTCACCGCGCAGAGCACCCGGGGCGTGGACGCCGTCCTGCCCCTGCCGCCGCAGACAGTGCGCGACCAGATGGACAGCGTCCTCGGCGACTTCGACGTGCGCGCCGTGAAGACCGGCATGCTCGGCACCCCCGCGGTCGCCGACGCGGTGGCCGAGGCGGCCCGGGCCGGGCGGCTGCCGCACCTGGTCGTCGACCCGGTACTGGTCGCCACGAGCGGGCACCGGCTCGGCGTGGTGGAGGCGGTCGAGCGGCTGCTGCCGTACGCGGAGGTGGCGACACCGAACTGCGCGGAGGCCGCGGCCCTCACCGGAGGCCCGGTGGGCACCGTCGAGGAGATGGTCGCGGCGGCGGAGGCGCTGGCGGCGCGCGGCCCGGCGTTCGTGGTGGTGACCGGCGGCGACGTGGACGCCGACGGCGAGTCGGTGGACGTGCTCGCCGGCGGCGGGACGACCCGCCTGCTGCGCGCGCCCCGGGTGGACACCCGGCACAACCACGGCACCGGCTGTTCGTTCTCGGCCGCCGTCGCGGTCCGGCTCGCCGCAGGCGACGCGGTGCCGGTCGCGGTGGCGGCCGCCAAGGAGTACGTCACCCGCGCGCTGACCGGCGCGCGGACCTGGGAGCTGGGCGCGGGACGCGGCCCGCTGGACCACTTCGGCTGGTCCGCATGAGCGACAGGGAGGCTGTCATGCAGGCACGTCGCAAGGTGTACGTGGAAGGGTCACGCCCGGACGTCCGGGTGCCGTTCGCCGAGGTGACGCTGACCGGGGACAACCCGCCGGTACGGCTCTACGACACCTCCGGTCCCGGCTCCGACCCGGAGGTGGGGCTGCCCGCGCTGCGTGGTCAGTGGATCGCCGAGCGCGGCGACGTGGCCCCGGTACGCGGCGCCGGCACGCCGCTGGCGGGTGTGGAGGGGAAGCGGCCGACGCAGCTCGCGTACGCACGGGCCGGAATCGTCACGCCGGAGATGGAGTTCGTGGCGGTCCGGGAGTCGGTGGCGCCGGAGTTCGTACGGGACGAGATCGCGGCCGGGCGAGCCGTGCTGCCGCTCAACGTCAACCACCCCGAGTGCGAGCCGGCCATCATCGGCAAGGCGTTCCTGGTGAAGGTCAACGCCAACATCGGCACCTCGGCTGTCACCTCGTCGGTGGCCGAGGAGGTGGAGAAGCTGACCTGGGCCACCCGGTGGGGCGCGGACACCCTGATGGACCTGTCCACCGGCAAGCGCATCCACGAGACCCGCGAGGCGATCGTGCGGAACGCGCCGGTGCCGATCGGCACGGTGCCGATCTACCAGGCGCTGGAGAAGGTCGGCGGCGACCCGGTGAAGCTGAGCTGGGAGGTGTTCCGCGAGACCGTCATCGAGCAGGCGGAGCAGGGCGTCGACTACATGACCGTGCACGCCGGGGTACTGCTGCCGTACGTGCCGCTGGCGGTGGACCGGGTCACCGGCATCGTGTCGCGGGGTGGCTCGATCATGGCGGCCTGGTGCCTGGCGCACCACGAGGAGAACTTCCTCTACACGAACTTCCGGGAGCTGTGTTCGCTGCTCGCGAAGTACGACGTCACGTTCTCCCTCGGTGACGGCCTGCGCCCCGGTTCCATCGCGGACGCCAACGACGAGGCGCAGTTCGCCGAGCTGCGCACGCTCGGTGAGCTGACGAAGGTCGCCTGGGAGTACGACGTCCAGGTGATGATCGAAGGCCCCGGGCATGTGCCGATGCACAAGATCAAGGAGAACGTGGACCTCCAGCAGGAGTGGTGCCACGAGGCGCCGTTCTACACGCTCGGCCCGCTGACCACCGACGTCGCGCCCGCGTACGACCACATCACCTCCGCGATCGGCGCGGCGATGATCGGCATGTTCGGCACCGCGATGCTCTGCTACGTCACCCCGAAGGAGCACCTCGGGCTGCCCGACCGCGACGACGTGAAGGCGGGCGTGATCGCGTACAAGATCGCCGCGCACGCGGCCGACCTGGCCAAGGGGCACCCCGGCGCGCAGGCGTGGGACGACGCGCTGTCCAAGGCCCGGTTCGAGTTCCGCTGGGAGGACCAGTTCAACCTGGCGCTGGACCCGGAGACCGCGCGGGCGTACCACGACGCGACGCTGCCCGCCGAGCCCGCCAAGACCGCGCACTTCTGCTCGATGTGCGGGCCGAAGTTCTGCTCCATGAAGATCACGCAGGAGTTGAAGGACTACGCGGCGCGGGGCATGCGCGGCAAGTCGGAGGAGTTCGTCGCCTCCGGGTCACGGGTCTACCTGCCGCTGGCGTGAGCGAGGCCCCGGGGCGGGTCGCTTCCGGCCCGCCCCGGGCCGCCGTTCACTCGCGGTGGTGCCGCCCGGTACGCAGCGAGCGGGCGTCGTCGGCGTTGTCGTCCGAGGCGAGACCGGCGACCCAGTCCACGTACTCGTCGTCGGCCTCGGCACCCGGCTCGGCCGTACGGTCGGCCGGCTCCGGGTCGCCCTTGGCCCGGTTGCGCCGGAACAGGCCGCGCCGGGTCTTCGGCTTCCCGCCGGACGCGTCGGCGTCGTCCGGTTCGGCGTGCCGCCCGCGCCGGGAGTCCGCCTCCGTCTCCGCGGCGGCGGCCTCGGGCAGCGCGGCACCCGCCTCGCCCGGTGCGACGGTCGCCGCCTCGGGCCGGGCGACAGGTCTCCCCGCCTCCGGCCGGACGAGCGGCCCCGCCGGGCGGGCGTTCGTGGCGAGCGCGTCCCATCCGGTGCTCGCGCCCGGCTCGGGCAGGCCACGGTGGCGGGGGCGCGGCGCCGGCTCGGCCGGGGCGGACGCCTCCGCGTCGTCTCGGGCCGGTGCGTCCGGTTCGGTGGTGGCGCGGTGCGGGCGGGCCGCCGGGGTGATCGGCCAGGCCGGGCGTACCTCGCCGGGCGCTCCGGTGACGTCCTCGAACATCGGGAACCGGGGCCGGGACGACGGGGTCGGCGCCGGGTCGTCGAAGAAGAAATTGCGTCCGGGACGCCCGGTCGGTGCGACATCCCCCGTGGGGGCATCGGTGCGGGGAGCCGGGCTGCTCGGCGTCGTCAGCGGGGCGTCGGCCGGGCTGCTCGGCATCGTCGACCTGGCGTCGGCCTGCTCGATCGGCGTCGTCGGCGCGACGTCGGCCGGGCCGGAGCCGGGGGAGGCCGGGCCGGTGGCACGCGGTCCGGCCTTCGGGGCGCGGGGGCGCCGGGAGCGGGTGGAGCGGCCCGTGGCGCCGGTGTCTCCGGTGGCCTCGGCCGGTGGCGCGGCGGGGGTGTCGCTGTCCGCGTCGGCCGTGACCGGTCCGGCGAGCGCGCCACTGTCAGTACGCGGGCCGGGAACGTGGCCCTCGGCGGTGCCGCCGGTGGCCGATGACGTGGCTTCCGAGGTGGTGCCCGCACCGGCGCTCGGGGAGGCGGCATCCGCTGGGCGGGGTGCTGTGGCGTCGGCGGGTGCCGTCGATCCGTCGGTGGTGCCGCTGGACCGGCTGGCGCGGGTACGGCGCGGCCGGGTCACCCGTGGCGTGGTCGCCGCCGCTTCCTGGGGCGGTTCCGGTGCGGCATCGTCCGTGCCGGCTGCCGAGCCGGTGCCCGAGGCGGCCTCGCTGTCCGCCGGGATGCCGGTCGCCTGCCCGGACGTTGCATCGGCAGGTTCGGCACCGGCAACGGCCCGGTCGGCGGTTCCTGCGCGGTCCGTGGTGACCGCCTCGCCGGTGCCGCCCGCGTGGGCGGTGCCCATGTCCGTGCCCGGAACCGTGCCCATGTCCGTGCCTGGACCCGCGACCGGGACCGGGTCGGGGCGGCCCGCGGCGAGGACGTCGATGGCCGAGGTCCGGCGCCCCGGGGGCAGCAGACCCGGCATGGGCTGGCCGTGGCCCGTGTCGGCGACGGCCGGGCGCTCACCCGCCGGCCGTTCCGCAACGGCCGGCTGATCGACGGCGGGCAGATCCGCGAGGGCCGGCCGGCCGGCGGCGGGAAGATCGGTACCGGCCGGAGCCGTCGCCGTGGCCGAGCCGCCGGGCTCCGGCCAGTTCCAGTGCGCCGGCGCGGCGGCGCCGCTCGTCACCGGAGGCGCGGGCGGGGCGGCCGGGGCGCCCGGAGTGGACGAGTGCGGCAGCGGCGCGAGGATGTCGGTGGCCTCGACGGCGTCGGGGTCACCGGTGGCGGTGACCGGCCGGGGCAGCACTGTGGTGGCGGTCGAGCCGAGCGCACCGGCGATCACGGCGATCAGCGCGCCGTAGTAGGGCGCGACCTGGTAGCGGTCGGTCGCCGAGCCGGGACCGGCGGTCAGGTAGGCGAACGCGACGAGCACCGGGCCGGCCGCCCCGGCCGCGCCGCCCACCAGCGGCGGCCATCCGGCCCGGCGGGCGAGCACGCCGACCGCCCCGCCGGCCAGCAGCGTGAGCACCGGCAGCAGCAGCATGGACAGGCGTTGCGCCGCCTCCGGATCCAGCCAGGAGGGTTCGAGGACGCCGAGCCGTACCGTGGCCAGCGGCCGGCTGGACACGATCGTGGGCGCGACGGAGAGCAGCGCCATCAGCCAGACGATCCCGGCGGTGATCGCCACGCCCCAGCCGAACGGCGGCTTGAGCAGGACGGCGATCGCGGCGCCCGCTCCGACCACCGCGCCGAGGGCGGCGCAGATACCTGCGGCCCAGACCGGGTCGACGGATCCGCCCAGCTCGGCCGCGCGGGCCGGTTGCATGCACAGCGGGGCGACCACCGTCGCGCCCAGCGCGCTGACGCCGGCGATGGAGAGCAGTTCGGTGGTGCCGCCGGGACTGTCGTCGTGGCGGGCGAAGCGCTCGGTGAGGACGGCTCCGGCGACCGTGGCGACAGCGGCGAACCAGCCCACCCAGACGAGCTGGGCGGGCCACCGGTTGACCGAGACGTCCACGAACGCGCCGTCGAGGCGTACGACTCCGAAGCCGTACGCGATCCCCAACTGGCCGGCCCCGGCCAGCACGCTCACCCCGAGCGCCGTGAGCAGCAGCCTGCCCCACGTCCGAAAGGCCATGTCGGGCACGTTACGGCCCGGTGCCCCCGATCGCCACCTTGCCGCCGCGCGGCGCGGCGAACCTGCCGGTGCGGCTACTTCAGCTCGACCAGGCGCGCGAGGTAGGTGGTGTCGCCGACGTTGGTGAGCATGTGCACCGCGCCCGGGTCGCGGTAGACCACGCCGCCGGTCGGCTCGTCGGCGTCGATGGTGGTGCCGTCGATCGTCTGCACCACGTTCTTGGCGCCCTGGATCGCCACCACCAGGTACGGGTGGTCGTGGCGGTGCAGCGGCTGCCGCTCACCCGGCTCCAGCCGGATGTGCCAGACGCGTACGCGGTCGTTCTCGTACACGATCTCCTGGCCCACCGGGCCGAGTTCGAGGTCGGCGGAGAGTTCGGTCATCGTGGTCCGTCCAGTCGGGGGAGCACCTCGGCGGCGATGAGCTCCACGTGGTCGAGATCGTCGAAGTCGATCAGGCGCAGG
This sequence comes from Micromonospora sp. CNZ296, assembly GCF_007827635.1. Taxonomy (NCBI): domain Bacteria; kingdom Bacillati; phylum Actinomycetota; class Actinomycetes; order Micromonosporales; family Micromonosporaceae; genus Micromonospora; species Micromonospora sp. CNZ296. Next base: position 156,308 of record NZ_VISW01000009.1, read on the forward strand.
TGCACCCGGGTGGCCCCGATCGCGGCGAACTCGCCGATCCGGTCGACCAGCTGGGCGGGGGAGCCGACCACCGGGTCCTCCGGCGGCAGCGCGCTCGTGACGTGCAGCGGCGCGGCCCGGCGCTGCGCCTCGGCGTCGGTGCGTCCGATCGCCACCACGATGCCGGCGGAGAGCGTCAGGGGCGCGCGGCCGGAGGCGTCCCGCCCGGCGCGGTCGCACGCCTCCCGCACCCGCTCGTACGCGGCGGCGGTCTCGGCCACGCTCTTGAACGGCATGTTGAACTCGTCGGCGTAGCGGGCGGCCAGCTCGGGGGTGCGCTTCGGTCCCCGGCCGCCGACGATCACCGGCGGGCCGGGCTGCTGCACCGGCTTGGGCAGCGCGGGCGCGTCGACCAGCCGGTAGTGCTCACCGGTGAAGCTGTACGTCTCGTCGGACGGGGTGCGCCACAGCCCGGTGACGATCTCCAACTGCTCGGCGAGCCGGTCGAAGCGCTCACTGACCGGCGGGAACGGGATGCCGTACGCGGTGTGCTCGCGCTCGTACCATCCGGCGCCGATGCCCAGCTCGACCCGGCCGCCGCTCATCCGGTCGACCTGGGCGACCATGACGGCGAGCGGCCCGGGGAGCCGGAACGTGGCGGACGTGACGAGCGTGCCGAGCCGGATCCGGGAGGTCTCCCGGGCCAGCGCGGCGAGCGTCAGCCAGGCGTCGGTGGGGCCGGGCAGCGCCGGCTCGTCCCCCATGGCCCGGTAGTGGTCGGCCCGGAAGAAGCCCTCGAAGCCGGTCTCCTCGACCAGCCGGGCGAACCGGAGCTGGTCGTCGTAGTCCGCACCGCGGTGGGGTTCGGTGAACACCGAGACCCGCATGGTCACCGGCCTCCCACGGGTACGCCGGGGGCGTCCCGCTCCATCAGCAGTTCGTGCAGCTCGGCACTGATCCGCGCGACGTCTTCCAGGTGTTCGTGGCGGCCCAGCGTGCGCGGCCGGGGGACGTTCACCTCGACCACCTCGCGGATGCGGCCGGGGCGCGGGCTGAGCACGACTACCCGGTCGGCGAGCAGCACCGCCTCGTCGATCGAGTGGGTGACGAAGACGATCGTCGCCTTCGTCTCCATGTGCACCCGCTGGAGTTCGCCGGAGAGTTCCTCGCGGGTGAGCGCGTCGAGCGCGGAGAACGGCTCGTCCATGAGCATCACCCGGGGCGAGCCGATCAGCGACCGGCACAGCGACACGCGCTGCTGCATGCCGCCGGACAGCTCGTGCGGGAGGCGCTTCTCGAAGCCGCCCAGCCCGGCCATCTCCAGCAACTGGCGGGCCCGGTCGCGGTGCTCGGCGCGGCGCCAGCCGAAGATCTCCACCGGCAGCAGCACGTTGTCCAGCACCGAGCGCCAGGGCAGCAGCGCCGGACGCTGGAACAGCATCGCCACGTCGCGGCGAGGCTTCGTGATCGGCGTACCGCCCACGGTGATCTCACCGCCGGTGACCGGCAGCAGGCCGGCGATCATGCGCAGCAGCGTGGACTTGCCGCAGCCGGAGCGGCCGAGGACGGCGACGAACTCGCCTTCGGCGACGTCGAGGTCGATGCCGCGCAACGCCTCCACCCGCCCCGAACGGCCGTCGAAGGTGCGGGACACCCCGGACAGTCGGATCATCTTCCGCCGGCTCCCTTCCACGTCGTCCCAAACGCGAGCCGGGCTAGCGTAGCGGACCGTGCTTATAGCACCGTCCGGGGTGGACGTCAGTCCGCTTTCCGTCACGCAACTTCGTTTCCGTTCCGCAACCGGGACGGCGGCGGCAGGTCATCTGGCTTCTCGTACGCTGTTGCGCGCGAAGAGTCCCCTCACGACGGTCCAGTCGGCCGAACCCACCTGCCGACCCCGTCGGACCCACGACCCGACCGGCGAAGAAGTCCTGGTCGGAAAGGACATGGTGCACTGATGAGAAGGCTGACCCGTACGGTCGCCGCCGCGGCTATGGCCACCGCCCTCGCCCTGGTGGGCGGCTGCAGCAGCGACTCGGAGAAGTCCGAGAGCGGCGGCGGCAACGGCGCGGCGCTGGAGAAGGTGACGTACCTCACCTCGTTCGGCAACTTCGGGCGTGACTCCTACGCCTGGGTGGCGAAGGACAAGGGCTTCTTCAAGGAGGCCGGTTTCGACGTCGACATCAAGCCCGGTCAGGGCACCGGCTCCGTGATCCAGACCATCACCGGCGGCCAGGCCGACTTCGGCCCGATCGACCTGACCGGCGGCATCCTTCAGCTCGGCAACGGCCAGGCGAAGGACTTCGTGGCGGTGGCCGCGATCCAGCAGCGCACCATGGCCGCCATCGTCACGGTCGAGGGCAAGAACATCGCCACGCCGAAGGACCTCGAAGGCAAGAAGCTCGCGGACACCCCGACGTCCGTCGTGCGCAACCTCTTCCCGACGTACGCCCGGCTCGCCGGCATCGACGGCAGCAAGGTGACCTGGGTCAACGGTGAGGCGCAGGGCCTGATCGGCATGCTCGGCTCGGGCTCGGTGGACGGCATCGGCCAGTTCGTCGTCGGCCAGCCGACGGTGGAGACGGTGACCAAGAAGAAGCCGGTCGTCCTGCCGTACAGCAACGTGATGCAGGACCTCTACGGCAACGCGCTGATCACCTCGTCGAAGATCGCCAAGGAGAAGCCGGAGATGGTGAAGAAGTTCACCGCCGCGCTGCTCAAGGGCCTGGAGTACTCGCTGGCCAACCCGGACGAGGCGGGCGAGATCCTGAAGAAGAACGTGCCGGCCGCCGTCCCGGCTGCGGCGTCCGCCGAGCTTCAGCTGATGGCCGCGTACGTCCGGTCGAGCAACTCCGGCACCGCGATCGGCACGCTGGACAGCGGCCGGGTCGCCAAGAGCATCGCGCTGCTCCAGGGCGCCGGTGCGCTGAAGCAGAACCTGACCCCCGACCAGATCATCGACTTCAACCTCGCGCCGAAGGCCTGACCGGTCCGCTCGGGCCAACGGGGGTGCGACCCGCCGGACACCCCGGTGGGGCGCACCCCCTTCCCGTGCCGGTCACACCGACCGGCGCAGAGAGGAGGACACGTTGACACAGTCGACCGAGGCCCGGCCGGAGGCGCCGCCGCGCCCGGCGGTCCGGCGCGGGATGGCCGTACGCCCGGCGGCGGTCGGATTGCCGGCGCTGGGACTGGTGATCGCGGTGGCGGCCTGGTGGCTGGTCACCTCGGGCCTGAGCCTGGTGCACCCGGCCGCGCTGCCCCCGCCGCAGGCGGTGGGGAAGTCCCTCGCCGGCACCACCGAGGTGCTGCTGCCCGCGCTGGGCATCACCACCTGGATGACAGTGTTCGGCTTCCTGCTCTCGTCGGCGGCCGGGGTGCTGATCGGGATGGCGCTGGCCGCCTCCCGCCGGGTGGAGCGGATGTTCGCGCCGCTGCTGGTGGCGGTGAACGCGGTCCCGAAGATCGCGTTCGGGCCGCTGCTCGTGGTCGCGGTGGGCTGGGGGCAGAAACCCATCCTGACCATGGTGTTCCTGCTCTGCTTCTTCCCGATCGTGCTCTCCACCGCCACCGGTCTGACCACCACCCCGGCGGACCTGGCGGAGCTGGGCCGGTCGCTCAACGCCTCGTGGTGGCAGTCGTTCCGCAAGGTGCGCTTCCCGGCGGCGCTGCCGCAGATCTTCGTGGGGCTCAAGGTGGCCATGCCGCTGGCCGCGATCGGCGCGGTGATCGGGGAGTTCTACTCCGACCGTCCGGGTCTGGGTTACCAGATCCTCCAGTACAACGGCGTCGGTGACACCGCGACCGCCTGGGCTGCGATCGTGCTGGTGGCGCTGATGAGCATCGTGCTCTACGCCGTCCTGAGCCTGGTCGAGCGGCTGGCCCTGCCCTGGGTGCGGGCCACCACCTCAGCCCGCTAGCCACTGACCCGAAGACCCGGCGTCGACCGGACACCCGGAAGGAAACCTCAACCCGCGGGTGCTGGCCGCCCACGACAGGTGTGGCCCCACCGCAACCGGCGCAGGGATCAAGCTTGACCGCCCGGAGCCGGTTGCGGTGGGGCCACGCCCCCAACAGTGACTAACCAGCCAGCCGCCAACGACCACCACGAGCCACCAGCGTCGTCAACGCCTGCGGCATCAACCCGGAGTGGTTGTCCGGCGTCATCCGGATCGGCCCGGACAGCCCGTCGAGCTGCGAGGTCTCCAGCACGTCACGCAGCGCGTCCCGGTCGACCTCGCCCGGCTCGCCGCCGGCCTGCTGCTCGGCGTCGGCGATCAGCTGGACCGCGTCCGCCGCGAACGAGGAGAAGCCGTTGTAGCCGCCGAACCGGGCGGTGTAGTCCTGGAACCACTGCCGGCGCGCGGCCTTCGCCGGGGTGGTGGCGATCACGTCGTCGATCACCATGGTCTGGGTGAAGATCAGCGTGGCCTCCTCGGTGGAGCGGGCCGACGGGCCGAGGAAGAGGTCGCCGGCGGCCGTGGCGTCGAAGAACAGCGAGCCGCGGAACTTGCTCTGCCGGGCGGTGGTGGCGGCGAGCGTCGCCTGCTCCGGCGTGGTCCACAGGACCAGGGCCTGCGGCTTGCGGGCGATCAGCTCGTTGATCTGCGTGCCGACCTCGGTGTCGGTGGCGCGCACCGACTCGTTGCCGACCAGCTTGACCGTGGTCTTGCTCAGTTCGCGGCGCAGGGCGGTGAGCCCTTCCTGGCCGTAACCCTCGGCGCTGTGCAGCAAGGCCACCTTGCGGACGCCGCGCCGGTCCAGTTCCGCGGCGAGCGCGGCGGCGCTGTCGGTGGCGTTCGGGGCGAGCTTGAAGACATATCGGCGCTCGGCCACCGGCTCGGTGACCGCGCTCGACGACGCGAGTGCGATCGTCGGAATGCGCTTCTCACCGATCGTGCGGGCCGCGCCGACGGCGCATTCGTTGCAACCGCCCATGATGACGGCGCTCACCCGTGAGTCACCGCTGAAATCATTGATGTTCCGCAAGGATTCCGCGGCGTCCGAGCGGTTGTCCTTGACCCGCAGATCGATCTTCCGGCCGCCCAGTGCGCCCGAGGCGTTCAACTGCTCGACCTTCAGTTCCAGAGCCCGTTGGTAGACCTTGCCGACCGGCGCCGAGGCGCCGGAGAGTTCCAGGTCGGCGGCGATCACGATCGGGCTGGTGTCCTGCGGTTCCCCGCCGATCCCGCAGCCGGTGAGCGTGGTGGCCAGCACGGCCGATGCGAGCGCCGCGATGCGCGCGGAGCGGATGGGGCTCAACTCAGTCCTCCAGGTGCGGCGCGGGCCGACGCCCGATCACCGCCGCTCGTCCGTCCTCAGTGGAGGAACGGGATTGGTTTGCCGTACGGTGTGCGCGAAGCCTGCAAAACCTTGCCAATGCCGGGGCCTGTGGTCAAGCCGGGCCGTCGAGTGCTGTTTCGGGACAGCCATCCCACATGCTGGGGACACGGAACATTAACTGACAATTACTGCACAGATGCGTGTGACCACTCTGGAGTGACATCCCCTGATCAGGGGGTCGGAGAAAAGAAGGTATTAGGTGATCGGATCACGGGTTGCGTCGACCGCGACCGTTTCCTGCCTCACCGCGGCTTCCCAAACAGGATCTCGTCTGATGAAATCGCGGCCGTGCCGCGCGTGGCGCTGGCCGCTGCACCAGGCACGGGTCAGCGGGTCACGCGTGGAAGAAACGACGGAGGCGATGTCGTGAGCACCGGACCTACGACCCTGCCCGGGAGCCCCAACGCCGAACAGCGGAACCGGCGCCGGCTCCTGCCCAGGCTGCGCGACGCGCGGATCCGCTCCAAGCTCGCCCTCATCCTGGTCGTTCCGGTCGCAGCTGTCATCGCGCTGGCAACTATCCGACTCATCTCGGTGGGCCAGGGCGCGTACGAGGCGGACCAGGTCCGGTCGCTGAGCGCGGTGTCGGTCGACATCGCGGCGCTCACCCAGGACCTGCACAAGGAGCGCATGGCGGCGGCGGTCTTCCTGGCCGACCCGAACCAGAAGCCGGACGCGTACAACCTGCGGGTGCGTCAGACCGACGAGCGCATCGCGGCGTACCAGGACGAGCGGGGCAAGCTCGGCGACGTGACGGGCGCGATCAGCAACCAGCTCAAGGTGATCGACGCCCATCTGTCCACGTTGAACGGCACCCGCCAGGAGGTGCTGGACCGGCTGCAGATGCCGGTGGCCGAGGCGAGCCTGCGCTACGGCATCGTGCTGGACGACCTGGTCGCGTACAGCGACGCCCTGGCCCAGCAGCCGGGCGCGGACAGCCTGGCCGACGCCCGCCGCGCGGTGGCCGCGTTCGCCCACGCCAAGGCCGAGGTGGCCGAGGAGCAGGCGGTGGCCTTCACCGCCCTCGACGGCGGAAGGATCGACGAGGAGCAGTTCTCGTCCTTCGTGGCCACGCTGACGGGTCAGCAGGAGGCGCTGCTCACCTTCTCCCGGTCCGCGACGCCGAGCCAGCGGGCCCTGGTGGACCGCACCGTCTCCGGTGACGCCGTCCAGCTCGCCGACCGGGTCGCGGGCGACATCTCCCGGTCCATCGGGCGTCAGGCGCTGGTCACCCGCGACGAGGCATCAGCCGCCATCGGCGCGGTCGACGACCTGATGCGGTGGGCCGAGATCCAGCTCCTGGACGACATGCTGGCCGACGCCGACGAGGCACGCGCCGACGTGATCCGGCAGGCGATCGTGGAGAGCCTGCTCGTGCTGCTCACGCTCGCGGTCGCGGTGACGCTCGCCGTGGTGCTCGCCCGCTCGCTCAACGACTCGCTGCGCCGGCTGCGCGAGGGCGCGCTCGCCGTGGCGAACCACGACCTGCCGGACGCGGTGAGCCGGCTCCAGAACGTCAACGCCATCGGTGACGGCGGTGTGGACGAGATCGTCCAGCAGGTACGGGATCCGATCAAGCTGAGCAACCGCGACGAGGTCGGTCAGGTGGCTGTGGCCTTCAACGTGGTCCACCGGGAGGCGGTCCGGGTCGCGGCCGAGCAGGCCGCGCTGCGGACGAGCGTCTCGGCGATGTTCCTCAACCTGGCCCGCCGCTCGCAGAGCCTGGTCGACCGGATGATCGGTGAGCTGGACGCGATCGAGCGTTCCGAGGAGGACCCGAAGCGGCTGGCGCAGCTGTTCGAGCTGGACCACCTGGCCACCCGGATGCGCCGCAACGACGAGAACCTGCTGGTGCTCGCCGGCGCCGACTCGGCCGTACCGCGTCGCGACGACGCGCTCCTGGTCGACGTGCTGCGCGCCGCGCAGTCCGAGGTCGAGCTCTACAACCGGATCGAGTTCGGCACCGTCGACACCGACATCTCGGTGGCCGCGCACGCCGTCAACGACGTCGTCCGGCTGGTCGCCGAGCTGCTCGACAACGCCACCCGGTTCTCGCCGCCGAACACCACGGTGGTGGCCGACGGCCGCCGGATCCGCGACTACGTGCTGATCCAGATCGAGGACCGCGGTCTGGGCCTCAGCGACGACCAGCTCGACTCGCTCAACCGGCGACTGGCCGCGCCGCCGACCGTCGACGTGGCCGCGTTCCGGCTGATGGGTCTGGCCGTGGTGAGCCGGCTCGCCTCCCGCTACGGGATCCGCGTCGAGCTGCGCCGCAACGTCGAGGGCGGCACAGTCGCCCAGGTCACGCTGCCGAACTCGACAGTGGTGCTGCCGGCCAACCGGGGCCAGGCCCCGCTGACCCGGCCGCGTCAGCCGCTCGCCGTCGAACAGTCGCCGCTCAGCCAGGTCGGCGCCGCCGACGCGCTGGCCGGCGCCGGGCGGGGTGCGGCCACGGCGACGCTCGCCGACCAGTGGCGCGGGGCGACCACCGCTCCGCCGTCGCGGTGGCAGACGCCCGGCGAGACGCGCGACACCACGCCCGCCGTACAGCTGGGTGGGGCGACCGGTGCGCTGCCCACCGTGGCGGCACCCGCTCCGGTGGCGGCGGCGCCCGCTACCGCGCCGGCTCCGGTCTCCGGAGCAGGCTGGTCGGCCGGGGGACCGACGGTGGCGTACCCCGCGCTCGACCCCCTGCCCAAGCGGACGCCGGGTGTCGAGACCGCGCAACCCGCGACCCAGGCCGCGCCTCCGGCCTACCAGCCGCTCGCGGCGGCGCCGGCGGTGGAGAGCACCCCGGCGACGCCTGTGGTGGCCCGGCCCGAGCAGCGGGCCGAGGCGCCGATATTCCGTGAGATGGAGGCGGTCTGGTTCCGTTCGCACGGAGAGGACGAGACCACCATCTTCACCCGTCCCACGTTCGACGAGCCGCCCGCGCCGGCACAGCCGGCGGTGGCGCCCCCAGCGGCGCCGGCGCGTCCGAAGCTGCCCACCCGTACCCCGGGGGCCCAGGCGTCGGGGCTGACCACGTCGACCACGCCGTCCGCGTACAGCCCGCCGGAGGTTCCGTCCACGCCGCCGGCGGCCGCGACGCCGCCCCCGCCGCCACCCGCCGCCGCGCCCGCGCCCGCGCCGCCGATCGACCCGGAGGCCTGGCGTACGGCGGCCGACGAGGGCTGGTCCCGGGCCAGCCGTGCCGCGGAGCCCACCACCGGCGGCACCACCCGCTCCGGCCTGCCCAAGCGGGTGCCGCAGGCCCAGCTCGTGCCCGGCGGGATAGAGCCGAAGAGCGGCCGGGACCGCAGCCGGCGCACGCCGGACGAGGTACGCGGTCTGCTCTCCGCCTACCACCGTGGCGTCCAGCGGGGCCGTACGGCCGGCGCCGACCTGAACAGCACCTCGACCAAGGAGACGAACCGATGAACAGGCCGGCGGCCATGCAGGACATGGGGTGGCTTCTCACCAACTTCGCCGACAGCGTTGCGGGTATCGCGCACGTGGTGGCGGTGTCCGCGGACGGGCTGCTGCTCGCCTCCTCCCGGGACCTGCCCGGTGACCGGGCCGACCAGCTCGCCGCGATCACCTCCGGCGTGGTGAGCCTGACCGAGGGCGCGGCGCGGATGTTCAGCGCCGGCGGGGTGTTGCAGACCGTCATCGAGATGGACAGCGGCTACCTGTTCCTGATGTCCATCAGCGACGGTTCGTCGATGGCCGTCCTCGCGGCGCGCAGCTGCGACGTCGGCCAGGTGGGTTACGAGATGGCGCTGCTGGTCGAGCGGGTCGGCCAGGCACTGGTCCCGCTGCCGAGAGACGCGGTCCGGTCCTGATCGGACCGGGGAGCTGACGACCGGAGCCGGTGCGGCTCCGAACGAGGGGAGGTGATCGCGAGATGGACCCGCGACGTGATCCACGTGGCGCGCTGGTGCGGCCGTACGCGGTCACCCGGGGCCGCACCGAGCCGTTGCAGAACATCGCGCTCGAAGCGGTGCTGTCGAGCACGCCGACGCAGTCGGCCGAGGCGCGCTTCGCCGGGCACGACAAGTACCGCATCTCCTCGGTCTGTGAGGGCCGGGCGCAGTCGCTTGCGGAAATCGCCGCTTACACCCGGATGCCGCTGGGCGTCACCCGGGTGCTGGTCGCCGACATGGTGGCCGAGGGCCTGCTGACGCTACACACTGCCGCTCCCGCGACGGGTTTCGCGGCGCGGATGAACCTGCTTGGAAGGGTGCTAAGTGGACTTCGCGAACTATGACCCCGACGGGGTGAACCGCGGCCGGGAGATCATCTCCGCGAAGATCGTGATCGCGGGTGGCTTCGGCGTGGGCAAGACGACACTTGTCGGAGCGATCTCCGAGATCCAGCCGCTGACCACCGAGGCGCTGATGACGGCGGCCGGCGTGGGCATCGACGACGCGTCGAAGGTGCCGGGCAAGGAGACCACCACGGTCGCCATGGACTTCGGCCGTATCACCATGGCCGAGGACCTGATCCTCTACCTGTTCGGCACGCCGGGCCAGACCCGCTTCTGGTTCATGTGGGACGAGATCATCCGGGGCGCGGTGGGCGCGGCGGTGCTGGTGGACACCCGCCGGATCACCGACGCGTTCGCGCCGCTGGACTACTTCGAGAACCGCAAGCTGCCGTACGTCGTGGCGTTGAACCGCTTCGGCGACGCGCCGCACTACGAGCTGGAGGAGGTCCGGGAGGCGCTCGCCATCTCCCCGGACGTGCCGATGGTCCTGTGCGACGCCCGCCAGCGGGACTCGGTCAAGCAGGTGCTGGTCACGGTGGTCGAGCACGCGATGCTCCGCCTCCAGGCCGAGCACGGCTACCCGGCCTCGGTGGGCTGACCGCCTGCGGGTCAGTCGACCCGCAGGCGGTACCCCCGCTTGACCACCGTCTGCACCACGCGGGGCGCCGTCAGCCCCGCCCGCAGGCGGGCGACCGCCATCTCCACCGCGTGCTCGTCGGCGCCGCGTGGCAGCGTCCGCAGCAGCGCGGTGCGGGAGAGCACCTTCCCCGGCGACGCGGCGAGCGCCCGCAGCACCGCCATCGGCGCCGGCGCCAGCTGGCGCAGCTCCCCGTCGACCACCGCGGCGTGCCCGCGCAGCGTCAGCACGTGCCCGGCCGCCTTCACCGAGACCGTGCGCCGGGGCAGCTCCTCGACGATGGTGCGGACCAGGGCGCCCAGCCGGGCCCGGCTCGGCGCGCTCACCGGCACCCCGCGCCGCACCAGCGGCTCGGCGGTGACGGTGCCGACGCACCCGGCCAGCACGTCGCCGCGCAGCGCCTCCAGCACCGTCTCGGTACGGTCCCCGGCCGCGCGCAGCAGCGCCTCGGCCGCCGGGGCCGAGGTGAACGTGACCGCGTCGACGAGACGCCCGGCCACCAGGTCGATGAGCCGGTGCAGCGGCGCCGGGTCGGCCGGCGGCGCCCACCGGTACACCGGCACCTCGATCACCGTGGCGCCTGCCGCCACCAGCGCGTCGGCGCACTCGGGCTGCCGCTCGCCGTGCAGTTGCATCGCCACGACCTGGCCGGCCACCCCGCGCCGAACCAGGTGCTCGACCACCTCGTCGCAGCTCTCCGAATCCGGGGACCAGTGCTCGCGCAGCCCGGCGGCACGGATCGCGCCGGTCGCCTTCGGACCGCGGGACACCACGTACGCGCGGGCGAGCGTGGTGCGCAGCGGCTCGGCCAGCCCCCAGCCCTCGGCCGCCTCCAGCCAGCCCCGCATGCCGATGCCGGTGTTGGCCATCAGCACGTCCGGCGGGTGTTCCAGGCAGGCCCGGGTGGCCTCACGCAGGTCGGTGTCGTCGGCCAGCGGGACGATCCGCAGCGCCGGGGCGAGCACCACCCGCGCACCGCGCCGCTGGAGCAGCGCGGCCAGTTCGTCGCGCCGCCGGTCGGCGGTGACCCCGATGGTGAAGCCGGCCAGCTCGTCCCGCATCATTCCTCCTGCCGTAACCGCACCTCGACCAGGCCGTCCCGGCAGCGCACCGGATGCCGGCGCAGCGTCACGCCCGGTAGGTCCAGGCACCGCCCGGTGGTGAGGTCGTAGACCTGCTTGTGCAGCGGCGAGGCGAGCGTGGGCACGCCGCCCCGGCTGCCCACCAGACCCCGGGACATGACGTACGCGCCGCCGACCGGGTCGAGGTTGTCCACCGCGTACAGCCCGTTCGCGGTACGGAAGACCGCCACCTGTACGCCGTCGACGAGGGCGGCCACGCCCCGGTCGGGGTCGAGCCGGTCCAGCGGGCAGACCGGGGTCCAGTCCAGCGTGACGACGGGGCTCATCGGCGTACCTCCGGCAGGCCCAGCGCGACGGGCTGGCGGCGGTGTCCGCCGTCCGGGGGCGCGCCCCGGGCCGGCACCGGCTGGCCCCGCTCCTGGGTGAACGTGATGGACGGGTCGGGCACCTCGGGCGCGTTGACGAAGGAGGTGAAGCGGCGCAGCCGGTCCGGGTCCTCCAGGACGTCGCGCCACTCGTCGGAGTAGCTCGTGACGTGCCGGGCCATCGCCGCGTCGAGGTCGGCGCAGAGCCCGAGCGAGTCGTCCACGAGCACCGACCGGAGGTGGTCCAGGCCGCCGTCCATGGCCTCGATCCAGGCGGCGGTGCGCTGCAACCGGTCGGCGGTGCGGATGTAGTACATGAGGAACCGGTCGATCAGGGTGACCAGTTCCGCGGTGCTCAGGTCGGTGGCGAACAGGTCGGCGTGCCGGGGCCGGAAACCGCCGTTGCCGCCGACGTACAGGTTCCAGCCGGTCTCGGTGGCGATGACGCCGAAGTCCTTGCTCCGGGCCTCGGCGCACTCCCGGGCGCAGCCGGACACCGCCGACTTGAGCTTGTGCGGCGCGCGCAGGCCCCGGTAGCGCAGCTCCAGCGCGACCGCGAGCCCCACCGAGTCCTGCACGCCGTAGCGGCACCACGTGTCGCCCACGCACGACTTCACGGTGCGCAGCGCCTTGCCGTACGCGTGACCCGACTCGAAGCCCGCGTCGACGAGCCGGCGCCAGATCTGCGGCAACTGGTCGACCCGGGCGCCGAACAGGTCGATCCGCTGCCCACCGGTGATCTTCGTGTAGAGCCGGAAGTCGCGCGCCACCTCACCGATCGCGATCAGCTTCTCCGGGGTGATCTCCCCGCCGGGAATCCGGGGCACCACCGAGTAGCTGCCGTCGCGTTGCAGGTTGGCCAGGAAGTGGTCGTTGGTGTCCTGGAGCGACGCCTGCTCGCCGTCGAGCACGTGCCCGGTGCCGAGCGAGGCCAGGATCGAGGCCACCACCGGCTTGCAGATGTCGCACCCGCTGCCGCGCCCGTGCTCGGCGACGAGCCGGGAGAACGTGCTGATGCCCCGTACCCGGATCAGGTCGAACAGCTCCTGCCGGCTGTGGTCGAAGTGCTCGCACAGCGCCGTCGACTGGCGTACCCCGGCGGCGTCCAGCAGCTGCTTCAGCATCGGCACGCAGGAGCCGCAGCTCGTACCGGCGCGGGTGCACGCCTTCAGCGCCGGCACGTCGGTCGCCCCGCCGGCGATCGCCGCGTCCAGGTCGGCCCGGGTCACCGCGTTGCAGGAGCAGACCTGCGCGGTGGCGGGCAACGCGCCTGCACCGGCGCCCGCGCCGCCGGCCGGCGCCAGCAACGCCAGCGGGGGAGCGGGCAGCGGTCCGCCGACACTGGCGCGCAACGCCGGGTACGCGCTCGCGTCCCCGACCAGCACGCCGCCGAGCAGCGTCCGCGCGTCGTCGGAGAGGACCAGCTTCGCGTACGAGCGGGTGGCCGGGTCGGTGTACGTCACGTCGAGGCAGCCGGGGGTGACGCCGTGCGCGTCACCGAACGAGGCCACGTCCACGCCGAGCAGCTTGAGTTTCGTGGCGGTGTCCGCGCCGGGGAACGTCGCAGCGCCGCCGAGCAGCCGGTCCGCGACCACCTCGGCGGTGGCGTACCCGGGCGCGACCAGACCGTGGCAGACCCCGTCGACCGCCGCGCACTCGCCGACCGCCCAGATCCGCTCGTCGGCGGTCCGGCAGGCCGCGTCCACCAGCACGCCGCCGCGCGGGCCCAGCGGCAGCCCGGCCACCCGGGCCAGTTCGTCGCGCGGCCGGATCCCGGCGGCCACCACCACCAGCTCCGCGTCGAGGCTGCGGCCGTCGGCCAGGTCGAGCGCGGCCACCGTGCCGTCCGGCCCGGGACGCAGCGCCGTGGTGGCCACCCCGAGGTACGGCGTGACGCCCAGCTCCTCGACGTAGCGGCGGAGCATCGCGCCGCCCGCCTCGTCCACCTGCACCGGCATCAGCCGGGGCGCGAACTCGACAACGCTCGTGGCGAGCCCGAGCAGCCGCAGCGCGTTCGCCGCCTCCAGCCCGAGCAGCCCGCCACCGATCACCGCGCCGGTACGGCGGCCCCGGGCGTGCTCCCGGATCGCGGCCAGGTCGTCGAGTGTCCGGTAGACGAAGACGCCTGGCAGATCGGTGCCGTCGACCGGCGGCACGAACGCGTACGAGCCGGTGGCCAGCACCAGCGCGTCGTACGGGTACTCGCCGGCCGCCGTGGTCACCACCCGCCGTGCCCGGTCGACGCCGGTGGCCGGTTCGCCGAGTCGCAGGTCCACTCCGGCGTCGGGCGTGTGCAGGTTCAGCTCACCGGCGTCCACCCCGTCGAACACGGCCGAGAGCCGCACCCGGTCGTACGCCGGGCGCCGCTCCTCGGCGAGCACCGTGACCCGCCACCGCCCGTCGGTGTCCCGGGCCCGCAGCGCCTCGACGAAGCGCTGCCCCACCATGCCGTTGCCGACCACCACCAGCCGCTCGTTCATGACACCTCCACCGTCTCGCGATCCGTCTCGCTGTCGCGTGTCTCGTCCGTGGGCGGGTCCACCTCGGCGAGCCAGGCGGCGATGCCGGCCACCGCGTCCCGGCAACTGCCGCAGCCGGTGGCGGCCCGGGTCTCCGCGGACAGCTCCGCCGCCGTCCGGGCGCCCGCCCGCCAGCACGCCACCAGGGCGCCCTTGCTCACGTCGTTGCACCGGCACACGGTCGCGGCGTCCGGCATCAGCGCCGGTGACGCGGCCGGACCGGCCGGCGCCTCGCCGAACGCCCGGCCGAGCAGCAGCGAACGCCGGTCCGCCGGCACCGGCGCGCCCCTGTCGAACAGCTGCACCACGGTGCCGACCGCCGGGTTGTCACCGAGCAGGATCGCGCCGGTCAGCCGCTCGTCCCGGATGCGCAGCCGGGCGTAGGTGCCCCGGGCCGGGTCGGCGAAGGTCAGCTCCTCGACCGGCCCGCCCGGGTCGCCGGTCCCGTCCACGTCGCCCATCGCGGCCAGGTCGATACCGGCCGCCTTGAGCCGGGTCACCGCCGGGCGGGGCCGGTACCGGGCCAGCGGGTCCGTGCCGGTCAGCACGTCGGCCACCACCCGGGCCTGCGCCCAGGCCGGCGCGACAAGCCCGGTCAACGTCCCGTCGTGCTGGGCGCAGTCGCCGATCGCGGAGATCCGCCGGTCGCTCGTCCGCATCCGGTCGTCCACCACCACGCCCCGCTCGACGGCGAGCCCGGCCGCGGCGGCGAGCGCGGTGTCGGGGCGTACCCCGCAGCAGAGCACCAGCAGGTCGGCGTCGAGCGTCCCGGCGTCGCCCAGGTGCAGGCGGACGCCGTCGGCGCCGGCGCTCACGGCGGTGGCCGGCACCCCGAGCCGGGACCGGACGCCCAGGCCGGCGAGCGTGCCCGCGAGGACCGCGCCGGCCGGCGGGTCGAGCTGGCGTTCCATCAGGTGCCCGACCGGGTGGACCACAGTCACGTCGAGCCCTCGGGCGGCCAGCCCGCGGGCCGCCTCCAGACCCAGCAGCCCGCCGCCGAGCACGACCACGCGCCGCGCGCCCTCGGCGGCGGCGAGGATCCGCCGGCAGTCGCCGAGCGTGCGGAACGGGACGACCCGCTCGGGCAGCGGGGCGAGGCCCGGCAGCGGCGGCACCACGGCCCGGCTGCCGGTGGCGAGCACCAGGTGGTCGTACCCGTGCCGCTCGCCGTCGTCGGTGACCACCTCGCCGGCGGCCCGGTCCACCGCGGTGACCGCCGCGCCGGTGCGGACCTCGACGCCCGGCCCGACGGCTTCGACAAGCTCCACGTCCGGCTCGCCGATGCGTCCGGCGAGCAGCGTGGAGAGCATGATCCGGTTGTACGCGCGGTGCGGCTCCGCCCCGAGCACTGTGATCGAGTGGTTCCCGCCGCGTGCGTGCAGCTCGGCGGCGAGCCGGGCGCCGGCCATGCCGTAGCCGACGACGACGATGCGTTCGTTCATGCCGGCTCTACCCGGACCGCGCAGATCTTGAACTCGGGCATCCCGGAGACCGGGTCGAGCGCGTCGTTGGTGACCGAGTTGGCGCGTTGCGCGCCGGGCCAGTGGAACGGCGCGAAGACGGTGTCCGGCCGGATCGCCGTGCTCAGCCGGGCCGGTGCGCACAACTCACCCCGGCGGGAGACCACACGTACCGGCGCGCCCTCGGCCACGCCGATCCGTGCTGCCAGGTCGGGGTGCAGCTCGACGAAGCCGCCCGGTGCGGCGCGGCGCAGCGCGGCCACCCGCCGGGTCTGCGCGCCGGACTGGTACTGCGCGAGCACCCGCCCGGTGGTGAAGTGCAGCGGGTAGTCGGCGCACACCGGCTCGGCGGCCGGCCGGTGGGTCACCGGATGGAACCGGGCCCGGCCGTCCGGGGTGGGGAAGCGGTCGGCGAACAGCCGGGGCGTGTCCGGGCCGTCCCGGTCCGGACAGGGCCAGAACACGCCGGTGTCGGCGTCGATCCGGTCCCAGGTGATCCCGGCGTAGTCGGCCGGCCCGCCGGCCGAGGCCCGGCCCAGCTCCGCGAACACCTCGCGCGGGTCGGCCGGCAGCGGCGTCCCGCCCCCGGTCAGCCGTTCGGCGAGCGCGGCGAGGATCTCCAGCTCGGTACGGACCCCGGCGGGTGGTTCGCGCAGCGCCCGGCGGCGCAGCACCCGGCCCTCCAGATTGGTCATCGTCCCGTCCTCCTCGGCCCACTGGGCGACCGGCAGCACCACGTCGGCCAGCTCGGCCGTCTCGGAACGGACGAAGTCCGCCACCACGAGCAGGTCCAGGGCGCGCAGCCGGGACTCGACCCGCGCGGCGCGGGGCGCGGACACGACCGGGTTGGAACCGAACACCAGCAGCGCCCGCGCGCCGGACGGCGTGCCGAGCGCGTCGAGGAGCTGGTACGCCGGCACCCCCGGCCCGGGTAGCGAGTCCGGTTCGACGCCCCACACCCCGGCGACGTGCTCGCGGGCCGCCGGGTCGTCGATGCGCCGGTAGCCGGGAAGCTGATCGGCCTTCTGCCCGTGTTCCCGGCCACCCTGCCCGTTGCCCTGCCCGGTCAGGCAGCCGTAGCCGGAGCCGGGGCGGCCGGGCAGGCCCAGGGCGAGCGCCAGGTTGATGAAGGCGGTGACCGTGTCGACGCCCTTGGCGTGCTGCTCGGCGCCCCGGGCGGTGAGGACGACCGCGCGGTCCACAGTGGCGAGTGCGCGGGCGGTCGCGTACAGGTCGGCCACCGGCACGCCGGAGAGCCGTTCCACCTCCGTCGGCCAGTAGCCGGCCACCGTCCGCCGGACGTCGTCGAATCCGGTGGTCCGCTCCGCCACGTACGCGCGGTCCAGCCAGCCCTCGGTGAGCGCGATGTGCAGCAGCGCGTTCGCCACCGCGAGGTCGGTGCCGGGCAGGGGTTGCAGGTGCAGGTCGGCCTGGCGCGCGGTGGCGGTGGCGCGCGGGTCGACAACGATCAGCCGGCCGCCGCGTTCCCGCAGGTCGGCGACGTGCCGCATCAGCGGCGGCATGGTCTCGGCCGGGTTCGCGCCGACCAGCAGCAGCGTGTCCGCGTGCCCGAGGTCGGCGAGCGGGAACGGCAGTCCCCGGTCGATCCCGAACGCCCGGTTCCCGGCTGCGGCGGCCGACGACATGCACCAGCGCCCGTTGTAGTCGATGTGCCGGGTCCGCAGCGTCACCCGGGCGAAGCGGCCCAGCGCGTACGCCTTCTCGTTGGTGAGCCCGCCGCCGCCGAAGACCGCCACCGCGTCCGGCCCGTGGCGGTGCTGCACGTCCTTGACCCCGGCGGCGACGCGGTCGAGCGCCTCGTCCCAGGTCGCCGGGCGCAGCTCGCCGCCGGGCCGGTCGCGCAGCAGCGGGGTGGTGAGCCGGTCCGGGTGGTCGAGCAGGTCGGCGGCGGTCCAGCCCTTCTGGCAGAGCCCGCCCCGGTTGGTGGGGAAGTCGCGGGCGCCGACCTCGACACCGTCGCCGGTGGCGCGTAGCACCATGCCGCACTGCAACGCGCAGTACGGGCAGTGCGTGGCGGCCTCGACGAGGCGTGACCCCGTTCGCGTCGCCGTGCGTGCACCGTCTGTCATGTCGGAAAAGCGTGCCGTCGGGCGGTTTCCGGTCCGGGTCTGCTCTGTTTCGGTCCTGTCACGAGCGCTTCACACCGCACGCGGGTGACGAGACGCTCCGCAGGGCTTAGAATGTGGGACAATAATCTCATATAACGGGAGGCATGATGAGCGTGGCGGACGCGTTCGACGCGGTGGCCGGCAGCTACGACCAGGCCCGGCGCCGCCTTGTGCCCTGCTTCGACGCCTTCTACGGCACCGCTGTCGAGGTGGCCGCACCCCCGCTGCGCGCCGCGCTCGCCGCCGGGCGTACCCCCGAGGTGCTGGACCTGGGCGCGGGCACCGGCCTGCTGTCCCTGCTGCTGACCGCGGCCGTCCCCGGGGTCCGCCTGACGCTCGTGGACGGCGCCCCCGGCATGCTCGCGGTGGCCGCCGGGCACCTGGACGCCCGTGGCGTGCCGCACCGCACCGTCCACGCCGACCTGGCCGGCCCGCTGCCTGCCGGCCGGTACGACGCGGTGGTCTCCGCGCTGGCCATCCACCACCTCGACGACGAGGGCAAGCGGGCGCTGTACAAGCGGGCCGCCGACGCGCTCGTCCCCGGCGGGGTGTTCGTCAACGCCGAGCAGGTCGCCGGGCCGACCCCCGCGCTGGACCGCCGCTACGACGAGGTGTGGACGGCGCGGATCACCGAGCTGGGCTCCGACGCCGAGGAGATCGCCGGCGCCCGGGAGCGGATGCGGCACGACCGGCCGGCCCCGGTGGCCGAGCAGTGTCGCTGGCTGACCGAGGCGGGCCTGGTGGACGTGGACTGCTTCTTCAAGGAATGGCGTTTCGCGGTCTTCGGCGGTCAGCGGCCGGACGGATCGGCGAGGTGATTCTCGAGCCGATCGGCGAAACGGGACGCGCCGGCCTTACGTAGGTGGGCGATCAGTTCGACCGCGTCCTTGTCCTCGGCGACCAGGCTGCGCCGGTAGTAGTCGATCTGCCGCGCCAACGTTCTCATGACCAGAGGCATCGAACGGTCGGCCACCCAGTTGAGGAACTCGTCGCCGGTGCGGACCGACAGCGATTCCCGTACGCATTCCGGCGGAAAGGCGCGCCGGTCGTCGGTCACCAGGATGTCGGCGCGGCCGTGGACGGCGGCGGCCAGCACGTGCCGGTCGTCCGGGTCCGGCGGGCACGGAACGTCGTTCGGCGAATAGCCGGTGACGAGGCCGTACGGGAACGCCTGGACGAAGCGGCGTCGCTGCCCGCCGATCGCCTGCTCGGAATGCTCGGGCCGCTTACGGCGCAGGCGATACATCCATTCCGCCAGAACGTCCTCGCGTCCAGGAACACCAGTGAGGCGCTGGGGATCACAGTGGACACCCTACCCAGCACCCCCTGGCCGGGCCCGGAACTACACGTCGTCGGTGAAACCCAGCGCGTCGGATTCCCACATCAAGGCCTCGTACGACTTCCGTCGCTCCTCCATCTGCCGTTGCCGGAATGCGAGGACGTCGCGGAGGAAGAGGCGCCGGTGGCTGCCGACCCGGTGTGACGCGATCGACCCGTTCTCCAGGAGGCGGACGAGTGTGGGGCGGGACATGCCGAGCAGCTTCGCCGCCTCGGTCGTCGTCAGTTCGCGGGAGATGGCGCTGATCGCGACGCCGTCGCCGCGGGCGAGCATCGCCGAGATCTGATGGAGGACGTCGAACATCTGGGCGGGCACCTCGACCTCTTCGCCGTCCGCCGAGACGAGGCGGGCCACGCCTCCGCCCGCGGCGAGGGGGTGCCGCACGAGGAACTCCTCCATGGCGGCCGCCTTCTGGCGCTCCGCTCCCTCGGTGGGCATGACCGAGGCGGCCATGCCGGTGCTGAGGCTCATGACGGCTCCCTGTGGCAGATGCGGCTTGTGTCGTCCCAGCCGTTCGGACCTGCTCTATCGTCGCCCCCAAGTGCAATATCCGCAACCGGCTTCGCTTGTTTCACCTGTAGGTGTCCGATTCAGCGATCGGCGGGGACGAGGATGACTGGCGGTCATACCGATGGGTAGTCCTCCCAGCATGACCGCCAAGGTGACGCTGTCGTTCTCCGACGAGACGATCGAGGAGGCGCGCCGGTTCGCCAAGCGGGAAGGGCTCTCCCTCTCCGCCTGGATGGACCAGGCCGCCCGGGAGAAGGCGCTGCGCGAGGTCTTCACCGCGCACGCCGACGCGGTCGGCCGTGCCGGCCTGGACCTGGAAGCCGCCGCCCTGGCCGACGCCCAGGAGGTCGCGCTCGTCGACGACGCCCTGTTCGGCGGGCGTCCGCGTGCTGCGTAGGGGTGAGGTCTGGCGCATCTCCGGCGCCCGGGAGCGGTTCGGCCTGGTGATCAGCTCCGACGTCTACAACGCCACTGCGGTACCGATCGTGATCGTGGCCGAGGTGGTCGAGGAGTCGCTGCTGCGCGACTCGCCGCTCGCCGTGCCGATGGGCGCGTACGTGGTGATGCCCGACCGGATCTCCTCGCCGATGAAGAAGTGGTTCACCGAGTGCGTGGACGTGGCGGACACCGAGACCATGCAGCGGGTCGGCCGGGCGCTGCGGATCCTCCAGGAGCTGTGACCGCCTCACCGGCGCCGTCCGGCGGACGTGCGATCTCCGTTGCCGGGCCGACGCGTGCGGGGCACGCCGGGGAAACCACGGGCTGAGAGCGTCGCCTCGTCATCGACGAGGAGGAGTCGCCCGTGAGCACTCTCGTTTCCGCACCGACCACGCCTCCGGCCGCCACCGCCGGCCGGCTCACCGAATGGCGGCCGGAGGACCCGGCGTTCTGGGCGGCCGGTGGCGCCCGGGTCGCCCGGCGCAACCTGTACGTCTCGATCTTCGCCGAGCACGTCGGCTTCTCGGTGTGGAGCCTCTGGTCCGTCACGGTGCTGTTCCTGGGCCCCGAGTACGGCATCGACCCGGCCGGGAAGTTCCTGCTCACCGCCGTACCGGCCGCGCTGGGGGCGGTGCTGCGGCTGCCGTACACGCTGGCGGTGGCCCGCTTCGGCGGCCGGAACTGGACCATCGTGAGCGCGCTGCTGCTGCTGGTGCCGGCGGTGCCGATGGCGGTGCTGATCGAGCCCGGGGTGTCGTACGCCACGCTGATGGTGCTGGCCTGCCTGTCCGGCGTCGGCGGCGGCAACTTCGCCTCGTCGATGGCGAACATCAACCTGTTCTTCCCGGAGCGGCTCAAGGGCCGGGCGCTGGGGCTCAACGCCGGCGGCGGCAACCTGGGCGTACCGGCCGTGCAACTGGTGGGGCTGGCGGTGCTGGCGACCGCCGGCGCCGCGTACCCCCGGCTCGTGCCGGCGGTCTACCTGCCGCTGATCGTGCTGGCCGCGCTGGCCGCGGCCCGGTGGCTGGACAACGTGCCGGGGGCGCGCAACGAGCCGGGCGCGCTGCGCGCGGCGGCCCGCGACCCGCACACCTGGGTGATGTCGCTGCTCTACGTGGGCACGTTCGGCTCGTTCATCGGCTTCGGGTTCGCCTTCGGCCAGGTGCTCCAGCTCCAGTTCCACGACCGGTTCCCGACGCCCGTCGACGCGGCCTGGCTGACCTTCCTCGGCCCGCTGATCGGGTCGCTGATCCGGCCGGTGGGTGGTCAGCTCGCCGACCGGCTGGGCGGGGCGCGGGTCACGTTCTGGAACTTCGTGGCGATGGCCGCCGGGGCCGGGCTGGTGCTGTACGCCGCCAGGGAGAAGTCGTTCCCGCTCTACCTGGCCGGGTTCCTGGCGCTGTTCGTCTTCTCCGGCATCGGCAACGGGTCGACGTACAAGATGATCCCGGCGATCTTCCGGGCCCGGGCCGTCGCGGAGAGCGAGCTGACCGGCGACCCGGAGGCGGCACAGCGGCGGGCCCGGCGGCTGGCCGGCGCGGTGATCGGCATCGCCGGGGCGGTCGGCGCCTCGGGCGGGGTGCTGGTGAACGTGGCGTTCCGGCAGTCGTTCCTGGCCTCCGGCACTGCTGATGCCGCCTACCTGGCCTTCATCGGCTGGTACGCGCTCTGCTTCCTGGTCACCTGGGTGGTCTACCTGCGTCCCGGACCGCGTACGCTGGTCGGCGTGTGACCTGTGCCATGGCGAACCCGCAGGCCACGCGCGGCGCGACCCCGTTTTGACCTGCCGCCGGGCGGCCGGGTATCGTTGCCTGCTGTTGTACGACATTCTTAGGCGTGCCGCATCAGGTACGCTTGGTCGTTCGTGCGCGCTGGTCCGGCTGGGTACTCCTGGTCACCTCGGCGCGCGACCCCAGACCGACGACGAGACAAGGTAGACCTGTGCGTACGTACAGCCCGAAGCCGGGTGAGATCGAGCGTCAGTGGCACGTCATCGACGCCTCTGATGTCGTGCTGGGCCGCCTGGCGACCCACGCCGCCACGCTCCTGCGTGGCAAGCACAAGCCGACTTTCGCGCCGCACGTCGACACGGGCGACTTCGTCGTCATCGTGAACGCGGGCAAGGTCGCGCTGACCGGCAACAAGCGTCAGACCAAGGTCGCTTACCGCCACTCCGGTTACCCGGGTGGCCTGAAGCGGGTCGGCTACGACGAGCTGCTCACCAAGCGGCCCGAGCGGGCCATCGAGCTGGCCGTGAAGGGCATGCTCCCGCACAACAAGCTGGGCCGTCAGCTCCTCAAGAAGCTGAAGGTCTACGCCGGTGCCGAGCACCCGCACACCGCGCAGCAGCCGGTGCCGTTCGAGATCAAGCAGATCGCGCAGTGAGCGCGGGCGAAGGAAGCAGCATGACCGACATCACCGCCACCGAGGTCGCCCCCGAGGCCACCGAGGCGCCGGCGCCCGTCGCGCGCGCGCCCCGTGGTGACCGCCCGATCCAGACCGTGGGTCGGCGCAAGGAAGCCATCGTCCGGGTCCGGATCATCCCGGGCAGCGGCAAGATCACCTGCAACGGCCGCGACCTCGAGGCCTACTTCCCGAGCAAGGTGCACCAGCAGCTCATCAAGGACCCGCTGGTCACCGCCGAGAAGCCCGAGGCGTTCGACGTGATCGCCAACCTGCGTGGCGGCGGCACCACCGGCCAGGCCGGCGCGCTGCGGCTCGCCATCGCCCGGGCGCTGATCGTCAGCGAGCCCGACGACCGCCCGGCCCTGAAGAAGGCCGGCTTCCTGACCCGTGACGCCCGGGTCAAGGAGAGCAAGAAGTACGGCCTCAAGAAGGCCCGCAAGGCTCCCCAGTACTCGAAGCGCTGATCATCACAAGCGTCTTGTACTTCTGACGGACGGCCGGTCCGCTTCCCCTTCCCGGGAGGCGGACCGGCCGTTCCGCGTTTCTCCTCTCATCGGCAGTTCCACGGAGGTTGGCGGGTATGGGCCGGTTGTTCGGCACGGACGGCGTACGCGGGCGGGCGAACGCGGATCTCACCCCGGAGTTGGCGCTTGCGGTCGCGGTGGCCGCGGCCCACACGCTGGCCGAGACCGACAAGAGCCATCCGCCGCTCGCTGTGGTCGGCCGGGACACCCGGGCCAGCGGCGAGATGCTGGAGGCGGCGGTGGTCGCCGGGCTCACCAGCGCCGGCGCCAACGTGGTCCGGGTCGGCGTGCTGCCCACCCCGGCGGTGGCGTTCCTCACCGCCGAGGCAAAGGCCGACCTGGGCGTGATGCTCTCCGCCTCGCACAACCCGATGCCGGACAACGGCATCAAGCTGTTCGCCGCCGGCGGGCACAAGCTGCCCGACGAGATCGAGATGCGGATCGAGGAGGCGGTGAAGGCGAACGCCACCACCGCCTGGAAGCGCCCCGTCGGCGCCGGTGTCGGCCGCGTGCACGACCTGCTCGACGGCGCCGACCACTACGTGCAGCACCTGGTCGGCACCGTGCCGCACCGCCTCGACGGGATCAAGGTCGTGGTCGACTGCGCCAACGGCGCGGCCGCCGACGTCGCACCGGTCGCCTACCGGGAGGCCGGCGCCGAGGTGATCGCCATCCACGCCGAGCCGGACGGGCTCAACATCAACGACGAGTGCGGCTCGAACCACATCGAGGCGCTGCGCGCCGCGGTGGTCGAGCACGGCGCCCACCTCGGCATCGCCCACGACGGCGACGCCGACCGCTGCGTCGCGGTCACCGCCGACGGGAACGAGGTCGACGGCGACCAGGTCATGGCGATCCTCGCGCTGGCCATGCGGGACGCCGGCGAGCTGACCCAGGACACCCTGGTCGCCACAGTGATGAGCAACCTCGGTCTCCGGCTGGCCATGTCCGAGCACGGCATCCGGCTGGTCGAGACCAAGGTCGGCGACCGGTACGTGCTGGAGGAGCTGCGCGCCTCCGGCCTGGCGCTCGGCGGCGAGCAGAGCGGCCACATCGTGCTGCCCGCGTACGCCACCACCGGCGACGGCGTGCTGACCGGCCTGCACCTGATGGCGCGGATGGCCGCCACCGGCACCTCGCTGGCCGAGCTGGCCGCCGTGGTCACCAAGCTGCCCCAGGTGCTGATCAACGTGCCGGTCGGCGACCGTACCGTCGGCGCCGCCGCACCGGCCGTCCGGGCCGAGGTCGAGCGCGCCGAGGCGGAGCTGGGTGAGACCGGCCGGGTGCTGCTGCGCCCGTCCGGCACCGAGCCGCTGGTGCGGGTCATGGTCGAGGCGGCCACCGAGGACACCGCGCGCGAGGTCGCCGAGCGCATCGCCGAGCAGGTCCGCACCGCCAGCCCGGTCGCCTGACCGACCCGGGGCCGCCTGCTCTTCCTCCTCGCCGGTCAGCTCGGCCGGACGCGGCGGTCAGTTCGCCTGGACCCGGCGCAGGAAGCGGGCGGCCAGGTCGGCCACCGCGCCGGCGTCCAGCTCCTGCGCCGGCCCGGCCACGGTCACCTCGGCCAGCGCCAGCCCGGGTACCTCGGTGTCCCGCCAGCCGCCGACGAACCACGCGCGTTCCTCCTCGGCCAGCGCCAGGTTCGCCGCGTCGAGCACGGCCGCCGGGTACGGCAGCCAGAACCGGAACTGGTGGGTGTGCGGCGGCGCCGGGTACACCCGGGCGCCGGGCAGGGCGGCCAGCGCCTCGGCCACCACCCGGGCGTGCACCACGTACCCGGGGAGGCGGGGCAGCTCCCGGGTCAGCCCGGCGAGCGCTGCGAGCGCCGCCGGCCACTGCTGGAACAGCGTGCCGCCGTAGCGGTGCCGCCAGGCACGCGCGTACCGGATCAGCTCCGCGTCGCCGGCCAGCGCGGCACCGGAGATGCCGCCCAGCGACTTGTAGAACGAGACGTACGTGCTGTCGGCCAGCGCCGCGATCTCGGCCGGCGAGTAGCCCAGATGGACTGACGACTCCCAGAGCCGGGCCCCGTCGAAGTGCACCCGGGCGCCGCGGGCGCGCGCCGCCGCGACGACGGCCACCAGCTCGTCCCAGGTCGGCAGCACGAACCCGGCGTCCCGCAGCGGCAGCTCCAGGAAGAGCGTGCCGATCGGCTCGTCGAGCGCCGCCACCTCGTCGGCAGCCGGGTTGCGCGGCGCGCTCGTGGTGCGCACCGCGCGTACGCCGGCGAGCAGCGCGTACGCGTCCCGCTCGTGTGTCAGCGGATGGCTGAGCGGGTGCAGGCCGACACCGGCGCGGCCGGTCAGCTCCGCCCCGTGACGCATGGCCACCTGCTGCGCCATCGTGCCCGACGGGAAGAACGCGGCAGCCTCCGCGCCGAGCAGCTCGGCGACCCGCAGCTCCAGCTCCGCCACCGGCCCGCCCTCGCCGTACAGGTCGGGCGGGTCGTCCCCGGCCACCTGATCGAGCGCGGCGAGCTGTTCCCGTACGGAGGCCGGGCGTACGCCGGAGAGCATCGTGTCGCAGCCGCGCTGGGCGGTGAACCGGCGCAGCCGCGTGGCCTGCTCGTCGCTCATCCGTCCGCCCGGAGCCGGCGCAGCCGGGTCACCGCCTCGGCCAGCACCTCCGGCCGTTTGCAGAACGCGAACCGGATCAGCCGGCGCCCGGCCTCCACGTCGTCGTAGAACACCTGCGTCGGCACCGCCACCACGCCGCAGCGCTCCGGCAGCGCCCGGCAGAACTCCACCCCGTCCCGGCCGCGCAGCGGCGTGACGTCGGCGGTGACGAAGTAGGTGCCCTCCGGCGCGAGCACGCCGAACCCGGCGTCGGCCAGCCCGGCGGCGAGCTGGTCCCGGCGGCGTTGCATGTCGTCCCGGAACCCGGTGAAGTACGCGTCCGGCAGCCCGAGCGCCACAGCCACCGCCGGTTGCAGCGGCCCGGCGTTGACGAACGTGAGGAACTGCTTCACCCGCAGCACCGCCGCCACCAGCGGCGCGGGGCCGCTCACCCAGCCGACCTTCCAGCCGGTGCAGGAGAACGTCTTGCCGGCCGACGAGATGCGCAGCGTCCGCTCCCGCATGCCGGACAGCGTGGCCAGCGGTACGTGCGGCGCGGCGGCGTCGGTGAACACCAGGTGCTCGTAGACCTCGTCGGTGACCGCGTACACGTCGTGTTCCCGGCACAGCTCGGCCACCGTCGTCAGCTCGTCGGCGGTGAAGACCTTGCCGGTCGGGTTGTGCGGCGAGTTCAGCAGCACCAGCCGGGTACGTGGCCCGAACGCGGCGCGCAGCTCGTCCGGGTCGAACGCGTACCTGCCGTCGGGGCCGGGCCGCAGCGTCACCGGGCGGCGGACCGCGCCGGCGAGCGCGATCGAGGCGGCATACGAGTCGTAGTACGGCTCGAAGCAGATCACCTCGTCACCCGGCTCGCAGAGCGCGAGGATGCTCGCCGCGACCGCCTCGGTGGCGCCGGCCGTCACGACGATCTCGCCGTCCGGGTCGTACTCCAGGCCCCAGAACCGGCGCTGGTGCCCGGCGACGGCGGCGCGCAGCGCGGGGATCCCCGGGCCGGGCGGGTACTGGTTGTGGCCGGTACGCAGCGCCTCGGCCGCGGCGGCGAGCATCTCCGGCGGGCCGTCGGTGTCCGGGAAGCCCTGCCCGAGGTTGACCGCGCCGGTGCGCACGGCCAGCGCGGACATCTCGGCGAAGACGGTGGTGCCGAACGGCCGCATCCGGGCCACCAGGGGATCGGTCGTCGTCACGGCGGCCAGCCTACGGCCCGCCGCCGACCGCTCACCAGCCGAAGCAGGTCGCGCCGTACTCGCCCGAGTCCGTGGAGACGACCTTGCCGTTGACGGTGATCCGGCAGGTCACCTCGCCGGACTCGACGGGGCTCGCGATGATCTGCACCCGCTCGCGGTCGTTCGCGGTGAGGCTCAGCCGCCAGGGCGTGTCCACGGCGCCGGGCTGGTGGAAGTTCGCGTCCGCGTCGTAGAACTGCACCTCCGCCTCGCCGTCGGTGGCTGTGACCTCGTACAGGACGGTGAACCTGCCGGGTCCGCCGGACGGGGTGATGACCGGTCGGGCCGGGGGACCGGTGGGCTCGTCGGCCCATCCGTCGGGCTCGCCGTAAAGCGGCCCGTCGTACCGGTCGCCGGAGGCCGTCCCCTCGGTCATGGAGCGGCCGAGGAAGGACAGCCCGACGCAGCCGCAGACGATCAGCGCGAGGACGGTGACGATGCCGATCACCAGACCGGCTACCCAGCCGCCGCCGCTGCGGCGCGGCGGCATGCCCGGATACGCGTACGGCGGCGGGTAGGGCCCGGGCGGGTAGGACCCGGATTTGTGAGGGCCGGGCGGGTAGGCGCCCGGTGTCCAGGCCGGCTGTGCCGAGAAGTCCGGGACGCCGGGCTGGGACGGCCAGCCGGGCGCGCCCGGGAAGCCTGGGGCCTGCGGATCGCCGGAGGCCGGTGGGACGGCCGGGCGTGGCGTGGCGGCCGGGTCGGCCGGAGCCGCCCACCCCGGTTCGCCCACCGGCCGGCCCGTGCCGCTCGGGGACGAGGCCGGGTCGGTTCCGGACGCGCTCTCCGGGCCGGCTGCCGCCCACGGGCTCGGTGCCGGGGGCGGCGACCAGGGCGCGGGCGGCGTCCACGGCTGCGGGGCGGCCAACGGGTCCGGCGGCGTCCAGGACGAGGGCTGCGGCGTGGCCGGCGCGGCGGTCGGGTCGCTCGGTCCGAAGGCCGGTTCGGGGGCGGGGGTCGTCTCGGACATGGGCTCAGCTCACAGGGGTACGGCGCGGACGACCGCGGAACGGTGGGGCCGGGGGACGGCGCCCGGCCTCAATGTAGGCGGTGGCGACCAGCCGTGCGGTCCCGGCCGGCGGTCCGCGCCCCGCGTCCCGAACCGGTCCGGACGGGCGGAACGACCTGGATGGTGCTTTGTCCGGTAATCGCATCCCCGGCGCTCGGTTCGCTCAAGTTCAGTGATCGTTAACCGCCTTTCCGAGCACGCACGATGAGCGAAACTCGGTTAGGCTGCGGACCATGTGTGGAATCGTGGGTTACGCCGGTGCGCGCCCGGCGCTCGGCATCGTGCTTGACGGACTGCGGCGTCTCGAATACCGCGGCTACGACTCGGCCGGCGTCGCCGTGGTCTGCGAGGACGAGCTGCTGACCGAGAAGAAGGCCGGCAAGCTCGCGAACCTGGAGAAGGTCCTCTCCGAGCGGGCGGCCGACAACCCCGAGGACTGCGCCGCCAGCCCGATCGGCATCGGCGACGGCACCACCGGCATCGGCCACACCCGCTGGGCCACGCACGGCGGCCCGACCGACCGCAACGCCCACCCGCACCTCTCCCCGGACGGCCGGGTCGCGGTGATCCACAACGGCATCATCGAGAACTTCGCGAAGCTGCGCGCCGAGCTGGAGGACGAGGGTGTCGAGTTCGCCAGCGACACCGACACCGAGTGCGCCGCGCACCTGATCGCCCGCGCGCTGGCAGACCTGCGCTCGGCCGGCGAGACCGACAGCCCGGCGCTGCTCGCCGCCGCCATGCGCGTGGTCTGCGCGCGCCTGGAGGGTGCGTTCACGCTGCTCGCCGTCGACGCCGGCATCCCCGGCGCGGTGGTCGGCGCCCGGCGCAACTCGCCTCTGGTCGTCGGCCGGGGCGACGGCGAGAACTACCTGGCCAGCGACGTCGCCGCGTTCATCGAGCACACCCGGGACGCGGTCGAGCTGGGGCAGGACCAGATCGTCCTGATCACCCCGGACAGCATCGACATCACCGACTTCCACGGTCAGCCGGCGAGCGGCACGGACTTCCACATCGACTGGGACTCGTCGGCCGCCGAGAAGGGCGGCTACGACTGGTTCATGCTCAAGGAGATCGAGGAGCAGCCGCAGGCCATCGCCGACACGCTGCTGGGCCGGCTCACCGAGACCGGCGAGATCGCCCTCGACGAGGTCCGCCTCAGCGAGCAGGACCTGCGCGACGTCGACAAGATCTTCATCGTCGCCTGCGGCACCTCCTACCACGCCGGCCTGGTCGCCAAGTACGCCATCGAGCACTGGACCCGCATCCCCTGCGAGGTGGAGCTGGCCAGCGAGTTCCGCTACCGCGACCCGGTGCTGGACCGGTCCACGCTGATCGTGGTGATCTCGCAGTCCGGCGAGACGATGGACACGCTGATGGCGCTGCGCCACGCCAAGGAGCAGAAGGCCCGCGTGCTGGCGATCTGCAACACCAACGGCTCGACCATCCCGCGCGAGTCCGACGCGGTGCTCTACACCCACGGCGGCCCGGAGATCGCCGTCGCCTCCACCAAGGCGTTCCTCACCCAGGTCGTCGCCTGCTACCTGATCGGCCTGCACCTGGCCCAGGTGCGCGGCATCAAGTTCGCCGACGAGGTGGGCGCGGTGGTGGCCCAGCTCCAGGAGATGCCGGGCAAGCTGCGGGAGCTGCTGGACCGCATCGAGCCGGTCCGTGAGCTGGGCCGCGAGCTGAAGTCCGAGCCGACGGTGCTGTTCATCGGCCGGCACGTGGGCTACCCGGTGGCGCTGGAGGGTGCGCTGAAGCTCAAGGAGCTGGCGTACATGCACGCCGAGGGCTTCGCCGCCGGCGAGCTGAAGCACGGCCCGATCTCGCTGATCGACCAGGGCACGCCGGTGATCTGCATCGTGCCCTCCCCGGTCGGCCGGGGCATGCTGCACGACAAGGTCGTCTCCAACATCCAGGAGGTCCGCGCCCGCGGCGCCCGCACCATCGTGATCGCCGAGGAGGGCGACCAGGCGGTGGTCCGCTACGCCGACCACCTGATCTACGTGCCGCGTACGCCGACGCTGCTGGCGCCGCTGGTGACCACGGTGCCGTTGCAGGTGCTGGCCGCCGAGATCGCCGCCGCCCGCGGGCACGACGTCGACCAGCCCCGGAACCTGGCCAAGTCGGTCACTGTCGAGTAGCCGATCTCGTCCACGGTCCCTCCGCCCGCACGACGGGTGGAGGGACCGCGTCGTCTCCGGCCTGCCTCTCGGGCGGCCGCCGCATGGCCGCGGACCGGTCGCCGGAGGGCCGCGGGCGGTCATCGGCCCAGCACGATCCGGGCCATGCCGTCCAGCGCCGGGTTGTCCGGATCCCAGTAGCCGGTGTGGCCGTGCGGAGCGCTCGGGAAGCGCCTCCCGCCGAAGTCCGGCGCGCTCGGGTCGGCGCCGAACCAGAGTCGCTCGCCGTGCGGGTCGAGCACGGCGAGCGCCGGACCGAGCGGCGTACCCGCGAGCAGCGCGCGGCGGGCCAGCTCGTCCGGTGGGCGGGCCAGCCGGATCACGTCGTCCGGCGCGGTCGACGACCAGACCTGACCGGCGGGCATCCGCAGCTCGGCGGCGTGGTCGACGCCGACCCCCGGCGAGCCGACGAAGACCAGCGCGTCGGCGCCCAACCCGTGGTCGCGGGCGGCGGTGCCGACCACGAGCGAGCCGTAGCTGTGCCCGAGCACCGTCTGCCGGGCCGGTGGCCCTTCGTGCGCGGCCCGCAGCCCGTCCTGGAACCGGTGCAGCGCCGGGCCGGCGTCCTCGGCCTGCCGGGTGCCGGCCGCCTCGGTGAGGAAGCCGGGCGCGTCGTAGTCCAGCCAGAGCACAGCCGCCGCCTCCTCGCCCGGCCCGAGCGCCGCGCATCGCTGCAACACCCGTGCTGCCCGGCCCAGCTCGGCCGGCGCGTCGGCGAGATCCGAGGTCATGCCCGGGACGTACGTGAGCACCGAGGCGGCGCGGTCCGGGTTGCCGAGCGCCACCACCGCGCGGCCGTCGCCGGCCGGGTCGAGCCCCAGCAGGTACGCCCGGGGCGCCCCGCCCGCGGCCAGCCGCTCGCCGAGCCCGTCCAGCCCGCGCAGCGCCGCCTCGACAGCGGCGAGCCGGACCCGCCGGGACGCCTCCAACGGCCCGGCCGGAAGCGGGTGCAGCAGCCCGAGCCGGCGCGCGAGCAACTGCTCCCGCCGGTCGCCGAGCAGTAGCCGGTTCGCCTGGTCCCGGACGGCGGCCGGAAGCCCGTCGAGGCGCCCGATCCGGCCCGGTTCCCGCCCCACCAGCCAGCGCCGCTCGGCCGCGCTCAGGCCGGCCCACCAGCGGCTCACCTCGGCCGGCCCGGCGCCGGGACCGGGCCGCCACGCGGGCGGGACGCTCACCCAGCCGCGTACCGCAGCGGTGGTCAGCTCCGCCAGCCGGCCGGCCGCCTCCCGGTCGGCGGCGCCGGCGAGCGTCAGCGCGCCCCGGATCCCGGCCCGCGCGTCGACCACCGCCGGCCCGGTCTGCGCCGGCGGCCGTGCCGGGTCGGGCCGGACCGCGCCGGTGCGGTCGACGAGCAGGCCACCGGACTCGGCGCGGGCCACCTCGGCGCCGAGCCGGGCCTTCGCCGCGCCCAGCCGGGCGCCGAACTCGGCGAGCACCTGGTCGACCTCGACCAGTGCGGGCAGCACGTCGGTGAGATCGGTGCGCAGATCCCCGATGCGCCGCTGCGCGGCAGTCGAGGCCGCACCCGACCACCCGGGGCGGAGCGTGCCGATCCGGGCGGCCAACGCGTCGGCGCGCTGCCGTACCGGCGTGGTGAGGCCCCGCCACGCCGCCCCGGCGGTGGACCAGGCGCCCGGATCGGCCCGCCAGAGCTGCGCGTAGCCGACCGGCACGTCCACGGCGTCGGCCGGACCGTCGTTCACCGGAGCACCCCGGTGAGGCGGCGGGCGGCGCGTTCGTCGACCGCCTCGTAGCCGTCCGCGCCGCGGCGCAACGCCTGAGCGGTGTCGGCCACCCGGGCGCCGAGCGCGCCGGACCAGCGCCGCACGGCCGACTCCAGTTCGGTCAGCGCCACCGCGGATCGCCAGCCGTCCGGTGCCGCCACCAGCAACGACTCCGGTGCCGCGCCCGGCCCGCGGCCCAGCCGGTACGCGTCGTCGGCCAGCTCGCGCGCCACCGATCGCAGCAGCTCCGGGTCGACGTCGAACGGTTTCTTCACCACGTGCCCTCCCTCGCCCGGCGCCACCGGCCGGTTCCGGACACCGGGACGCTAGGCGGCACCCGGCAGTGGCCGCCGACCCCTGTGGACAACGGTCCGGGTTATCCACAGGGCTTGTTCGCCAGCCGGTCCCGGGCGCGTACCGCCGGTAGGGTGAGGCCGTGATCGGGGGAGCCGCGAGCGGATGCTGAGCCGGCGCGACGAGCGGGGGCGGGGTGGCATGAGACAGGTGTGGCGGGTCGCGGACGTTCGCGCGGCGGAGGCGGGCCTGATGGCCACCCTCCCGCCCGGTGCGCTGATGCAGCGGGCGGCGGCCGGGCTGGCCCGCCGCTGCGCGTTGCTGCTCGCCGACCGGGGCGGTGTCTACGGCGCCCGGGTGCTGGTGCTCGCCGGGTCCGGCGACAACGGCGGCGACGCCCTGTTCGCGGGCGCGCATCTGGCCCGCCGGGGCGTGGCGGTGACAGCGCTGCTTCTCACGCCGGGCCGGGCACACGCCGAGGGCCTGGCCGCCCTGCGCGCCGCCGGCGGCCGTGTGGCCGACCGGCCGCCCGCTGTGGTCGACCTGGTGCTCGACGGCATCGTGGGCATCGGTGGCACCGGAGGGCTCCGCGAGACGGCCGAGCAGCTGGCCGCGAGCCTGACCGGGCAGCGCGGGCGCGGCGGCACGCGCGCCACCGTGGTCGCGGTCGACGTGCCGAGCGGCGTCGCTGTCGACACCGGCCACGTCCCGCTCACCGACGTCGGGCGGCCCCGGGCGGTCCGCGCCGACGTGACAGTCGCCTTCGGCGCGCTCAAGCCCGCACTGGTCGTCGGGCCGGCCGCCGAGCTGGCCGGCGAGGTCGAGCTGGTCGACATCGGGCTGACGCCGTGGCTGCGCGGCACGCCTGCGCTCCAGGTGATCGAGCAGACGGACGTGGCCGACTGGTGGCCGGCGCTGGGCGCGTCGTCGGAGAAGTACACCAGGGGCGTAGTAGGCGTCGCCACCGGGTCGGCCACCTACCCCGGCGCCGCCGTGCTCTCGGTCGCCGGAGCGCTCGCCGGTCCCACCGGCCTGGTCCGCTACGCCGGGAGCGCCGAGGGCGAGGTGCTGCACCAGCATCCGTCGGTGATCGCCACCGGCCGGGTCGCCGACGCCGGCCGGGTGCAGGCGTGGGTCTGCGGCTCCGGGCTCGGCACCGGCGAGGACTCCGCCGCCGAGCTGCGCGCGGTGCTCGCCGCGCCGGTGCCGGTGGTGCTCGACGCGGACGCGCTGACGCTGCTCGTCGACGGCAAGCTGGCCGACCGGCTGCGCGGCCGGGACGCGCCGATCGTGGTGACGCCGCACGACCGGGAGTATGCCCGGCTCTGCGGCGAGATGCCGGGGGACGACCGGGTCGCCGCCGCGCTGCGGCTGGCCGCCTGGATGAACGCGGTGGTGCTGCTCAAGGGCGACCGCACGGTCATCGGCACGCCCGACGGCCGCGCGTACGTGAACCCGACCGGCACCCCGGTGCTCGCCACCGGTGGCACCGGCGACGTGCTGGCCGGGCTGCTCGGTTCGCTGCTCGCCGCCGGGCTGGCCCCGGAACGGGCGGCCGCCGCGGCGGCGTACCTGCACGGGCTGGCCGGGCGGGAGGCGGCGCGCGGCGGTCCGGTGACCGCGCCCGACGTGGCCGCGGCGTTGCGTCCGGTACTGGCCCGGCTGGGCTGATCCGGGCGGCGGCGCCCGGTGGCGGCGGGCACCGCCCGCTCGGCTCACGGCGCTGATGATCACTGACGGAAGTAGGCTGAGGACATGTGGCAGTCGGAGGTGCGCGTCGACCTGGACGCGATCCGGGAGAACGTGACCCGGCTCAAGGCCGGCACCAGCGCCGAACTGATGGCGGTGGTCAAGGGCGACGGGTACGGCCACGGCATGGTGCCGGCCGCCCGCGCGGCGCTCGACGCCGGGGCGGACCAGCTCGGCGTCTGCACGCTGGACGAGGCGCTGCGGCTGCGCGAGGAGGGCATCACCGCGCCGGTGCTGGCCTGGCTGCTCAGCCCCGGGCTGCCGCTGCACGACGGGATCACCGTCGGCGTCGACCTCGGCTGTGCTGGCCTCACCCAGCTCGACGAGATGATCCAGGCGAGCCGCCGGGCGGACCGCCCGGCCCGGCTGCACCTCAAGATCGACACCGGGCTGGCCCGGGGTGGCGCCACCGTCGCCGACTGGCCGGCGCTGCTGGAGGCCGCCGCGAAGGCCCAGGCCGACGGTCTGGTCGAGGTGGTCGGCGTGTGGAGCCACTTCGTGTACGCGGACTCGCCCGGTCACCCCACCACCGACCGCCAGCTCGCCGTGTTCCAGGAGGGGCTGGAGATGGTGACGCGTGCCGGTCTGCGTCCGCGCTACCGGCACCTGGCCAACTCGGCCGCCACGCTGACCCGGCCGGACACCCACTTCGACCTGGTCCGGCCCGGCATCGCCGTCTACGGCCTGTCGCCGGTCGCGGGCGAGCAGTTCGGTCTGCGTCCCGCCATGACCGCCCGCGCCCGGGTGATGCTCACCAAACGGGTGGCGGCCGGCACCGGCGTCTCCTACGGCCACACCTACCTCACCGAGCAGGAGGCCAACCTCGCGGTGGTGCCGCTCGGCTACGCCGACGGGGTGCCGCGGCACGCCTCCAACACCGGCCCGGTGCAGCTCGCCGGCAAGCGCCGGACCATCTCCGGGCGGGTCTGCATGGACCAGTTCGTGGTCGACTGCGGCGACGACGAGGTGACCGACGGCGACGTGGCGACGCTGTTCGGCAGCGGCGCGGACGGCGAGCCCACCGCCGACGACTGGGCCGAGGCGGTCGGCACCATCAACTACGAGATCGTGACCCGCTTCGGCGGTGTGCGCGTGCCCCGCGTCTACGACGGCGAGCACGCATGAGTGTCCGGTTGCCGCGACCGCGTACCGCCGCCGGCAAGGTGGCCGGGCTGGTCGGCGCCGCCGTCGGCGTTGCCGCCGCCGGGCTCGCGGCGGGCGTGGTCAGCGAGCGGGTGCTGGTCCGCCGGCTCAAGAACGACCCCACCGACCGGTACGCCGACGAGGTCTTCGGTGAGCAGCGTTACGACGAGGCGCACCGGCTGGAGATGCCGGACGGCACCGACATCCACGTCGAGGTGGTCGAGCCGACCCGCCCTGTCGCAGGGCACCCGACTGTGGTGCTGGTGCACGGGTTCTGCCTGGACATGGGCACGTTCCACTTCCAGCGCAAGCGGCTCGCCGAGCGCGGCGACTACCGGGTGGTCGCGTACGACCAGCCGGGGCACGGCCGTTCCGGCCGGCTGGAGAGCGGCGAGTACGACCTGACCGCGCTGGGCCACACGCTGCGCCGGGTGCTCGACGAGGTGGCCCCGGACGGCCCGCTGGTGCTGGTCGGGCATTCGATGGGCGGCATGACGATCATGGCGCTGGCCGAGCTGTACCCGGAGATGTTCGGTGACCGCGTGGTCGGCACCGTGCTGATGGCCACCTCGGGCGGCCTCGCGGCGGAGACCAAGCTGGTGGCGCCCGCGCTGCTCGGCCGCGTCGGCTCGCCGGTGCTCTACATGATGAGCAACGCCACCCGGTACGGCGGGACCGTGATCGACCGGGCGCGCCGGTCGACGTCGAACGTGGCCTGGCTGCTCACCCGCAAGTACGGCTTCGGCACGTCGAAGCCGAGCCCGGCCCTGGTGTCGTACGTCGAGATGATGAACTCGCGCACCTCGGCCGACACGGTCACCCGCTACCTGCGCACGATCGCCACCCACTCCCGGTTCCCGGCGCTTGCGGCGCTGGCCGGCACGCCGGTGCTGGTGATCGTGGGCGACAAGGACATGATCACGCCGGTGACGCACTCCGAGGAGATCGTCCGGCGGCTGCCGCACGCCGAGTTCGTGAAGATCAACGACAGTGGGCACGTGGTGATGCTGGAGCACGCCGACGAGGTGAACGTGGCGCTGGAGAGGTTCCTGGACTCGCTATGACAGTGGTCGTGGAGCTGAAGACGGTCGACGACACCCACGAGTTCGGGCGGCGGCTGGCCGGGGTGCTGCGGGCCGGTGACCTGCTGCTGCTCAGCGGCCCGCTCGGCGCCGGCAAGACCGCGCTGACCCAGGGCATCGGCGCCGGCCTCGGCGTACGCGGGGACATCACCTCGCCCACCTTCGTCATCGCCCGGGTGCACCGGCCCGACCCGGCGCGGGGCGGCCGGGTGACGCTCGTGCACGCCGACGCGTACCGCCTGGGTGAGGCCGCCGACCCGCGCGCGGAGATCGACGACCTCGACCTGGACGCCTCGGTGGACGAGGCGGTCACCGTGGTGGAGTGGGGCGAGGGGATGGTCGAGCAGCTGGTCGACGCGCACCTGCGGGTACGCATCGACCGCCGCGACGACGACACCCGGGCGGTCACGCTGGAGCCGGTCGGCGGCGACTGGGCCGCCCGGGTCGCCGAACTGTCCTAGGGCTGAAGGGGCATCGTCCAGCAGTTGGAGTAGGCGGTGCGCCCGGCGAGCCGGTCGGTCAGCCAGGCCACCGCGTCGCCCTGGTCGGTGATGAGCGGCGCCAGGTGGTTGGTGAGGAGCTTGTCACCGAGGTTGGGCAGGCTGACGGCCTGGTAGGTCACGTTGGCGCCCTTGCGGCACCAGTCGACCGCCAGTTGACGGGCCTGCCGGTGGGGCACGATGTCGTCCTGGACGCCGGTCGCCACGCGTACCGGGCCGGCGGGCTTGAGCGTGCCGATGCGCTGCCGGTCGAGGACGGCGGCCGCCTCGGGCGAGGCGGCGATGACAGCGGTGAGGGAGCGGCCGCCGGTGATCCACCTGCTGCTCTTGGTGAACGCGTACCGGAGGATGGCGTCACCGACGCACATGGTCGAGGTGTCGGTGAGCGCCGCCCGGCCGGCGTCGTTGACGTTCGCCTCGATGACGTCCCGCACCGCCGGGTCGGACTGGGCGAAGCCGTTGAGCGACCAGCCCAGCGCCCCGGCCAGCGCGCTGCCGTCGATGCCGCCGATGACAGCGGTCAGGTCGGCCGGCGGCGCGCCGACGTAGGTGCCGGCCAGCGGCACGTCGGGCGCGTAGGTGGGCTGGAGTTCGGCGGCTGCGGCGCTGGCGCCGCCACCCTGGCTGTAGCCGTACAGACCGACGCGGGACCGGTCGGTGACCGACGCGCCCGGCACGGTGCGGGCGGCGCGGGCCGCGTCGAGCAGGGCACGTCCCTCGTCGAGGCGGTTGACGTACGTGTGCAGCCGGTCGGTCGCGCCCAGCCCGACGTAGTCGGTGACGACGACCGCGGCGCCGGTGGCGAGGAGGCGGTAGATCGCCAGGGCCTCGTAGCCGACGGACAGGGTGTCGCCGGTGAGGGTGAGCGGGTGTTGCAGGGCGAACGAGGGCGCGCACTGGTCGCCCTGCCCCATCGTGCCGGAGGCGACGGCGACCAGCGGGCGCGGGCCGGCGCCCCGCCACGCCGCCGACGGTTCGATGTAGGCGCCGGTCACGCCGACGGCCCGGCCGTTGGAGTCGGTGGACCGGTACATCAGGCGGGTGGCGGTGCCGGGCATCGGGCGGCCGTCGAGCCCGGGGATGCTGAGCCCGAGCGGCAGCGGCTCGGTACGGATCAGC
The DNA here is from genome assembly GCF_007827635.1 of Micromonospora sp. CNZ296. NCBI lineage: Bacteria > Bacillati > Actinomycetota > Actinomycetes > Micromonosporales > Micromonosporaceae > Micromonospora > Micromonospora sp. CNZ296. Next base: position 193,896 of record NZ_VISW01000009.1, read on the forward strand.
GTGCCGTTGGTGGCGGGCAGGTCGGCGGGCGGGTGGTAGAAGGCGGGGATCGTCACGCCGCGGGAGACCACCGGCGTGCTGCCGTCGGCGGCTGCGGCTGCGGCTGCGCCGGATCCGGCCAGGTAGGTGGCTGCCGCCGCGGCGACGGCCAGCATCCGGAGGCCGGTCGTGCGGCGGGGGGAGGGGGCGGCGGAGGGCGTGCGGGGACGGGTGTTTCTCCTGCTCACGGGCACTCCTAGCGAACATCGATGGTGGTGGATGCAAGCTAGCAGTGGCGGTGTGGCGCAAGTAACTTGCCAGTAGGTTACGCTCCGGTAACTTTTCCCGTCCAGTACCCGGCCCTGCCGCCGCCCGGGAGTGTCGGTCGCGGCTGGTAAGAAGATGGCGACCGACGAGGAGAGGTTGCCGATGCCCGACGCCCCCACCCTGGACCTGCCGGCGCTGCTGCCGGAGGCCTGGCGTGCCGTGCTCACCCCCCACCTGGACCCGGCCCGCACCGCGGCGCTGGCCGAGTTCGTCGCCCGGGAGTACGCGACCGCCACGGTCTTCCCGCCGCTGGAGGACCTCTTCTCCGCCTACCGGCTGTGCGGGCCGGCCGACACCCGGGTGCTGATCCTCGGGCAGGACCCGTACCACAAGGCGGGCCAGGCGCACGGGCTGAGCTTCAGCGTGCGCGAGGGGGTGGCGGTGCCGCCGTCGCTGCGCAACGTCTTCAAGGAGCTGGGCGAGGACCTGGGCGTGCCGAAGCCGCGCAGCGGCAACCTCGACGGCTGGGCCGCGCAGGGCGTCCTGCTTCTCAACTCGGTGCTGACGGTCCGGCAGGCCACGCCCGGCTCGCACGCCAACAAGGGCTGGGAGGAGTTCACCGACGCCACCATCCGGGCGCTCGACGCGCTCGACCAGCGCGTGGTGTTCCTGCTCTGGGGCGGCTACGCGCGCAAGAAGGCGGCGCTGGTGACCAACCCGCAGCACGTGGTGCTGGAGGCCGGGCACCCGAGCCCGATGAACCCGCGCGGCTTTCTCGGCAGCCGCCCGTTCAGCGCCGCGAACAAGGCGCTGGCCGACGCGGGGCTGCCCACCGTCGACTGGGAGCGCTCAGCCGGCTGACCCGCCCGGCGCCTCGCCCGCCGCGGCGAGGCGCCGGCGGTACCGGGACAGCAGCTCGGCCGTGCGCCGGTCGGTCACCTCCACCTCGACCAGCGGCTCGACCGGGTACGTACGTTCACCGAGGCGGACCTCGATGGGCTCGGGCAGTTCCTCGCACATCCGGGCCCGCAGCTCGCCGTAGCGGGTCAGCCAGCGGTGCTCGCCCGGCTCTTCGGGCTCCGTGTGGATGCCGCCCCACACCTGCCATCGAGCGTCCCAGCGCTGCGCGTAGATCCGATCGAGGAGCGCGCTGAACCGCGGCGAGTCCCGCCAGCGCACCGCAATCTCGACCGCGTCCACCGGTAGCGGCGCGCCCTGCAGCAGCGCCGCCGTGCCGCCCGACAGCACGTACGGCAGGTCGCCCAGGGCATCCATGATCCGGTCCAGCCGGAGGACTTCGATCCGCTCGGCAAGCACCGTCCCGGCCATCTCGTCCAGCGCGGCGTCCAGGTGGCTGTCCAGCGGCTCGACCTCGATCCGCAGTTGCCGGCCGAGCGCGGCGAGCAGGCGTTCCGCGGCGGTCAGGCTCGGCAGCCGGTCGCCGCGTTCGATCCGGGCGATGGCGGCCTGACTGAGCCCGGACCGGGCGGCCAGAGCCTGCTGGGTGAGCCCTGCCTGTTCGCGTTCACGCCGCAAGGTCCGGGCGATTTCTCGAACGAGGCGACTCTCCGTCATCTCCGGAGAATGGCAGTCCTCTTCTTAGCCTTATGCCTCTGAGTCATATTTATGACCCAGAGGCATAAGGCTCTCACCTCTTCTCTTTGATCCGGGCGCTACGCATCGTGACCGGGCGAGCGGCGAGGGCGTGCCGAGGGCATGCCGGGGGTGTGCCGAGGGCGTGCCGGGGGCGGACGGAGCGGACGGAGCGGACGGCTAGGCTGGCTTACCGTGCTGGTACTCGTGGTGGACTCCTCGACGCCCGCGGTGACCGCGGCCCTTGCCGAGGTCTCGGCGGACGGCGTCGCGGTCCGCGCGTCCCGGTGCACCGTCGACGCCCGCGCCCACGGCGAGCTGCTCGCGCCGCAGGTCGACGCCGTGCTGGCGGACGTCGGCGCGCGCCCAGCCGACCTGACCGCTATCGTCGCTGGCCTCGGCCCGGGCCCGTTCACCGGGCTGCGCGTCGGGCTGGTCACCGCCGCCACCATGGGTCAGGTGCTCGGCGTACCCACGTACGGCGTCTGCTCGCTGGACGGGCTCGGCCACCCGGCGGCCGCCGGCGAGCCGGTGCTGGCGGCGAGCGACGCGCGGCGCCGGGAGATCTACTGGGCCGTCTACGACGGCGCCGGCCGGCGCCTGGCCGGGCCGGAGGTGGCCGCCCCGGCGGTGGTCGCCGAGCGGGCACGCGACCTTGCGGTCACCGTCGCGGTCGGCGACGGCGCGCACCGGTACGCGGACGTGCTGGGGCTGCCGGTACGCGACGAGCCGCGCTACCCGGACCCGCTGGCGCTGGCCCGTCTCGCCGCGCCGCGGATCCGCGCGGGCGCGCCCGGCGAGACGCTCACCCCGCTCTACCTGCGTCGCCCGGACGCGGTCGCGGCCACCGGCCACAAGCCGGTCCTGCCATGAGGCTGGGCCGGTTCCGCTGGTGGCACATCGACGAGGTGCTGCCCATCGAGGCGGACCTCTTCGGCGCCGAGCAGTGGTCGGCGGCGATGTTCTGGAACGAACTCGCCAACGGGCACTTCTACCTGGTCGCCACCGACGACGACGGCGCCGTCCTCGGCTACGCCGGGCTGGCCGTGTCCCCGCCCGACGAGGCGTGGGTGCAGAACGTCGCGGTCCGCCGGGACGCCCACCGCCGGGGGATCGGCCGGCTGCTGCTGGAGGCGCTGCTCGCCGAGGCGGCCCGGCGCGGCGCCCGCAGCACGCTGCTGGAGGTCGCCGCGGACAACGCGCCCGCGCAACGGCTCTACGCCACCTACGGGTTCGAGCCGATCGGCGTGCGGCGCGGCTACTACCAACCGAGCAACACCGACGCGCTGGTCATGCAGCGCAACGAGGACTGACGCGCATGGCTGACGAACCCCTGATCCTCGGCATCGAGACCTCCTGCGACGAGACCGGCGTGGGCATCGTGCGCGGGCACACGCTGCTCGCCGACGCGCTCGCCTCCAGCGTCGAGGAGCACGCCCGGTTCGGCGGCGTGGTGCCCGAGGTGGCCAGCCGCGCCCACCTGGAGGCCATCGTGCCGACCATGGACCGGGCGCTGCGCGAAGCCGACGTCACCATCGCCGACATCGACGCCATCGCCGTGACCTCCGGGCCGGGCCTGGCCGGCGCGCTGCTCGTCGGGGTCGCCGCCGCCAAGGGGTACGCGGTCGCGGCGGAGAAGCCGGTGTACGGCGTGAACCACCTCGCCGCACATGTGGCGGTGGACACGCTCGAACACGGCCCGCTGCCCGAGCCCGCGATCGCGCTGCTGGTCTCCGGCGGGCACTCCTCGCTGCTGCGCGTCGACGACCTGGCCCGCGACGTGGTCCCGCTCGGCGCCACCATCGACGACGCCGCCGGCGAGGCGTTCGACAAGGTGGCCCGGCTGCTCGGGCTGCCGTTCCCCGGCGGGCCGTACATCGACCGCGAGGCGCGCGCCGGTGACCCGGCGTCGATCGCCTTCCCGCGCGGGCTGACCGCCGCGAAGGACCTGGTCGGACACCGGTACGACTTCTCCTTCTCCGGCCTGAAGACGGCTGTCGCCCGCTGGGTGGAGGCGCGGCAGCGGGCCGGTGAGCCGGTGCCGGTCGCCGACGTGGCGGCATCCTTCCAGGAGGCGGTCTGCGACGTGCTCGTCGGCAAGGCGATCGACGCCTGCCGCAGCAGCGGCATCGACACGCTGGTGATCGGCGGCGGAGTGGCGGCCAACTCCCGGCTGCGGGCGATGGCCGAGCAACGGGCCGGCAGGCACGGCATCCGGGTGCGTACGCCCCGGCCGAAGCTCTGCACGGACAACGGCGCGATGGTGGCCGCGCTCGGCTCCCACCTGGTCGCCGCGGGCGTCGCGCCGAGCCGGCTGGACCTGCCGGCCGACTCGGCGATGCCGCTGACAGTGGTCAGCGTGTGAGCGGGGAGGGGACCGACATGATCGTCCGCATGTGGGAGGCCAAGGCCGAGCCGTACGGCTTCGCCGACCTGATCACCTGGGTCTGCGAGACCGCGCTGCCCGAGTTCGAGCACGACCCGATGCACGTCTCCAGCGAGGTGTTCTCCTCCACCGACCACCGGCTGGTGGTCGTCTCCAAGTGGCGGAACAGCCCTCGGGAGCTGCCCGAGCCGCCGGCGCGCCTGATCGCCCGCCCGCCGCACAGCTGGGACTTCACACAGGTCGACCGCTGACGCGAGGGTCGTCACGACCGCCGGAATTGGTTGGCGCGCGGGTCGCCCCGGCACCTAGCGTCGGTGCGCCATGCGCTTCTCACCGGCCGGCGATCCCGGCACCCCCGACGCGCGGTCGGCCACCCGATATCTCGTGTGGCTCGCCGGGCGACATCCCGTCATCTTCGGCGCCGGGCTCGCGCTCGGCGTGATCTGGATGCTGGCCCAGGCGCTGGTGCCGGCCGTGCTCGGCCGCGCCGTGGAAGCCGGCCTGGCCCAACGCGACCCGGACGCGCTGGTGCGCTGGAGTCTGGCCCTGCTCGGGCTGGGTCTGGTGCAGGCCGTCGCCGGGATCCTGCGCCACCGCTGCGCGGTGCACAACTGGCTCGGCGCCGCCTACCGCACCGTGCAGGTCACGGTGGACGCCACGAACCGCCTCGGCGCGGCGCTGCCCCGGCGGGTCGCGGCGGGCGAGGTGGTGAGTATCGGCACCGCCGACATCGAGCACATCGGCAGCGCCATCGACATCACCGCCCGGGGCGCCGGCTCGGTGGTCGGCATCGTCACCGTGGCGGTGATCCTGCTCAGCGCCTCCCAGCCGCTCGGCCTCGTGGTGGTGCTCGGGGTGCCGCTGCTGATGGCGCTCGTGGCGTTGCTGATCCGCCCGCTGCACCGGCAGCAGGCCGCGTACCGGGACTCGACCGGCCGGCTCACCGCCCGGGCCGCGGACATCGTCTCGGGCCTGCGCGTGCTGCGCGGAGTCGGCGGCGAGCCGGCGCTGTCCGAGCGCTACCGGCAACGCTCGCAGGCGTTGCGCGCGGACGGGCTGCGGGTGGCCCGGGTCGAGTCGCTGTTGCAGGCGGCGCAGATCCTGCTGCCCGGCGTCTTCGTGGTGCTGGTGACCTGGCTGGGCGCCCGGTTCGCGCTGCGCGGCGAGATCAGCGCCGGCGAGCTGGTCTCGTTCTACGGCTACACCGCGTTCCTGGTCAGCCCACTGCGCAACCTCACCGAGGCGGCCGACAAGCTGACCCGGGGACACGTCGCGGCCCGCCGGGTCGTCCGGTTGCTGCGGCTCGCGCCGGAGTTCACCGACCCGGCCACCCCGGTGCCGGTGCCGGCCGGGCCGGGCGAGCTGGCGGACGTACGTTCCGGACTGGTGCTGCGACCGGGCCGGCTGACCGCGCTGGCCGCCGCCACCCCGCAGGACGCCACCGAGATCGCCGACCGGCTCGGCCGGTACGCCGACGGGGACGTCACGCTGCACGGCGTACCGCTGCGGGACGTGGCGCTGGCGACGGTGCGGGAGCGGATCCTGGTGGCCGACAACGACGCGCAGCTGTTCAGCGGCGTGCTGCGCACGGAGCTTGACCCGCACGACCGGGCCGAGCCCGGCGCTGTGGCGGCGGCGCTGGCCGCGGCGAGTGCCACCGACATCGTCGAGGCGCTGCCCGGCGGCCTGGACGGCGAGGTCGCCGAACGCGGCCGGGAGTTCTCCGGCGGGCAGCGGCAACGGCTGCGGCTGGCCCGCGCGCTCGTCGCCGACCCGGAGACGTTGATCCTGGTCGAGCCGACCAGCGCGGTGGACGCGCACACCGAGGCGCGCATCGCCGAACGGCTCGGCCCGGCCCGCCGCGGCCGCACCACGCTCGTCTGCACCACGAGCCCGCTGGTGCTCGGTCACGCCGACCACGTGGTCTTCGTCGAGGACGGCAAGGTCGTCGCCGAGGGCCGGCACGAGGAACTGCTCGCCGGCGAGCCGCGCTACGCCGCCACGGTGAGCCGGGAGGAGGACCGATGAGCAACGCGCTGCCCGTCGCCGACATCGCCCAGGTCCGCCGGTACGTGCGCGAGCTGATCCGCCGTCACCCGCGTGGCCTGGCCGTCGCGCTCGGCCTGCACGCGCTCGCCGCCGGCGCCGGGCTCGTCGCCCCGCGCCTGCTCGGTGACCTGGTGGAGGGGATCTCCCAGGGCATCGCCGCGACGACTGTGGACCGGGTCGTGGCGGCCATCGCCGCGTTCGTGGTGGTGCAGGCGGTGCTGGTCCGCTTCGCGCACCTGGCCTCGGCCCGGCTCGGTGAGCGGGTGCTCGCGGAGCTGCGGGAGGAGTTCGTCGACCGGGTGCTCGCGCTGCCGCTCGCCACTGTGGAGCGGGCCGGCACCGGCGATCTGCTCACCCGCACCTCGCGGGACGTCGCCGCGCTGTCCCGCACGGTCCGGTTCGCCGGGCCGGAGACGCTCATCGCCGCGCTGACCGTGCTGCTGATCCTGGGCGCGCTGGTGCTGACCGGCCCGCTGCTGGCGCTGCCCAGCCTGCTGGCGGTGCCGGTGCTGTGGGCCGGCACCCGCTGGTACCTGCGCCGCGCGCCGCAGGGCTACCTGCGGGAGAACGCCGCCTACTCGGACATCACCGACGGGATCAGCGAGACGGTCGAGGGGGCGCGGACCACCGAGGCGCTGCGGCAGGCGGCCCGTCGCCGGGCCCGCGGCGACGCGGACATCAGCCGGTCGTACGCGGCCGAGCGCTACACGCTCTATCTGCGGACAGTGTTCTGGCCGGTGGCCGAGTTCGGCTACCTGGTGCCGATGGTGGCGACCCTGCTCATCGGCGGCTGGTTCCACCTGAAGGGCTGGGCCAGCCTCGGCCAGGTCACCGCCGCCACGCTCTACGCCCAGCAGCTCACCGACCCGATCGAGCGGCTGCTCGGCTGGCTGGACGAGTTCCAGGTCGGCGGCGCCTCGCTGGCCCGGCTGCTCGGGGTGGCCGCCGAGCCGGACGAGCGCGCCAAGGCATTCGCCACGCCGGACGAGCGCGCCGCCGCTGCGGGCAGTGCGGGCGGCGCGGGCCGGCTCGCCGCGCACGACGTCCGGTACGCGTACCGCCCGGGTCACGACGTGCTGCACGGCGTGACGCTGGAACCCCGGCCGGGGGAGCGGCTCGCGATGGTCGGCCCGTCCGGGGCGGGCAAGTCGACGCTGGGCCGGCTGCTGGCGGGCGTGCACGCGCCGAGCGCCGGCACTGTGACAGTGGACGGCCGGCCGCTCGCCGGAATGCCCCTGGCCGAGCTGCGTACCCATGTCGCGCTCGTCAGTCAGGAGCACCACGTGTTCATCGGGACGCTCGCCGACAACGTGGCGATGGTCCGGCCGGACGCCGACCCGGCTCGGGTGCGCGCGGCGCTGGCCGCGGTCGACGCGCTGGACTGGGCGCTGGCCCTGCCGGACGGGCTCGACACGGCGGTCGGGGCGGGTGGCCACCCGCTCACCCCCGCGCAGGCGCAGCAGCTCGCGCTGGCCCGGCTGGTGCTCGCCGACCCGCACACGCTGGTGCTGGACGAGGCCACCTCGCTGATCGACCCGCGGGCGGCCCGGGCACTGGAACGGTCGCTGGCGGCGGTGCTGCACGGCCGTACCGTCGTCGCCATCGCGCACCGGCTCTTCTCCGCGCACGACGCGGACCGCGTGGCGGTGGTCGCCGACGGGCGGATCACCGAGCTGGGATCACACGACGAGCTGGTCGCGGCCGGTGGCTCGTACGCCGCGCTGTGGCGCTCCTGGCACGGCTGAGAACGCGCGACGGGCCCCGGCACACGTGCCAGGGCCCGCTCGACGGCCGGGGGTCACGTGCGGCGGGTCAGCCGCCAGGTCGCGTACCCGCCGGTGCCGAGCGCGATCAGGAACACCGCCCACACCACACCGGTGCCCACCTGCAGTCCACCGCCGCTGCCCACGTTGGCCTGGGCGGCGGCGACGAGCGAGTCGCTCTGCGCGGGCGGCAGCGCGGCCGGCGGCAACTGCTGCCAGCGCACCAGCCCGGTGCTCTCCAGCATGGTCATGTGGTCGTTGACGAACGTGTTGGCGTCCTCGGCCAGCTTGCGCACGATCGGGTCGCGGGTGCTGGCCCGGACCGCGCCGATCACCGGGAAGATCTTGCCGTGGGCGACCCGCAGCCGGGTGACGAAGATCTGGTCGAACCGGGCGCCGGTGGCGTTCTGCATCTCGGTCAGCCACCCCTTCTGCTCGGCCGTCGGATCCGTCGGCAGGGTGGCGCCCAGCTTGTTCGCGGCCTCGACCACCAGCAGGTCCAGCTCCGCGTGCTGCTTGGCGATCTCCGCGCCGACCTCGCGTACCCGGGCGGACTGGCCCTTCTCGGCCGCCATCTGCCCGGCCGGCATCTCCCACAGCCCGGCCAGCCGTACGCCGTTGAGCAGCGTCATGTCGGCGGCGTTCATCTGCACGCCGGGGTTGGGTGCGGCCTGTGCCGTCCCGGGAATGACGCCGATCCCCGCGCCCAGCGCGGCGAGCAGCAGTACCACCCGGTGCGCCAGCTTGCGGCGTGCGGATTCCAGCGATGCCATGGTTGCGGTGCCTCCTCGGTCCGGACCGGTACGCGGGGTCGTGGACGGCCGCGCAAGCCGGCCGCCCGTCCGCACACTGGTACGGATCGGCGGGCCGATCAGTTCAGCGGGTCGGCGAGGAGTCGTTCGAACGCCAGCTCGGCGGCGCCGATCAGCGCCGCGTCGCCACCGAGCTTCGGGGTACGCAGCCGTACGTGCTCCAGGCACGCGGGCAGCCCGTTGGAGTTGAGCCGGCTGCGTACCTGCGCCGCGGAGGCCAGGTAGAGGTCACGCATGGTGCCGCCGAAGATGACCATCTCCGGGTTGAAGATGTTCACCAGGTTCGCGACGCCGAAACCGAGCCAGTCGCCGGCCTGCCGTACCGCGGTCTGGGCGCGGGCGTCGCCGCGGTCGGCGGCGTCGAAGACCGCGAGCAGGGCGTCCCGGCCGCGCGCCTCGGACCGGCCGGCGGCGCGCAGCAGCCCGTGCTCGCCGATCTCGGTCTCCCAGCAGCCGCGCCGGCCGCAGTCGCAGCGCACCCCGTCGCGGACCACCACCATGTGGCCGACCTCGCCGCCGTAGCCGCCGTGGCCCCGCAGCCTCCGGCCCCCGGCGATGATGCCCGCGCCCACACCGACGTCGCCGTAGATGTAGATGACGTTGTCGCAGCCGACCGCCGCGCCCCGGGCGTGCTCGGCGTACGCGGCCACGTCGGCCACGTTGCCCACCGTGATCGGTACGTCTATCCCCAGCTCGACGGCGAGCGCCGCACCGATCGGCTCGTCCACCCAGCCGGTGGTGGGGCTGAGCCGGACCAGTCCGTCCTCCCGGCGGACCATGCCGCACACGGCCACCCCGGCGCCGACGCAGATCGCGTCCGGCGGCACCGACTGGTGCATCTCCTTGACCGCGCCGGCGAGCAGCGGGGCGGCCTCCCCGGCGACCAGGTTGCGCGGCCGGTCCATCTCCCGGCGGTCGAGCACCTCACCGCCGAGCCCGACCCGCGCGGCCCGCAGCCGGTCCACCTCGACGCTGTACGCGTACGCGTAGACCCGACCCGACTCGGGCCGGACGACGAGTGACGGTCGTCCGGCCCGGCCGGTCTCCTTCGGCGTCCCCTCGCTGACCAGACCGGCGCCGGCCAGGTCCGCGGTCAGCGCGCCGATGGTGCTGCGGTTGAGGCCGAGCGCTGTGGTCAGCTCGGCCCGCGTGGTGGCGCCGTGGACGTGTACATAGCGGAGCAATGCGCCCAGGTTCTGCCGACGGATCTCGTCCTGACTGGGGCCCGCGCGCATTGCCACTGCCATGGTGTTCCCGTACCCCGGGTCAGCGCGTGCCGGTGGCGGCGGCCCGCCGACGCGACAGCGCGTCGATGGTCGCCGCGGCGAGCAGCACCACGCCGGTGACCACGAACTTGACGCCCGAGCTGTATCCCATCAGTCCCATACCGTTGTCGATGACCGCCACCACTGCGCCACCGAGCACGGCGTCGAGGACCCGGCCCTTGCCGCCGAAGAGGCTGGTGCCGCCGATCACCGCCGCGCCCACGGCGTAGAGCAGTACGTTACTGCCCCCGGTGTTGGGGTCGACCGAGTTGGCCCGGCTGGCGGCCACGATGCCGCCGATCGCGGCCATCGAGGAGCAGATGATGAACACGGAGATGCGGATCCGGTCGACGTTGATGCCGGCCCGGCGGGCCGCCTCGGCGTTGCCGCCGACCGCGTAGATGTGCCGCCCGTAGCTGGTGCGCTGGAGCACGAACGTCCAGACGACGAGCAGGATCGCGATGATCGGCACCACGATCGGCACGCCCTTGAGCGAGACGACGAGCACGTTGCGGCTGCGCTCCAGGTTGAGCACGTAGACCGCCACGCCGAGGATCACGGCCAGACCGGCGATCCGCGCGGCGACCACCGCGATCGGGTCGGTGAGCAGGCCGCGGGCGGCACGGTTGCGGTGCCGCAGCAACTGCACGGCCGCGTACCCGACGACGGCGACGGCTGCGAGCGACCAGCCCAGCACGGGGGAGAGGTTGCGGTTGGCGATCGCGACGAGCACGTCGTCCCGGACCGCGATGTTGGCGCCCTCGTCCATGAGCGTCAGCACCACGCCCTGAAAGGCCAGGAACCCGGCGAGCGTGACCACGAAGGAGGGGATGCCGACCTTGGCGACCAGCAGGCCCAGCACGGTGCCGATCACCACACCGGTGACGACGGCGGAGAGCACCGCCACGTACCAGGGGTAGCCGAGCACTGTCACCACGTTGGCCAGGATCGCGGCGCAGACGCCGCTGGCGAAGCCGGCGGAGAGGTCGATCTCGCCGAGCAGCAGGACGAAGACCAGACCCATCGCGATGAGCGTGACCGCCGCGCCCTGGGTGAACAGGTTCGCCAGGTTGCCGGCGGTGAAGAACGACGGGCGGGCGATCGAGAAGCCCACCGCCAGCGTCACGAGCATGACCACGGCGGGGAGCGCACCGATGTCGCCGCCGCGTACCCGGCGCCAGTAGTTGTTCACGTGGCTGCCGACGGTCGGTGTCGGGGTGACGCCGGCCGGGCCTTCCTTCTTCACGACGATGGCGGTCATCGGACGGCTCCTGGAGTGGTGTCGGCGGGCGCGGCGCCGTTGCCGCCCGGCTCGCCGGTGAGGCCGAGGCTGCCGGAGCGGCCGGCGGTGATCAGCTCGACCACCTGCGAGTGGGTGATGTCGGTGGTCTTCACCTGGGCGACCATCTGGCCGAGGTAGAGCGCGGCGATCCGGTCGGATACGGCGAAGACGTCGTTCATGTTGTGCGAGATGAGCACCACGGCCAGGCCGTTGTCGGCCAGCCGGCGGACCAGCTCCAGCACCTGGGCGGTCTGCGCGACGCCGAGTGCGGCGGTCGGCTCGTCCAGGATGACGAGCCGGCTGTTCCAGAGCACGGCCTTGGCGATGGCCACGGTCTGCCGCTGGCCGCCGGAGAGGCTGGCCACGTGCTGGCGCAGCGACTTCACGGTGCGCACGCTCAGGCCGGCGAGCGTCTCGGCGGCCATCTGCTCCATGGTCGGCTCGTCGAGCACGATGCCGCTGCGCTTCTCCCGGCCGAGGAACATGTTCTGCACGATGTCGAGGTTGTCGCAGAGCGCGAGGTCCTGGTAGACGACCTCGATCCCGAGCGCGGCGGCGTCCCGAGGGCTGTTGATGGTCACCGGGCGGCCGTCGAAGACGAACTCGCCGGCATCGGTGGGGTGGATGCCACTGATGCACTTGACCAGGGTCGACTTGCCGGCGCCGTTGTCGCCGACCAGCGCGGTCACCTCGCCGGCGTGCGCGGCGAAGGCGACGTCACGCAGCACCTGGACGGGACCGAAGCTCTTGTCGATCCCGCGTAGCTCCAGCAGGGGGGTTGCGGACACGGGGTTCTCCTTTGGGCGGAGGGAGGTCTCGGATCCCGTCCGGCGCGGGCGCCGCCCGGCACGGGAAACCCCGTGCCGGGCGGCGCCGCCTGAGGCGGGTGGGTCAGCTCACGCCGGCGTCGGTGCAGAGCTTCGCGAAGGCACCGGTGCAGAGCTCTTCCTTGGTGACGTATCCGTCGGCCACCACGTCCTTGACGTTGTCCTTGTAGATGGCCTTGGGCTCCAGCAGCACCGACGGCACGTCCCGGCCGCCCTCCGGGTCCTTGACCGTCTGGCCGGTGTCCTTCGGCTCACCCTTGGCGAGCGCGATGGCCAGCTCGGCGGCGGCGTCCGCCTCCTTCTTGACCGCCTTGTAGACAGTCATGCACTGGTCACCGGCGAGGATGTTCTGCAGGCCCTCCTTGGTGGCGTCCTGACCGGTCACCGGAACCTTGCCGTTGAGCTTGTTCTTCTTCAGCACCGAGATGGCCGCGTTGCCGAGACCGTCGTTGGCGGCGAGCACGCCGTCGATCTTGCCGCCGGCCTTGGTCAGCTGCTGCTCGAAGATCGTGGCGGCCTGCGCGTTGTCCCAGGCCGGCACCGAGTCGTCGGCGACCTTGGTGTACTCCTTCGAGTCGAACTTCGGCTTGAGCACCGAGTCGTACCCGTTCTTGAACAGGGTGGCGTTGTTGTCGGTCGGCGAGCCGTTGAGGTACGCGATCGACGGGTTCTTGACGCCCTTGTCGGTCAGGCACTTGCTCAGGCCCTCGCCCTGGAGCTTGCCGACCGCCTCGTTGTCGAAGCTGACGTAGTACTGGGCGGAGCCGCCCAGGGTCAGCCGGTCGTAGTCGATGGTCGCGACGCCCTGCGACTTGGCCTTGTCGAGCACGGCCTTGCCGGTGCCGGAGTCCAGGTTGACGATCATCAGGACGTTGACGCCGCTGGTGATCATCTGGTCGGCGATGGTCTGGAACGCGGTCTTGTCGTTCTGCGCGTTCTGGATGTCGGACTCGACGCCGGCCGCGTCGAACGCCGCCTTGAGGTACTTGCGGTCCGCGCCCTCCCAGCGGGCGGAGGACTTGCTGTCCGGCAGGATCACGCCGATCTTCGGCTTCTTGGCGTTGGAGCCGCCGGCCTCGTCGGAAGAACCGCCGTTGTCACCGCATGCGGCCATGCTGCCGGTCGCGAGAAGACCGACGGCCGCGAAGGTGAGGAAGCCCTTGCGCATGTGCAGGGTCCTTTCGGAGGTGGGGGAGTGGTGATGTTTTGTTGTGTCCGGCAACGTATTCCCCGTTTCCCATGCGCCGCAAGACTGCCGAGGTCAGAAGTTTGTTGGCGGCGGTAACAATTCAGCAACGCGGTTGTCACCCACGGGACACCACCGGGAGAGCGCGTTCCGGGAACGCTCCCACACGTACCGTCACGACCCCGCTCAGATGGCGGCGATCGATGCCGTCGTCGCCCCGGTGAGCGCAACCAGATCCGTCGGCGCGAGCTGCACCTGCAACCCCCGGCGACCCGCCGAGACGTACACCGTCGGATGCGCCAGCGCCGAGGCGTCGATGACAGTCGGTAGCCGCTTGCGCTGCCCGAGCGGGCTGATGCCGCCGCGGACGTACCCGGTCGCCCGCTCGGCGGTCGCCCGGTCCGCCATGGTGGCCCGCTTGCCGCCGGCCGCGGCGGCGAGCGCCTTCAGGTCCAGCTCGCCGGTCACCGGCACCACCGCCACCGTCAGCCCGCCGTCGACCTCGGTGACGAGCGACTTGAACACGCGCTCCGGCGCCACCCCGAGCGCGGTCGCCACGAGCGCGCCGTAGTTCGGCGCGTCCGGCGAGACGTCGTAGGTGTGGGTGCTGTGGGCGATCTTCCGCTTGCTCAGCAACGCGATCGCCGGAGTGCCAGGGCCCGCCACGGGCTCAAGCTAACCCGCGCGCCGCGACACCGCGAGCCGGAAACGTGAGCCGGGGTCAACCGCCGGGCGGAACCGGCCGGCAGACGAGCACAGTGGGGTCGCCGGCCACCCGGGTCAGCGCCAGACCGGCCGCCTCGTCACCGGACAGCCGCAGGTCGCGGCGCAGCTTCTCCGGCTCCAGCGCCGAGCCGCGCTTGCGGATCTCGACCCGGCCGACGCGCCGCTCCCGCAGCAGGGCGCGCAGCCGCTTCAGCGAGAACGGCAGCACGTCGGTGATCTCCAGGCAGCGGGCGAACGGCGTGGGCCGGGCCTCGTCGGCGTACAGGTAGGCGATCGACGGGTCGGCGAGCGTGGCGTCGAGGTCGGCGGCCAGCTCGGCGACCAGGTGCGCGCGCACCACGGCCGGATCCGGGTCGTAGAGGAACCGCCGCACCGGTCCCACCGGCGCCTCCTGCGCACCGGTCCCGGTGAGGTGATAGGAAGGGCCCCTTTTACTACCGGAGGCGTTAAGAAGGGGCCCTTCCTTCTCGCGCAGCAGGGTGGCGCGGCGCGGGACCTCGGCCAGCTCGCCGCACCAGAGCGCGGCCTCGACCAGGTCGCCGTCCACGCTCACCCACTCCGCCTCGGCGCCGGCCGGGATCAGCGCGTGGTCCAGCCCGGGCGCCACCTTCACCACTGTGCGCGGCACGCGTGCGGCCAGGCCGGTGACGAATTCCCACGGCGGCGAGTAGGCGTTCGGGTCGAACACACGCTGCCCGGTGCCGGCCCGCCGCCGCGCCGGATCGCAGAACACGGCGTCGACCCCTGTCGCGTCGAACGCCGTGGCGTCACCGCGCTCGACGGTCACCAGGTCGGCCAGCCCGGCCGCCTCGGCGTTCGCGGCGGCCATCGCGGCGGTCACCGGGTCGGCCTCCACCGCGTACACCCGGATGCCGGCGCGGGCCGCGGCGAGCGCGTCGGCCCCCAGCCCGCACCCCAGGTCGGCCAGCGTGGTCACACCCGCGGCCCGCAGCCGCGCGGCGCGCCGGTCGGCGACCGCGCGGCGGGTGGCCTGCTCCAGCCCGGCCCGGGTGAGGAACATCCCGGCCGCCGCCGCACCGAACTTGCCGGCCGCCCGGCGGCGCAGCTCCGCCTGGGTGAGTGCCGCCGCCGCGAGCCCGCCGGGAATCCCGGCCGAACGCAGCGCGGCCGCCGCCGCCAGCGGGTCGCCGCCGGCCACCCGTTCGGCCGCGGCGAGCGCGGCCGACCCCTCGGGGGTACGCAGCGCGGCGAGCTGGTCGAGATCCACGCGCTCATTCTCCCGGCCCGGTTCCGGCGCGACACGGAGGGCGACGCGTTGGCACTCTCCTTGACGGAGTGCTAGCCGAGGAATAACCTGCGATTAGCACTCTCACCCTGAGGGTGCCAACGCCCGAGCCTCGTGCCCGGGGGTTGAGCGCCAGGCGGACCGGCACCCGCGACGACGGCCCCGCCCGGTGGCATGTGGCAGATTGACGCTGGTCGGCATGCCGGCCGGCAACGACACCAAGTACCCGGGAGGGTATGCCCGTGACTACCGCGACCAAGGTTGCGATCAAGCCGCTCGAGGACCGCATCGTGGTCCAGGCGAACGAGGCCGAGACCACCACCGCCTCGGGCATCGTGATCCCCGACACCGCCAAGGAGAAGCCGCAGGAGGGCACCGTCCTCGCTGTCGGCCCGGGCCGGATCGACGACAAGGGCAACCGCGTGCCGATCGACGTGAAGGTCGGCGACACCGTCCTCTACTCGAAGTACGGCGGCACCGAGGTCAAGTACGCCGGCGAGGAGTACCTGGTGCTCTCCGCCCGCGACGTCCTCGCGGTCATCGAGAAGTAAGCAACCGATCAGTGTCGTTGCCCCGGTCCGGCTCGCCGGGCCGGGGCGACGTCGCTTCGAAGGGATACTGATGGCGAAGATCCTCAGCTTCTCGGACGACGCCCGGCACCTGCTCGAGCACGGTGTCAACGCCCTCGCGGACGCGGTGAAGGTCACCCTCGGCCCGCGCGGGCGCAACGTCGTCCTGGACAAGAAGTTCGGTGCGCCCACGATCACCAACGACGGCGTGACCATCGCCAAGGAGATCGAGCTCACCAACCCGTACGAGAACCTCGGCGCGCAGCTGGTCAAGGAGGTGGCGACCAAGACCAACGACGTCGCCGGCGACGGGACCACCACCGCCACCGTGCTGGCCCAGGCCATGGTCCGCGAGGGCCTGCGCAACGTGGCCGCCGGCACCAACCCGACCGGCCTGAAGCGGGGCATCGACGCGGCGGCCGCCAAGGTCTCCGAGGCGCTGCTCGGCAAGGCCGTCGAGGTCGCCGGCAAGGAGTCGATCGCGCACGTCGCGACCGTCTCCGCGCAGGACGCCGCCATCGGCGACCTGATCGCCGAGGCGATGGAGAAGGTCGGCCGCGACGGCGTCATCACCGTCGAGGAGGGCTCCGCGCTCACCACCGAGCTGGAGGTGACCGAGGGTCTCCAGTTCGACAAGGGCTTCATCTCGCCGAACTTCGTCACCGACCTGGAGGCGCAGGAGGCGGTCCTGGAGGACCCGTACATCCTGATCACCACCCAGAAGATCTCGGCGATCGAGGAGCTGCTGCCGCTGCTGGAGAAGGTTCTCCAGAACAACAAGCCGCTGCTCATCGTCGCTGAGGACGTCGAGGGCCAGGCCCTGTCCACGCTCGTGGTCAACGCGCTGCGCAAGACCGTCAAGGTCTGCGCCGTCAAGGCCCCCGGCTTCGGCGACCGCCGCAAGGCGATGCTCCAGGACATGGCGATCCTGACCGGCGCCGAGCTGGTCGCCCCGGAGCTGGGCTACAAGCTCGACCAGGTCGGCCTGGAGGTGCTCGGCACCGCCCGTCGCGTCGTGGTCGACAAGGAGAACACCACAGTCGTCGACGGTGGCGGGCAGGCCTCCGAGGTCGCCGACCGGGTCGCGCAGATCCGCAAGGAGATCGAGGCCTCCGACTCCGAGTGGGACCGGGAGAAGCTGGCCGAGCGGCTGGCGAAGCTCTCCGGCGGCATCGCCGTGATCAAGGTCGGCGCGGCCACCGAGGTCGAGATGAAGGAGCGCAAGCACCGCATCGAGGACGCCATCGCCGCGACCAAGGCCGCGGTCGAGGAGGGCACGGTCCCGGGTGGCGGTGCCGCCCTGGCCCAGATCCTGCCGGCGCTCGACGACGACCTGGGCTTCACCGGTGACGAGAAGGTCGGCGTCTCGATCGTGCGCAAGGCGCTCGTCGAGCCGCTGCGCTGGATCGCCCAGAACGCCGGCCACGACGGCTACGTGGTGGTGCAGAAGGTCGTCGCCCAGGACTGGGGTCACGGCCTCGACGCCGCCACCGGCGAGTACGTCGACCTGGCCAAGTCCGGCATCATCGACCCGGTGAAGGTGACCCGCAACGCGGTCAGCAACGCCGCCTCGATCGCCGGCCTGCTGCTCACCACCGAGAGCCTCGTGGTGGAGAAGCCGGCCGAGCCGGAGCCGGCCGCCGGTGGCCACGGCCACTCGCACGGTCACGGCCACCAGCACGGCCCGGGCTTCTGACCCGACCGCACGGCCCGACGTCAGGGCACACCGCCGACCCGGTGGTGTGCCCTGACGCGTATGCCCTTACGGAACGCTGACGACATTGGCAGCCGGGCCGGCGGGTCGACCAGACTGGACGCCGTGAGCACCCTCTCCCGCCGCCGCGCGGCACTGGCCGGTGTCGTCGCCGCCGTGGTGGCACTCGGCACCGCCGAGCCCGTGGCGGTCCTGACCGGTCCCCGGTCCGCGCCGCTCGTCGCCGTCGGCGGACTCGTCGTCGACCTCGTACCCGAGCCGGTCAAGCAGTTCGCCATCGACGTCTTCGGCACGTACGACAAGATCGCCCTGCTGGTCGGGACGGCGCTGCTGCTGGCCGCCTTCGGGGCGCTGCTCGGCCTGGCGGCGGCCCGGCGGCTGGTGGTCGGCCTGGCCGGCGTCGCCGCGTTCGCCGTGCTCGGTGTCGCGGCCGCGCTGACCCGGGCCGGCGCGAACGCGTTCGACGCGCTGCCCTCCCTGGTCGGCGGCGGACTCGGCGCGCTGACGCTCTGGGCGTTCGTGGCCGGACCGCTGGGCGCCGGCCCGGCACGCCGGGAGCAGGCCGGGCGCGACCGGGCCGACGCGGCGGACCGGCCGCCGTCGACGCCGCCTCCGGCGGTCGCCGCGCTTGCGGGGGAGGAGAAGACCCCGGGCGGCTGGGAGCCGGTACGGCACGACGATGACGCGGAGTCCCGGCGGCGGTTCCTGCGCGGCGCCGGGCTGCTCACCGGCGCTGCGGCGGTGGCCGGGCTGGGCGGGCACTGGCTGGCCGGGCGGCGCGGCGTGTCGGCGGCCCGGGAGGCGGTGACGCTGCCCGCCCCGGCCGCGCCCGCCCCGCAGGTGCCGGCCGGAGCCGACCTGTCACTGCCCCGGCTCGCGCCGTACGTGACGCCGAACCGGGAGTTCTACCGGATCGACACGGCGCTGGTGGTGCCGCAGGTGGACCCGGTCACCTGGCGGCTGCGGATCCACGGGCGGGTGCGCAACCCGATCGAGCTGAGCTTCGACGACCTGCTGGCCCGCCCGATGGTCGAGCGGTACGTGACGCTCGCCTGCGTCTCCAACGAGGTGGGCGGCGACCTGATCGGCAACGCGCGCTGGCTCGGCGTACCGATCAGGGAACTGCTCGACGAGGCCGGCCCGGAGGAGGGCGCGGACCAGGTGGTGGGCCGCGCGGTCGACGGGTGGACCTGCGGCACGCCCACCTCGGTGCTGCGCGACGGGCGGGACGCGCTGCTCGCGGTCGGCATGAACGGCGAGCCGCTGCCGATCCAGCACGGCTTCCCGGTGCGGATGGTGGTGCCCGGCCTCTACGGGTACGTGTCGGCCTGCAAGTGGCTCACCGAGCTGGAGCTGACCAGCTTCGCCGACTTCGACGCGTACTGGGTGCCGCGCGGCTGGTCCGCGCAGGGCCCGATCAAGACGCAGTCCCGGATCGACACGCCCCGGCCCCGCAGCCGCCCGGCCGCCGGCCCGGTGATCGTGGCCGGTGTGGCGTGGGCGCAGCACCGCGGCATCCGTCGCGTCGAGGTACGCGTCGACGGCGGCCCCTGGCAGGAGGCGACGCCGGCCCCGGCGGTGTCGGCGGACACCTGGGTGCAGTGGTCCTGGCGGTGGGACGCGACGCCGGGCGAGCACACGCTCCAGGTGCGGGCGACCGACACGACCGGCGAGACCCAGACGGAACAGCGCGCCCCGGTCGCCCCGGACGGCGCGACCGGCTGGCACACAGTGCGGGTCACGGTCACCTGACGACCGCCCCACCCCGAAAGATCAACACCAGTTCCCCGAAGTGGTGGCATCAGAGGCTCCGCGATATAGCCATTTCGCCGAGCTGGTGTTGATCACGCGGGGGGCGGCGGGGCGGGACGACACGACGACGCCGCGCCCCGGGGTCCGGGGCGCGGCGTCGGGGGTCGTGAAGCCGGTCAGGCGACCTTGCGCTGGTCCGGCACGGCGGTGTTGTGCGGCCGGCCGAGGCGCGCCTCCAGCCGGGCGATGTCCACCTTGGTCTGCCGGCGGTCGGCCAGGTCCTCCCAGCCGAGGGCGAGCAGCCGCAGCCGCTCGGACTCGCTGAACCCGCCCCAGACGCCGTACGGCTCGCGTACGGAGAGCGCGTGGGCGGCGCACTCGGCGCGTACCGGGCAGGCGCGGCAGACCGACTTGGCACCCATCTCGCGGCGCAGCCGGGAGGAGCCGCGCTCGCCGTCCGGGTGGAAGAACTGCGCGCTGTCGCGGCCACGGCAGGCTCCGAGCCGCTGCCAGTCCCAGAGCTCGTCGATCGGTCCAGGCAGCCTACGTACGTTCGACATCAGCACCCCTCCTCCCGCGCGGCACCGCGGAGAATGTTCGTTGCCAGCTACCGGGCGGCGGTCCGCGCGGGATGCCGGTTCCGGATGAACCCCTCGGTACCCGAGCGGTCCGCGGCTCACACATCTGTGATCGAAAACCTCGGACACTCGGCGGCATATGCCCCATCTGTCGGAAAAGTTCGGATGATTGCCCGGAACCCCCTCCCGAGCCCACCTCCGCATGGTCTGCTCTGAGTCGGAGAGGAGACCACTGTGCGTAGTGTTCTTGTGTGCGTTCGGACACCATTGGCGGCCCAGCATCTGACCTCCGCGGCGGCGCGGCTCGGGCTGTCCGGCGTCGTCCGGACGGCCGTCTCCGATCCGGAGGTGATGTTGCGGCTCGCCGAGCGCCCGGTGGACGTGGTGCTCGCCGACACCGCCCTGACCCGTCCGGACAGCGCCGGCTTCGTCCGGCGGGTGCTGGCCCGTGCCCCGCAGGCGGCGGTGCTGCTGCTCGGCGCCGAGGAGTCGGAGTCGGCGGCGGCCACCATCAGCGCCGGGGCGCGCGGACTGATCCAGAACGCCGACCACGACCTGACCAGCGCGGTCGCCAAGGCGCTGCTGCTGCTCTCCGCCCCCGGGCGGAGCAACAGGCACCGGGTGGCGGACACCGCCCGGGACGCGGCGGCTGTGGGCGGGCCGACCCGGCCGGCGGCGCCGGGGCGTACCCAGGGTGGGCCCGGCTGGCCGGCGACGGCGCCGGTGGACGCGGCGGGCCTGCCCACAGTGGTGCCCGTGCAGCGGGGTGAGGACCCGGACGACCCGGCGGCGGCCGACGGCGCGGAGGCGCCCCGGCCCGGTGCGGCCCAGCGGCCGGCGCGGTCGCCGCGCAGCGCGATCGGGCTGACCGAGCGGGAGCTTCAGGTGCTGCTCGGCATGGCCGAGGGCAAGAGCAACGCGGAGATCGGGCGGGAGCTGTTCGTCTCCGAGGACACGGTCAAGACGCACGCCCGGCGGCTGTTCCGCAAGCTCGGCGCGCGCGACCGGGCGCACGCCGTGGCGGCCGGGTTCCGGGCTGGCCTGGTCGCCTGACCCGCGCGGGGATCACTCCTGCGCGGAGTCGTCGGTGCCCTCGGTGAGCGTGTCGTGCACGCCGTCGGCGTAGCCGCGGGCGTAGTCCCAGCTCACGTAGTGGTCCGGGTCGGGGTCGTAGGCCGGCTCGTGCACCCGGGGACGCCCCGAGTTGAGCAGGTGGCGCAGGTTGCCGCGCAGCAGGTCCCAGTCGAAGTAGTGCGGCTCGCGGCAGTCCTCGCACTCGATCACCAGGCCGCGCACGCCGATCGGCTGGAGCAACGCCTGGTAGATCTCCAGATCGGCGAGATCCTCCAGGACGTCCTGGCGCTCGACCTCGCTCAGCGGGTCGAGCGCGTCGTCGTCGCCGGGATCGTGCAGGCCGGCAGCCGGATCGGCCGGGTCGCCGTTGAACGGGTCGATGGGCTCGTCGTGCACCCCTTCACCGTAGACCCCGCGCCGCAGGAAAGCCCGCCCCAGCCCGTGCTGTGGCCCGGCCTACCCTCGGGCCCGCCGCTTCCCGGGCGCGGACGGGCAAGTGGGTACGATGAGGCGACGCGCCGTCACCAGGCGCCTGCCGGTGCCCCCGCGCGCCGCCTCGCTGCAGCCCGTACGACCAGCTCAGGGGAGCAATCGTGGAGAATTCGCCCAGCACCGAGATCCCGGCCGGCACCGACGGCGGGGAGTTGGGTGGCCATCTGCCCGAGCTGCCGGCCGGTTCGGCCCGGGTGGTGCCGCTCGGGCTGACCTTCGACGACGTCCTGCTCCAGCCGGGCGAGTCGGACGTCGTGCCCAGCCGCGTCAACACCCGCACCCGCCTCACCCGCAACATCGAGCTGACCGTGCCGCTGCTGTCCAGCGCGATGGACACGGTCACCGAGGCGCGGATGGCGATCGCCATGGCCCGCCAGGGCGGCATCGGCGTGCTGCACCGCAACCTCTCCGTCGAGGACCAGGCGCTCCAGGTCGACCTGGTGAAGCGCTCCGAGTCCGGCATGATCACCAACCCGGTGACGGCCAGCCCGGACGACACGCTGCGCGAGGTCGACGCGCTCTGCGGGCGCTACCGCATCTCCGGCGTGCCGGTGGTGGACGGGCAGGGCCAGCTGGTCGGCATCGTCACCAACCGCGACATGCGGTTCGTCTCCGACCCGGCCACGCCGGTGCGCGAGATCATGACCCGCACCCCGCTGATCACCGCCCCGGTCGGCGTGAGCAAGGACGACGCGCTCGGCCTGCTGCGCCAGCACAAGATCGAGAAGCTGCCGATCGTGGACGCGGGCGGCAAGCTGCGCGGCCTCATCACGGTCAAGGACTTCACCAAGAGCGAGCAGTACCCGAACGCCACCAAGGACGACGCGGGCCGGCTCCGGGTCGCCGCCGCGGTCGGTGTCGGCGAGGACGGCTACAAGCGCGCCCGTGCCCTGGTCGACGCCGGCGTGGACGTCGTCATCGTCGACACCGCGCACGGCCACCAGCGCGCCGTGCTGGAGATGGTCGCCCGGCTCAAGCGGGACGTCTCCATCGACATCGTGGGCGGCAACATCGCCACGTACGCGGGCGCGAAGGCGCTCGTCGAGGCCGGCGCGGACGGCGTGAAGGTGGGCGTCGGCCCGGGCGCCATCTGCACCACCCGGATCGTCGCCGGTGTGGGCGTACCGCAGATCACCGCGATCATGGAGGCGGCCCGCGCCGCCGGCCCGGCCGGTGTGCCGGTCATCGGTGACGGCGGCATCCAGTACTCGGGCGACATCGCCAAGGCGCTCGTCGCCGGCGCCGACACGGTGATGCTCGGCAGCCTGCTCGCCGGCTGCGAGGAGAGTCCCGGCGAGCTGATCTTCATCAACGGCAAGCAGTACAAGGCGTACCGGGGGATGGGCTCGCTCGGCGCGATGCAGTCGCGGGGCCAGGGCAAGTCCTACTCCAAGGACCGCTACTTCCAGCAGGACGTGCTCGCCGAGGACAAGCTCGTCCCGGAGGGCGTCGAGGGCCAGGTGCCCTACCGGGGGCCGCTCTCCGCCGTCGCCCACCAGCTCATCGGCGGGCTGCGCGCCGCGATGGGGTACGTGGGCGCGGAGAGCATCCCGGAGCTGCACCGGCGCGGCCAGCTCATCCGGATCACAGCGGCCGGGCTCAAGGAGAGCCACCCGCACGACATCCAGATGACCGTCGAGGCGCCCAACTACCACTCCCGCTGAACCACCACCCCCAAACCACCTGGAGTCCCCCATGCGTGACGTGGTCGAGATCGGGCTGGGCAAGACCGCGCAGCGCGGCTACCACCTGGACGACATCGCCATCGTGCCGAGCCGCCGCACCCGGGACGTCGACGACGTCTCCACCGCGTGGCAGCTCGACGCGTACCAGTTCGGCATCCCCTGCGTCGCGCACCCCTCGGACGCGACCATGAGCCCCGCCTCGGCGGTCCGGCTCGGCCAGCTCGGCGGCCTCGGCGTGCTCAACGTCGAGGGCCTCTGGACCCGGTACGAGAACCCGGCCAAGATCCTGGAGGAGCTGGCCGGTCTCGGCGAGGACGCGCGGGCGACCAAGCGCCTCCAGGAGGTCTACGCCGAGCCGATCCGCCCCGACCTGATCGCCGAGCGGGTCCGCGAGCTGCGTGAGGGCGGCGGCACGGTGGCGGTACGGGTCTCCCCGCAGCACACCCTGGCGCTGGCCCCGGTGATCCTCGACGCCGGCGTGGACATCCTGGTCATCCAGGGCACGCTCGTCTCGGCCGAGCACGTCTCCACCACCGACGAGCCGCTCAACCTCAAGGAGTTCATCGCCGACCTGGACCTGCCGGTCGTCGTCGGCGGGTGCACCGACTACAAGACCGCGCTGCACCTGATGCGTACCGGCGCGGCCGGTGTGATCGTGGGCATCGGCGGCGACGACTGGTCGACCACCGAGTCGGTGCTCGGCATCCGGGTGCCGATGGCCACCGCCATCGCCGACGCCGCCGCTGCCCGCCGCGACTACCTGGACGAGACCGGCGGCCGGTACGTGCACCTGATCGCCGACGGCGACATGCAGACCTCCGGCGACATCGCCAAGGCGCTCGGCTGCGGCGCGGACGCGGTGATGCTCGGCGAGCCACTGTCGTTGTGCGAGGAGGCGCCGGCCGGGGGCGCCTGGTGGCACTCCGCGGCCAGCCACCCGTCGCTGCCCCGTGGGGCGTTCGAGGTGGCCGGTGAGCCGCTCGGCTCGATGGAGAAGCTGCTGTTCGGCCCGGCCGACGAGCCGGACGGCCAGCTCAACCTCTTCGGCGGCCTGCGCCGCGCGATGGCCAAGTGCGGCTACCGCGACCTGAAGGAGTTCCAGAAGGTCGGGCTGGTCCTCGACCGCTGAGCACCCCTGAGTACCGCTGAGCACAGAACGGCGCGGGCGGCGGCGCGGACGTGTTCCGGCCCCGCCCGCGCCGTCGCGCGTCTAGGCTCGCCGGGTGGGACGGGGGCGGGTCTGGGCGGCAGGGCTGGTGACGGCGGCGCTCGCGCTGAGCGGGTGCACCGGCGGCGACGAGAGCGGGTTCCGGCCGGGCGCGGCGGACGCCGGTGACCCGTACGTGCCGGGGGCCGGCAACGGCGGCTACGACGTGGGCCACTACGCGCTGGACGTGCGGTACGACCCCGCGAGCGACCGGCTCACCGGCACCGCCACGCTGACCGTCACCGCCACCCGGGCGCTGTCCCGGTTCCAGCTCGACCTGGCCGGGCCGGACGTCGAGCGGGTGCGGGTGGACGGCGAGGCGGTGAAGCACCGCCACGACGGCGCCGAGCTGATCGTCACCCCGTCGGGCGGGCTGCCGTCCGGGCGGCGGTTCACTGTCGAGGTCACGTACGGCGGGGTGCCGAAGCCGCTGCCGAACGCCGAACTGGGCGACGGCGGATTCCACGCCACACCGGACGGTGCGATAGCGCTCGGTCAGCCGGAGTCGGCGAGCACCTGGTACCCGGTCAACGACCACCCGTCGGACAAGGCCACCTACGACCTCGCGGTCACCGTGCCGGACGGCCTCGCCGCGCTGTCGAACGGCGTGCCGGAGGGGAGGACGTCGAGCGGCGGCTGGACCACCTGGCGCTGGGCGGAACGCGCGCCGATGGCCAGCTACCTGAGCACGCTGGTGATCGGCGACTACCGGGTCAGCAGCGGCACCCACGCCGGCAAGCCGCTCGTCACCGCCGTCGCCGCGGCGCTGCCCGCGGACGGGCCGGCCGCCGCGTCGGTGGCCCGCACCGGCGAGGTCGCCGACTTCCTGGCCGCGCGCTTCGGCCCGTACCCGTTCGAGGCGTACGGCGGTGTGGTGGTCGCCGACGAACGCATCCGGTACGCGCTGGAGACGCAGAGCCGTCCGGTCTACGGGCCGGCGTTCTTCCGCGGGGACCGGCCGAACACCGAGGTGGTCGCGCACGAGCTGGCGCACCAGTGGTTCGGCGACAGCGTCTCGGTGGCCCGGTGGAGCGACATCTGGCTCAACGAGGGCTTCGCCACGTACGCCGAATGGCTCTGGGCCGAGCACGACGGCGGGCGCACAGTGGCGCAGACCGTCGTCGAGCGCTACGCGGCCACCGACTGGTCGAGGCCCACAGTCGACCCGGGCCGGGCCGGGATGTTCGGCGACGCGGTCTACCAGCGGGGCGCGCTCGCGGTGCACGCGCTGCGCCGCGCGGTGGGCGACGAGGCGTTCTACCGGGTGCTGCGCGGATGGCTGGCGCAGCACCGCGACGGCAACGTCACCACTGCTGATTTCATCGGGTACGCCGAACGAACGTCCGGGCGGCCGCTGCGGGCGCTGCTGGACGCCTGGCTGGTCGGGGGCACGCCACCGGGACTGCCGTGACGCACGCGTGACCGCCGCTGGGTAGGCTGCCGCGGTCGGAGCGGCCCGTGGGCGGGGCCGCCGAACGGGCCCCGGGAGGGATCGAGGCGATGACGCGGCGCGGCGCACGACGACGGATCGGGTTGCTGACCTGCGGCACGCTGCTGCTGGCCGGCTGCGGTTCGGCCGAGCCGGACCCGGGCCCGTCGTCCCCGGCCGGTCCCGCGCCGGCGACCTCGCGCAGCTTCGCGCCGGGCGCGGCCGGAGCCGGCGACGCGTACTTCCCGAGCTACGGCAACGGCGGGTACGACGTCGCGCACTACACGGTGAAGGTGCGCTACGACCCGGAGACGGACAAGCTCAGCGGCACCACCACGCTGCGGGCCACCGCGACCGCCGACCTGTCCGCGTTCAACCTGGACCTGGCCGGGCTGACCGTCCGCTCGGTGACTGTGGACGGCACCGCCGCCCGGCACAGCCGCACCGAGGACGAGCTGGTGATCACCCCGGCGATCGGGCTGACCTCCGGCAACGGGTTCACCGCCGAGATCCGGTACGACGGCAGGCCGGAGGCGCTGCGTACCGAGGCGCTGGGCGAGGGCGGCTGGCTGCACACCGTCGACGGGGCGATCGCACTCGGGCAGCCGGAGTCGGCGAGCACCTGGTTCCCGGTCAACGACCACCCGTCGGACAAGGCCACCTACGACATGGAGATCACCGTCCCGAAGGGACTGACGGCGGTCTCCAACGGCGTGCCGAAGGGGAAGGCGACCAGCGGCGCCTGGACCACCTGGAAGTGGTCGGAGACCGCGCCGGCCGCCAGTTACCTGACCACCGTGGCGATCGGGAAGTTCCGGGTCACCACCGGGCAGCACAAGGGACGGCCGGTCTACAGCGCGGTCACCACGCAGGTCGCCCAGGGGGCGCCGGACCGGTCCGTCGCGCGCACGGTCGAGGTCGCCGACTACCTGGAGAGCGTCTTCGGGCCGTACCCGTTCGACTCGTACGGCGGCGTGGTGATCGCCGACGAACGCATCCGGTACGCGCTGGAGACGCAGAGCCGGCCGGTCTACTCGGCGAGCTTCTTCCGGCAGGGCGACAACACCGGCGTGGTCGCGCACGAGCTGGCCCACCAGTGGTACGGCAACAGCGTGTCGATCCAGCGCTGGCAGGACATCTGGCTCAACGAAGGGCTGGCCACGTACGCCGAGTGGCTGTGGGCCGAGCACAGCGGCTCGACCACGGTTCAGCGCATGTTCGAGCAGAGGTACGCGAACGCCGGCGGTCAGGTGTGGCGTACGCCGCCGGGCAAGCCGGGCGTGGCGAACCTGTTCAGCCGTTCGGTCTACGACCGGGGCGGGATGACCGTGCACGCGCTGCGGGTGGCGGTGGGCGACACCGCGTTCTTCACCATCCTGCGCACCTGGGCGGCGGAGCGGAAGAACGGCAACGCCACCACCGCCGACTTCGTGGCGCTGGCCGAGCGGATCTCCGGCAAGAAGTTGGCGAAGGTCTTCGACCCGTGGCTGTACGGCACCGAGCGCCCGCCCGCCCCGAAGCCGCTGTAGGGCCTCTAGTTCTTGACGCGCAGCGACGGGTGGGCGGCCAGGAACGCGTCGGCCCGCCCGCCGCGCAGCGCGGTGAGGAAGTCGCGGCCGAGCGGCTTGAGCTGCTCACCCCGGTACGCGCCGCCGCTGCTCACCCCGGCGCCGGGCAGCACGACGAGCGTGAGCCGGTCGGCCGGCAGGCCACCCAGGACGTACGCGTAGTCGATCAGCTTCCGGCCGCCCCCGGCGTACACCAGGGTCCTGCCCAGCGCGGCCACCACCTGCTCGACCCGCTGCGGGTCGCGGGCCGTGCCCTGGTCGAGGATCTTGCGGGCCAGCGCCCGGAGCAGTTGCTGCTGGTGCCGTTGCCGGGTGTAGTCGCCGCCCGCGGTGTAGCGCTGCCGCGCGTAGTCGAGCGCCTGCCAGCCGGTCAGGTGGCGGGTGCCCTTCTCGTAGACCATCTGCGGCCCGGTGTAGCCGCCACCGGTCAGCGTCCGCATGGTGCCGTCCGGGCGGCGGTGCCGGGACTCGACCCGCTGGTCGACGTAGAGGTCCACGCCGCCGAGCGTGTCCACCAGCTTGTCGAAGCCGCCGAACGTGATCACCGCCCCGGCGTCGATGCGCAGGCCGGTGTAGCGGGAGACGGTGGTGCGCAGCAGCTCGTACCCCTGGGCGGTGCTGGGGTTGCGCTTGTCGCCCGGCACCCGGCTGCCGTAGCTCATCGCGTGGGTGAGCTTGGTCCGGCCGCCCGGGTAGCGGGCCTTCGGGTAGGCGGGGATGTCCACGACCAGGTCGCGGGGGAGCGAGAACAGGTACGCCTTGTCCAGCCCGGCCGGTACGTGCAGCAGCAGCACCGCGTCGGCGTGCGGCTCCCAGCCGGGGATGCTGACCCGGGTGTCGACGCCGACGAGCAGCAGGTTGAGCGGGCCCTTCAGGTCGGCGCCGGGCGGGGGTGCCGGGCTGGCGGTGGTCGGGGCGGGCGTCGGTGAGGCCGGCGGCGCGGTGCTCGGGCCGGCGGCCGGGGCGGCCGGGCGGTTCGCCACCAGCCGGGTGGTCACCACCGCTCCGGTGGCCACCAGCAGCGCCGCCACCAGTGCGGCCAGGCCCAGCAGGCGTCGTCTCGTCACGTTCGTTCCTCCCCGTGGTGTTCGACGCGCCGGGGGCCGCCGGAGGTTGCAGCGGCGGGAATCCCGGCGAATCGAGCGCTCTGCATGATCTGCGAAAAACACTTGCTGGCGCCATAGCTACCGGTCGGTAATGATGCGTTCATGCGTTACGACGTGCTCGTCATCGGTTCGGGCTTCGGCGGCAGCGTCACCGCGCTCCGGCTGGCCGAGAAGGGCTACACGGTGGGCGTCCTGGAGGCGGGGCGGCGCTTCGCCGACGACGAGTTCCCGCGTACGTCCTGGCGGGCGCGACGGTTCCTCTGGGCGCCCCGGCTCGGCTGCTTCGGGCTCCAGCGGATCACGCTGCTGCGCTCGGCCGACCGCAAGGCCGGAGGCGGCGTGCTGGTGCTCTCCGGCGCCGGGGTCGGCGGTGGGTCACTCGTCTACGCGAACACGCTCTACGAGCCGCTCGACGCGTTCTACGCCGACCCGCAGTGGCGGGACATCACCGACTGGCGCGACGAGCTGGCCCGCCACTACGACCAGGCGAAGCGGATGCTCGGCGTCACCACGTACCCGATCGACACCCGCGCGGACCAGGCCGTCCGCGCGGTGGCCGAGCGGATGGGGGTGGCGCACACCTACCACCCGACGCCGGTCGGGGTGCACATCGGGCGCCCCGGCGAGCGGGTGGCCGACCCCTACTTCGGCGGGGCCGGGCCGGACCGCACCGGGTGCAGCCACTGCGGGTCGTGCATGACCGGCTGCCGGCACGGCGCCAAGAACACGCTCGTGAAGAACTACCTCTGGCTGGCCGAGCGCCTCGGTGTGCAGGTGCACCCGCTGACCACGGTCACCGCCGTACGCCCGGACCCGGCCGGCGGCTACGCGGTGCACACCGAGCGCACCGGCGCCTGGCTGCGCAAGCGGCGCGAGGTGATCCACGCCGACCAGGTGGTGTTCGCGGCCGGCGCGCTCGGCACCCAGCGGCTGCTGCACGAGATGAAGTCGACGGGTGCCCTGCCGGCGCTCTCGCCCCGGCTGGGCGAGCTGACCCGCACCAACTCCGAGGCCATCCTCGGCGCCTCGGTGGCGCCCGGCGCGGCCCGGAAGCGCGGCCTCGACTTCACCGAGGGGGTGGCGATCACCAGCTCGTTCCACCCCGACGCGCAGACCCACATCGAGCCGGTCCGCTACGGCAAGGGCTCCAACGCGATGGGCCTGCTCCAGTCGCTGCTCGTCGACGGCGGCCCCCGCCGGGTCCGGCGCTGGCTCGGGAGCATCGTCCGGCAGCCCGTGCTGGCCGCGCGGATGCTGTCGGTACGCCGCTGGTCCGAGCGCACCGTGATCGCGCTCGTCATGCAGTCGGTCGACAACTCGCTGACCACCCGCTACCGCAAGGGGCGGCTGGTCTCCGGCCCCGGCCACGGCGCGCCCAACCCGACCTGGATCCCGGCCGGCAACACGGCGGCCCGGCTGCTCGCCGAGGAGATCGGCGGCACCCCCGGCGGGGCGGTCACCGAGCCGTTCAACATCCCGGTGACGGCGCACATCCTCGGCGGCGCGGTCATCGGCGCCACCCCGGACGAGGGTGTGATCGACCCCTGGCACCGGGTGTACGGCCACCCGGGGCTGCACGTGGTGGACGGCGCGGCGGTCTCGGCGAACCTGGGCGTCAACCCGTCGCTGACCATCACCGCGCAGGCCGAGCGGGCCATGTCGTACTGGCCGAACAAGGGCGAGGCGGACCCGCGCCCGGCGCTCGGCACGGCGTACACCCGGGTCGAGCCGGTCCCGCCGCGGCGGCCGGCCGTCCCCGCGCACGCCCCCGCCGCCCTGCGGTGAAAGGAAGGGCCCCTTCTTAACGCCTCCGGTAGAGGAAGGGCCCCTTGTTAACACGTTCACCCCGCCACACCGCCGGGGCGCGTCCGCGCGGCCGGTGACTGTCGGTAGGCTTTGCGCACATGAGCACGCCTCGCCCCGTCCTCGTGGTGGACTTCGGAGCCCAGTACGCCCAGCTCATCGCGCGCCGTGTCCGCGAGGCGAAGGTCTACTCGGAGATCGTCCCGCATTCCATGCCGGTGTCCGAGATGCTGGCCAAGAACCCGGCCGCGATCATCCTGTCCGGCGGCCCGTCCAGCGTCTACGCGCCTGACGCGCCGCAGATCGACGCCGGGATGTTCGACGCCGGCGTGCCGGTCTTCGGCATCTGCTACGGCTTCCAGGCCATGGCCCAGGCGCTCGGCGGCACCGTCGCGCGCACCGGCAACCGCGAGTACGGCGGCACGCCGCTGCGCCCGCGCCTGACCGAGCCCGGTGTGCTGCTGCGCGACCTGCCGGCCGACCTGCCGGTCTGGATGAGCCACGGCGACTGCGTCACCGAGGCCCCGGACGGCTTCACCGTGACCGCCGAGTCGGCGGGCGCCCCGGTCGCCGCGTTCGAGGATCTGGCCGGGCGCCGGGCCGGCGTGCAGTTCCACCCGGAGGTCGGGCACACCGCGCACGGCCAGGAGATGCTCAGCCGCTTCCTGTACGACATCGCCGGCATCGAGCCGACGTGGACGCCGTCGAACATCATCGACGAGCAGGTCGCCCGGATCCGCGAGCAGATCGGCGACAAGGAGGTCATCTGCGGCCTCTCCGGCGGTGTCGACTCGGCGGTCGCCGCCGCGCTCGTGCACCGTGCCGTGGGTGACCAGCTCACCTGCGTGTTCGTGGACCACGGGCTGCTGCGGGCCGGTGAGGCCGAGCAGGTCGAGAAGGACTACGTGGCGGCGACCGGCATCAAGCTCAAGGTGGTCGACGCGCGGGAGCGGTTCCTCGGCGCGCTCGCCGGGGTGACCGACCCGGAGCAGAAGCGCAAGATCATCGGCCGGGAGTTCATCCGCGTCTTCGAGGCCGCCGCCCGGGAGATCGCCGCGCACGGCGACGTGGAATACCTGGTGCAGGGCACGCTCTACCCGGACGTGGTGGAGTCCGGCGGCGGCACCGGCACCGCCAACATCAAGAGCCACCACAACGTCGGCGGCCTGCCCGAGGACCTGAAGTTCGCCCTGGTCGAGCCGCTGCGCACGCTGTTCAAGGACGAGGTCCGCACGATCGGCCTGGAGCTGGGACTGCCCGAGGCGATGGTGTGGCGGCACCCGTTCCCCGGTCCGGGCCTGGCCATCCGGATCATCGGCGCGGTCGACGAGGAGCGCCTCGCCGTGCTCCGCAAGGCCGACCTGATCGCCCGGCAGGAGCTGACCGCGGCCGGTCTGGACCGGGGCGTCTGGCAGTTCCCGGTGGTGCTGCTGGCCGATGTGCGCAGCGTCGGGGTGCAGGGCGACGGGCGCACCTACGGCCACCCGGTGGTGCTGCGCCCGGTCTCCAGCGAGGACGCGATGACCGCCGACTGGTCCCGGCTGCCCTACGACGTGGTGGCCCGGATCTCCACCCGGATCACCAACGAGGTCGCCGAGGTCAACCGCGTGGTCCTGGACGTCACCAGCAAGCCGCCGGGCACCATCGAGTGGGAGTGACGCGGCTCAGGCCGCGGGCGGCGTCTGCGGGCCGGCCTGCGGCCCGCCCGGCGTCCGCGGCTCGGTCGGCGTAGCCGGCGGGACCGGCCCGGCCGGCGGGACCGGCGGCCAGCCCGGCGCGGTGCCCGGCGGGTGCGGCCAGGCGGGCGCGCCGGCCGGCTCCTCGGGCATCAGGAACCACATGATCGGGTACGCGAGCGCGGCGAGCCCGCCGGTGAGCACGGTGGCGGTCGCGAAGATCACCCGGATCAGCGTGGGGTCGGCGGCGAAGTAGCGGCCGAGGCCGCTCGCCACACCGGCGATCATGCGGTCGCTGACCGGCCGGCGGAGCTGCTTGTACGGGGCCTGGGAGGGGTTCGGGAAGGTCATGTGTCAACGGTCCCGCGCGCCGCGGCGGGCGACCTCGGTGACCGCCCGGACGCCTACCCTGAGCTGCCCCTGAGACGCCAGCGGAGAGTCAGGAATCTGACTCTTTTCGATGTCGGTAACCCGCTACGGGGAGAATTTGCTCCCGTGACCACCTCGCTGGAGCCGCTCCGCAGGATCGCGGCATACGCAGTTTGTGCTGACTCAAACGGCCGAGTGTTGCTGGTCCGCGCATCGGAGCGCTCCGGCACCCCCGGCACCTGGTCGCTCCCCGGAGGAGCAGTCGACCACGGTGAGGACCCCAAACACACGGTCGTCCGGGAGACCGCTGCCGAGACCGGGCTCTCGGTGGCGGTCGCCGGCCTCCAGGACGTGCTCGCCGACATGCGGGCGCTGCCCGAGCGGCACATCACGATCCACACCGACCGGCTTCTCTACACCGTGTCGGTCCGCGGCGGGACGCTCACCGAGCGGGTCGACCGCCCGACCGACCTGGCCCGCTGGTTCACCCTCGACGAGGCCCGGGAGCTGCCGCTGCGGTCGTTCACCGCACGCGCCCTGGGCCTGCCCACCTCCACCGACGACATCGTGCCGGAGGAGGTGCCCGAGTTCCCCTCGTTCTACGCCGTCCCCGGCCCGGACGGGCTGCACCGGGCGCAGCGTTTCGCCGCGTACGCGGTGGTGACCGACCCGGAGGAGCGGGTGCTGCTGACCCGGGTGTCCGACGGCTACCCGGGCGCCGGCTGCTGGCACCTGCCCGGCGGCGGCACCGACTACGGCGAGCAGCCGGGCGCGGCGCTGATCCGGGAACTGGTCGAGGAGACCGGCCAGACCGGCCGCCTGGTCGAGCTGCTCGGGGTGGCCAGCCACCGGGACGCCGCCTCGCTCGGCCCGGAGGGCTACCCGATCGACTGGCACGGCGTACGCGCCTTCTACCGGGTGGTCGTCGACCAGCCCGCGCCGCCCACCGTTGCCGACATCGGCGGTTCGACCTGCGAGGCCCGCTGGTTCCGCCGCGAGGAACTCGGCGCCCTCCCCACCGACCGCCTCACCGAGGTGACGGCCGAAGCAGTCCAGGCCGCCCACCTCCTCTGACCCACACACCCCCGCCCTCCGGGCGTCCACCCCGGCGATCATGAAGTTGACGGCGCGAAATGTCCGCCTCGGTGCCGCTAACCTCATGATCGACGGAGTGGGGCGCGGGGAGTGCGCGGGGGCGCGCGGGCGGGGGAGGGTGCTGTGGAGCAGCGGCGGCGGGTCGGGGCCTACGGGGTGCTGCGGGACTCCGACGGGCGGGTGTTGCTGGCGCGCGGTTCGGCGAGGTGCCCGTACCCGGGGGTGTGGCAGTTGCCCGGCGGCGGCGTCGAACACGCCGAGCACCCGGCCGACACGGTGGTACGCGAGTTCGCCGAGGAGACCGGCCTGACCGTCGCGCCCGGCGCGATCCGGGCCGCGGTGGCCGACGTGGCCGCGTTCGCCGAACTGGGGATCGCGCTGCACACCGATCGGTTGGTCTTCGAGGTCGAGGCGCGCGGCGGGCGGCTGCGGCCGGAGCCGGCCGGTGGCAGCGACGAGGTCGGCTGGTTCACGCCCGACGAGGCAGCCGCCCGGCAGCTGATGCCGTTCACCGCCGAGCTGCTCGGCCTGCCTGTGACTCCGCTGCCGGCCGACCTGCCCCGGGCGCTGCCCGCCGAGCCGGCCGGGCCGTCCGTCGACCGCCGGCAGCGCTTCGCCGCGTACGGGCTGGTCACCGACCCGGCCGACCGGGTGCTGCTCACCATGATCGCCGACGGGTACCCGGGCGCGGGCCGCTGGCACCTGCCCGGTGGCGGCACCGACCACGGCGAGCAGCCGGCCGCCGGGCTGCTGCGCGAGCTGGTCGAGGAGGCCGGGCAGCTGGGCCGGGTGGTCGGCCTGATCGCCGTGGACAACCTGCACAACCCGGCCGCGCTCGGCCCGGAGGGCCGCCCGCTGGACTGGCACGGCGTCCGGGTGATCTACCGGGTACGCGTGGACGCGCCGACCGACGCGGTGGTGACCGAGCTGGCCGGCGGCTCGACCGCACGGGCCGCCTGGTTCGCCCCGGAGCAGGTCACCGGTCTGTCGATGACCGATGTGGCGGCCCGGGCCACCGGGCAGCGGGTGAGCTGAATCGCTCGCCGAGCCGCCCTGGGTGACCTCCGGTACAGTCGGAAGTACGGCTGACCGACGAAAACGGGCGTTGAGGCCCGAGATGGGAATGAGTGGGCGGTTCGCGCGGTTAAGGGAGATATAAGTACCGCCGGCAGCTATCGCCAAGCCCCTGTCCCCTGTGCAATGGTGTACTCCGCAAAAGGGCTGCCGGACCCGAAAGGTCCGGCACGAGACAGCCGGACACCCGCCCCGCAGTGGGCGGCCAGCCGATCCGGTGATGGAGGAAACGTGCCGAGAGCCCCATGGCGCCGGCGTCGTACGACTGACAGTCCGCGCCCCGCAGGGCGTCGCTGGGCGGGCAGGTTGCGCCGCAGCAGTACGTTCGCCCGCCAGGTGCTGCTGGTCCGGGTGGGCCGCCGGGACGGCGCGGCCGTCTCCGGGACCGACCTGGTCACCCCCGACCACCGTTACGCCGACCGCCAGCGCCTCCGCTACGGCCGGCTCGACACCGACATCGAAGCGGTACGGCCCATCAGCCCGGCGCTTCCCCCGGCGACACCCGTCGACGACGAGTCCCCGGCGATGTCGATCCCGCTCCTGCCGGGTGAGCGCACCGCCGCCCGCCGGGCAAAGTTCGCGCTCGTCAACGCGTGCACGCTGAGCAGCCTCATGCTCGGCATGCTGGCCATCTTCCTGGCCATGCGCGGTGAGGTGCAGATCGCCGCGATCTGCCTGATCGCGTGCGTCGCGTTCGACGGCCTCGACGGCGCGCTGGCCCGCAAGCTCGGTGTGGCCAGCCCGTTCGGCGCGCAGATGGACTCGCTCGCCGACATGTGCTCGTTCGGCCTCGCCGCGCCGGTCGTGGTCTACGCCTCGCTCGCCGGTTCGGCGCCGCCCGCGGCCGCCGCGGTCTCCTGCGCGCTCGTCGCCGCGTGCGCGGCCGTCCGGCTCGCCCGGTTCAACGTCTCGCCGAAGGACGGCCGCTTCTTCTGCGGCGTGCCGACCACCATGGCGGCGGCAGTGCTCGCCCTGACCGTGGCCATCGGCGTGCCGGTCCCCGGCCTGGTCATGGTGGCCGGCGTGGCGCTGCTCGCCTTCGCCATGGTGTCCAGCTTCCCGTACGCGAAGCTCGCCCGGCTGCTGAAGCTGCCGCCGTGGCTCTGGCTGGCCCCGGTGGTCGGCGCGCTCGTCGACATCCGGCTCACGTTCGCCCTCGTGGTGGTGGGCTACCTGGTCAGCGGGCCGCTGCTCTGGCTGCACCAGCGCCGTACCGCCTGACCCGAGAACGACAGAAGGGGCGCCGCGAGAGCGGCGCCCCTTCTCTCATGTCAGGCGCTCAGCGCCAGCGGGCGATCACCGTCGCGCCGCCGACCACCTTGTCGCCCGGACCGACGAGCGGGTCCGCGGCGTCGGCCGGCAGGTAGACGTCGGTACGCGAGCCGAACCGGATCAGGCCGAAGCGCTCACCCCGGGCCAGCAGCGAACCCACGGGCGCCCGCTGCACGATCCGGCGGGCGATCAGCCCGGTGCGCTGCGCCACCACCACGGTGCCGTGGTCGGTGTCCAGCACCGTGTACGCCGCCACGTTGTGCTCGGCGTCCGGCTTCATGGCGTTGACGAACCCGCCGTCGGCGACGAAGTAGTCGACCACCTTGCCGGCCACCGGAGCGCGGTTGACGTGCACGTCCAGCACCGACAGGAAGACCGCGATCCGCAGCCACTCGCCGTCACCGAAGCGCTCGTCCTGAAGGCGCTGCACGGACAGCACCTGACCGTCCGCCGAGGCGACCACCGCCGACGGGTCCTCCGGCACGTCCCGCTCCGGGTCGCGGAAGAACGCGGCCACCGGCGCGGCGGCCAGCGCCGGCAGCAGCCAGAGCTTCGACTTCGGCCGCGCGGCCCGGGCCAGGGCGGCCAGGCCGAGCGTGATGCCGGCCGCGGCCACCCCGTTCGAGTCGATGTGCATGCCCCGGGTCAGCGGCACGCTCGATGGCCGGTACGCAGGGGACAGCGAGGCCGCGAGCGCGACCGGCGCCGGGGTGAACCGCAGGTGGTGCACGCGTACCGGCGGGGTGTTGCGCAGCACCAGGTCGGTGCGTACGCCGTGCAGCACGCCCTGCCGGTCCAGCTCGCCGTCGGCGCCCTCGGTGCGGAACAGCGGCGCGGCGACGCTCAGCACCGCGCCCTCGGCGAGGTATTTCGCCAGCCCGTCGATCGCGACGCGCGCCTCGTCCGCGGTGCCGGTGAACGGCTCGGCGACGACCACCACCGCGGCGGCGTCCGCCTCGGCGAGGGTGTCGACCACGCGTACCCGGTCGGCGACCCAGCGGCCCTGCGCGGTCACGTGTTCGCGCAGCGCGGCCGCCGCGGCGCCCTCCGCCGGCACCACTGTGAGCCGGTCGCCGGGGAGCAGCGCCTCGATCGCGGCGGCCAGCACCGCGGACTCCGGGGTCGCGCCGACCAGCAGGCCGGCCTTCGGGTCGTTACGCCGGGCGAACTCGCTGACGAGCGTGCGGGCGGCGCGCTCGCCGATGCGGACCGCACCGGAGGGAGCGGTGACGCGCACGGCGGGGGACTGGGTCATGTCGGACGGGCTCCTGACGAGATAGCGAACGGACGGGGCGGCTCCGGCGACCCGGCCGGCGGCTCCAGCATGGTCGGGGTGCGCGGGCCGGCCGGCGGAGACGAGATCTCCGCCGACCAGCATAGGCCGCGTCCGGAGGGCGCCGCAGTGGCGCGGTCAGGCCGGATCCCCCGGCGTACGGCGCTGCGGAGCCGCCTCGTCGGCCGGTGGATCGAGCGGCGGCAGTTCGCGGGTGGCCGGTTCCGCGGAGTCGGTCGTGGCCTCGGTGGCCCACTCGTCGGCGCTGTCGGGCGTCTCCGGGCCGGCGGTCGTCTCCACGCTGCCGGCGGTCTCCGGGCCCGCGACCGGGGAGCCGTACGGCGCCGAGACCGTGACGTCCGGCGCGGGCTGCGTGGTGGGCTGCTCCGGGGGACGGCCCGAGCGCAGCGCGCCGATCAGCCCGAGCAGTCCGATCAGCACCAGCCCGCCGGCCAGGAACCAGCCGACCGGGGGTACGGAGAGGCCGAGGATCCGGGCCAGCAGCCACCAGACGGACAGGCCGAGGAAGACGAGTCCGAAAGCGAACGACACGATGTCGGTACGGTGTGCCTTCACCGGGTCACCTCCAGCTTGCCGGCGTTCACGTGGACGTAGAGGCGCAGCTTGCCGCCACCGGGACCGTCGGCGCCCGGGTCGGTGGTCTCCCACTGACGACCGCCGAGCCCGCCGCTGCGCCGGCCGAAGACAGTGGCGTCGCCGGCGTTCACGTCGGCCACAGTGGTCACGTCGACGTCCGGCGGTACGACAACTGTCGCGTTGCCGAGGTTCACGTCGACAGTCACCTGGACGTCCTGCTTGTCGAAGTCGATCCCGCGCAGGTCGAGCGTCGCGTCACCGAGGTTGTTCTCGTACCGGTCGGCCAGGTCGCGCAGGTCGGTCGGCGCCCAGGTGACGTTGCCGTCGATGCCGCGTACCCGGTCGTAGGACTCGGCGACGGTGGCGATGCCGAGCGCCGCCGCTGTCACCAGGCCCAGGGCGATCAGCCAGCGGGCCCGGCCGAACCAGGTGCCGACGAGCAGACCGAGGCCGATGGTCGCGAGTACCGCGGCGAAGTAGCCGGCGGCGCCGACCGGGAAGACGTCGAGCAGGTCGAGCATTGCGACCATGCCGAGCGCCAGGAAGATCAGCGAGAACGTGATCGCGCCGAGCGGCGAGCGCTCCTTGGGCCGCTTCGGCGGTCGCGGCGGCCGGACCGGTGGCGGAAAGGGCGGCGGAACGGGCGGCGATCCGGCGTACGGGCCGTGCGGGGCGAACGGCGGCCGGTAACCGCCGGGCGGCAGCGGTGCGCCCACCGGCGCGGGCGGCGGCACGGCGGCCGGCTCGTCCAGCCGGGCCCCGGCGTCCCGCGCGCCCGGCCAGGCCGGGTTCGCGCCGTACGCGGGCCAGGTGGCGGTGTCGGCGACCGGGCCGGTCACGTGCTGCATCGCGACGGTCGTCGGCTCGGACGGGCCCGGCCGGGTGCCGGCCGCGGCGGGCCAGCCCGGCGCCGGCAGCGTCGGGTAGCCGGTAGTAGGCCCGGGGTGGCCCGGCTCGCGCTCCGCGTCGGACGTGGCCGGGTGCCCCGGCTCGGACGGCGCCGCCGGCGGGTAGCCCGGCTCGGACGCGGACACCGGCGGGTAGCCGGGCTCGGACGCGGACACCGGCGGGTAGCCGGGCTCGGCGGGCATGCCGCCGGACGGCGCCGCCGCGGGGTGTGCCGGTCCGGCGGGTGTGCCGGTCCACTGTGCCGCGGGGGGAGCCGCGGTCCAGGTGCCCGGCGCCGGGGCCGGCGGCGCGGGCCAGGCCACCGGTGGTACCGGACCCGGCGGGGGACCGTGCGGCGGCGCCGGCTGAGCCGGCCGCTGCGCCGGGCCGCGCTGCTCGCGGTTGAGCAGGAGCGCGCCGCCGATCAGGATCACCGCGCCGAGCAGGATCGCCCGGAACCCGTCGGTGACGACGTAGGCGAAGCCGAGCGCCACCACGATGCCGAGCACGATCACCGTGATCGGGGACATGCTGGACCGGCCCCGGCCGAGCATGGCCTCCACCGGCGAGGCGGTGTCGCCCTCGCCGGGGATGATCAGCCAGCCGGCGACGTACACGATGATCCCGATGCCGCCGAAGAAGCCGAGCACGGCCAGCAGCACTCGCCACAGCACCGGGTCGGTGTTCGTGGCCCGGCCGATGGCGGCGCACACCCCGGCCAGGTAGCGGCCCTCACGGGGGCGTACCAGGCCGTACCGGGTGGTGAAGCCGGCGGCACCGGGCGGTGGGGCGTACCCACCGGGTGGCGGACCGCCGAACGGCGTGCCGCCGCCGGGCGGCGGGGTCGCCTGGTCGGTGGGTGCCGCTCCCGGCGGGGGCGGCGGGGCGTCCTGTGCTGCCGCCCAGGGGCGGGGCGGACGGGCAGCGTCCTCGTTCATGCCTTCGATACTGCTGCCCCGGCCGCCCGAGCAGCCTCCGGACCCGACCCTGACCCCACCCTGAGATCCTCCGCCGGTGAAACTCCGGGGCGTCCCCGTGGTCCCGGGCGTCGCGGCCGTGTGACGATCGGGGCGTCGGCGCCGCCGGCATGTCCGCCTCGACCTGGGAGCCTCCGATCAGCAGCACCCCCGCCCCGCACGCCCCGCGCCTCTACCGGGCCACCGACCACCGGCTGGCCGCCGGGGTGGCCGCGGGCATCGCCGAGCACCTGGGCATCCCGGTGCTGCGGGTACGCGTGGCGTTCATGGTGCTGCTCGGGCTGAGCGGTCTCGGCCTGTTGCTCTACGCCGCCTTCTGGGCGGTGGTCCCGCCCCGCCCCGGCGACACCGCCGTCCCGCCCCGCCGCGACCTCGCCCAGCTGCTGCCGTTCGTGGTGATCGGGCTCGGCGTGCTGCTGCTCCAGGTGGTCGCGTTCAACTCGGTGGGCGCGGCCGGCACCGCCGGCTGGCTGGTGGCGATCATCGCGGTCGGCGCGGGCGTCATCTGGCACCAGTCCGCCCCGGAGCGCCGCCGGCAGTGGGGCGACTCGGCGGTGCCCTGGCTGGGCGCGGTGGTGGAGGAGAGCGACAGGCGCGCGTTCGTGCTGCGCTTCATCGGCGGCGGCGTGCTCGTCGCGGTGGGCATCATCGGCGTGGCGGCCGTCTACTCGCCGGCGCAGAACGTCGACGCGGTGCTCAACGGCGTGATCTTCGCGCTGGTCGGGCTGGCCGGCGTGGGTGTGGTCACCGGTCCGGTGCTCTGGCGCACCTGGAACCAGCTCCGCTCCGAGCGGGAGGGCCGCATCCGTGAGCAGGAGCGCGCCGAACTGGCCGCGATGGTGCACGACCAGGTCCTGCACACGCTGGCCCTGATCCAGCGCAACGCCAGCGACGTCAAGACGGTGCAGCGTCTGGCCCGGGGCCAGGAGCGCTCGCTGCGCAACTGGCTCTACAAGCCGGCCGCCTCGCCCACCGAGCGCTTCGCGGCCGCCCTGGAGCAGGCCGCCGCCGAGGTGGAGGACACGTTCGCCATCACCGTCGAGGTGGTGGTGGTCGGCGACCGGGAGACCGACGAGCGGGTGGGCGCGATCGTGGCCGCCGCCCGGGAGGCCCTGGTCAACGCGGCCCGCCACGCCGGTGTGCAGACCGTGTCGCTGTACGCCGAGGTGGAGCCGGAGCAGGTGAGCGTGTTCGTCCGGGACCGGGGCAAGGGCTTCGACCCGGATACGGTGGAGAATCACCGGCACGGCGTCCGGGGCTCGATCATCGGACGGATGAAGCGGCACGGCGGCCGGGCGGAGATCCGGTCCGAGCCGGGGGAAGGGACCGAGGTCCGGCTGATCCTGCCGATCAGCGGCTCCGGCTCCACGGCGGAAAGGGACAAGTGACATGTCCGAGCAGGAACCGGTCGAGGGTACGGCGCCGAGCGGGCCGCTGCGGGTGTTCCTCGTCGACGACCACGCGATGTTCCGGGCCGGCGTCCGCGCCGAGCTGGGCACGCGCGTGGAGGTGGTCGGTGAGGCCAGCTCGGTGGCCGAGGCGGTGACCCGGATCGCCGCCACCGCTCCGGACGTGGTGCTGCTCGACGTGCACATGCCCGACGGTGGTGGCCGCGCGGTGCTGGAGGCGATGCGGCGTACCCACCCGCAGGTGCGGTTCCTGGCGCTGAGCGTCTCCGACGCCGCCGAGGACGTGATCGGCCTGATCCGCGCCGGCGCGCGGGGGTACGTCACGAAGACGATCTCGCCGGAGGAGCTGACCGACGCGATCCGGCGGGTGGCCGACGGCGACGCGGTGTTCAGCCCGCGGCTGGCCGGGTTCGTGCTCGACGCGTTCGCCTCCCGGCCGGACGCGCCGGTGGCCGACCCCGAGCTGGACCAGCTCACCAACCGCGAGCGCGAGGTGCTGCGGCTGCTCGCCCGGGGGTACGCGTACAAGGAGATCGCCAAGGAGCTGTACATCTCGATCAAGACGGTCGAGACGCACGTCTCCAACGTGTTGCGCAAGCTCCAGATGTCGAACCGGTACGAGCTGTCCCGGTGGGCCGCCGACCGCCGGCTGGTCTAGGAACCGACGCCCGCCCGGGGGCGGGGCCTCGGCGACCTCGTACCCCGGGGGTGCCGGTGGTGCCCGCTCGGTCGGCATGGCATCATCCGGACGGACAAAAAACCCGGCAGCCGGGTGCCTGCGAAGGGGGCCGACGCCGGCGCGGTGAACGTCACAGCCTCCCGTGTCGCAGGGACGTCCGTCGACCTGTCTGTGCCCGTCTTGCCTGTTCAGGGCCCTATCGTCCGTGCGCTTTGTGATCTTTTCTCAAGTATCGGCAACGTGGCGACCAACTAACGGCTTGATAACGGCACCTTCACGGAAAGGGCCGGTTGGTGTCACAGTGGCAGCACCTCACCCCCCGGTGTGAGGCATCTCGTCGGGCCTGCCGACCACGTGACGCCGTCTTTCGCGCCGCCGCGTGGTCGCCGACCCTGCGCGGTGTCTCGTCCAGGGTGTGGCGCCCGGCGGATCGGTACCCCTGGGGTGTCCCGAATTCCTCTGCGGTAAACCGGCGTCCTGCGGTTCGGGTCGCCGGTGGTGTCACCCCCAAAGACGTGCGTGAAACTCACGACGGAACCAGGTTAGAAAGAGGAGGCCCCTCGGAATGAGAGTCTCGAAGCGGGCGAGCGGCGCGCTCGCGGTGGGCGCGGCATTCGCGCTCGTCGCGTCCGGCTGCTCCAGCGGGAACAACGACGGTGGCGACGCCGGCGCCAGCAAGGACGGCGCGATCGTCATCGACGGCACCCAGCCGGAGAACCCCCTGGTTCCGGCGAACACCACCGA
This sequence comes from Micromonospora sp. CNZ296, assembly GCF_007827635.1. Taxonomy (NCBI): domain Bacteria; kingdom Bacillati; phylum Actinomycetota; class Actinomycetes; order Micromonosporales; family Micromonosporaceae; genus Micromonospora; species Micromonospora sp. CNZ296. Next base: position 236,307 of record NZ_VISW01000009.1, read on the forward strand.
GACCGGTGGCGGCGCGATCATCGACTGGATGTGGAGCGGTCTGGTCGAGTACCCCAACAACGGTGGGGCGCCGCAGAACCTGCTCGCCGAGTCGATCGACACGAGCGACTCGAAGGTCTTCAAGGTCAAGATCAAGCAGAACACCAAGTTCCACGACGGCACCACCGTCAAGGCCGAGAGCTTCGTCAAGGCCTGGAACTGGGCTGCGTACGGCCCGAACGGCGCGCAGAACGCCTCCTTCTTCTCCGACATCCAGGGCTTCGACGAGGTCTACACCGAGGACCCGGACGGCCCGGACGGCCCGCAGAAGGCCCCGGAGCCGAAGGCCAAGGAGATGTCCGGCCTGAAGGTCGTCGACGACTGGAACTTCGAGGTCACGCTCTCCGCGCCGACCGCCGTGTTCCCGACCAAGCTCGGCTACAGCGCCTTCGTGCCGCTGCCGGACGCGTTCTTCTCGTCCACCCCGGCTGACTTCGGCAAGAAGCCGATCGGTAACGGCCCGGTCAAGCTCGTCTCCTGGCAGGACGACGTCGAGATCAAGCTGACCCGCTTCGACGACTACAGCCTGCGCGACAAGATGAAGGTCAAGGACGTCACCGTCAAGATCTACCAGGACGACACGGCGGCGTACAACGACCTGCTCGCCGGCAACCTGGACTTCCAGCAGCAGGTTCCGGTCTCCGCGCTGGCCGGTGAGAAGTGGAAGACCGACCTGGCCGAGCGGGCCATGGCCTCGACGACCCCGTCGACCGGCATCATCGCCTTCCCGATCTACGACAAGCGCTTCCAGAACCCGAAGCTGCGCAAGGCGATCTCGCTGTCCATCGACCGGCAGTCGATCACCGACAAGATCTTCTTCGGTACCCGTAAGCCGGCCGACAGCTGGGCCAACCCGCTGACCCCGGGCGCCGAGCCGGGCAACTGCACCGCCTGCAAGTTCGACGTGGCCCAGGCCAAGCAGCTCCTCCAGGAGGCCGGTGGCTTCCAGGGCAAGCTGACCCTGTCGTACAACGCGGACGCCAGCCACAAGGAGTGGATGGAGGCCGTCGCCCAGCAGATCAAGACCAACCTGGGCATCGACGCTGTTGCCGTCGGCGTGCCGACCTTCGCGGTCTTCCGCGCCAACATCAACGCCTACAAGATGACCGGTGCCTACCGGGCCGGCTGGCAGCAGGACTACCCGGACGTGGAGAACTGGATCAACCCGCTCTACGTCACCGGTGGTTCCTCGAACGACGGCAAGTACAGCAACCCGCAGGTGGACGCCCTCGCCAAGGAGGCCTCCGCGGCCCCCAGCATCGAGGAGGCCCACAAGAAGTTCGCTGAGGCCGTCAAGCTCATCGACCAGGACGTCCCGTCGATGCCGATCTACTTCGGTGGCCAGCAGTCCGGCCACTCGGAGAAGATCAAGAAGCTGGAGCTGACCAACGTCGGCGAGCTCGACATCACCTCGGTCGAGCTCTGATCCGAACGGTCTGACCCCGGGTCGGGCTCGCCTACCGGTGAGCCCGACCCGGGGCCGTTCCGCGAGGGGGTGTACAACGGACCCCTCGCACGTTGTCGCCGCCGCGCCGGCTCACCCGGCGCTCCCTGTCTGGAGGACCACCCCATGGGCCGTTATCTCTTGAGACGGCTGCTGCAACTCGTGCCGGTGTTCATCGGCACGACGTTCCTGATCTACTGGCTCGTCTGGTCGGTGCCCGGTGACCCCTTCGCCGGCAAGTGCGGCGACCGCGGTTGCCCGCCGAACTACCGGGCCATGATGACCGAGAAGTACAACCTCGACGAGTCGATCTGGGTGCAGTACGCCAGCTACATGAAGAACCTTCTGCAGGGTGACTTCGGTATCACGTTCGGCGGTCGCGAGATCAGCGACATCATCGCCACGTCGTACCCGAACACCCTGAAGCTGGCGGTGGTGGCCCTCGCCATCGAGGCCGTGATCGGTCTCGGCGCGGGCATCCTGACCGGTCTGCGGCGCAACGGCTTCCTGGACAACCTGGTCCTGGTCTCCACCCTCTTCCTGATCGCCCTCCCGGTCTTCGTCATCGGCTTCGTGCTGCAGTGGCTGCTCGGCGTGAAGTGGGGCATCATCAACCCGACCGTGTCCAACGAGATGCGGTTCAGCGAACTGATCGTGCCGGGCTTCGTGCTCGGAAGCGCATCGATGGCGTACATCGCCCGGGTGGCGCGTACGAGCATCGCCGAGAACCGGCGTGCCGACTACGTCCGCACCGCGATCGCCAAGGGTCTCCCGATGCGCCGCGTGGTCGGCGTGCACCTGCTGCGCAACTCGCTCATCCCGGTGGTCACCCTGCTCGGCACCGACCTCGGCGCGCTGATGGGTGGCGCGATCGTGACGGAGGGCATCTTCGGCATCAACGGCATCGGCCGGCAGGTGCTCCGCTCGATCGTCACCAAGGAGAGCGCTACCGTTGTCGGCATCGTTGTGGTGCTGGTGCTCGTCTATCTCATCATGAACCTGGTGGTGGACCTGCTCTACGCCGCCCTCGACCCGAGGATCCGCTATGAGTGACCGCCGCAGCGTACGAAACGTCCCAGCAGTCTGCGCGGGCAACCACGCCCGTGCCGAGCGCAGCGAGGTACGGGCATGAGTGACCCGAATACCGCGTCGATCGTGTCGACGCCGCCCGCGACCATGCCCACCGAGGCGGGGTCGGGCGCGCCCACCAACGCGGGCCTGCCGGAGAGCGCGAAGCAGAACAAGCCGCGTGGCCTGCTCGGTGACGCCTGGATCGACCTGCGCCGCAAGCCGCTGTTCTGGATCTCGGCGACGATCATCCTGGTCTTCCTCGTGATGGCGGCCTTCCCGTGGCTGTTCACCTCCGGCGACGCGGTGAACGGCTCGCTGGACCGCAGCCGGGTCGAGCCGTCGTCGGCCGCCTGGTTCGGCTACGACGTGCAGGGTCGCGACGTCTACGCCCGGGTCATCTACGGCGCCCGCGCCTCGATCGTGGTGGCTGTGGTCTCCACCTTCCTGACGCTGCTGGTCGGCGGCACGATGGGCATCATCGCCGGCTACCGCGGCGGCTGGGTGGACGCGCTGCTCTCCCGCATCGCGGACATCTTCTTCGGCCTGCCGTTCGTGCTCGGCTCGATCGTCATCCTGACCACGTTCAACGGGTCCGGCTCCGACAACGGCGAGTGGACGATCATGGGCCTGGTCATCATGTCCCTGAGCGTGCTGAGCTGGCCGGTCGTGATGCGGCTGATGCGCTCCTCGGTGCTCGCCACCAAGGAGGCCGACTACATCGTCGCGGCCCGCGCGCTCGGCGCCGGCACCGGCCGGATCATCCTCAAGCACCTGCTGCCGAACTGCCTGGCCCCGCTGCTGGTCTACGGCACGATCATGGTCGGCTCGTTCATCGGCGCGGAGGCCACGCTCTCGTTCCTGGGCATCGGCCTGAAGAGCCCGGTCGTCTCCTGGGGCATCATGATCAGCGAGGCGCAGAACTACATCCGGGTCTCGCCCTACCTGCTGTTCTTCCCCTCCGCGTTCCTCGTCGCCGCCGTGCTGAGCTTCGTCATGCTCGGCGAGGCGGTCCGCGAGGCCCTCGACCCGAAGCTCCGATAGGGGAACTGAGTTGTCCGACATTCTCGTGTCCGAGCAGTCCTCGCCGGGCGCCGACGGATCCGGCCGCCCCTCGGGTCGGCTGCTCGAGGTCGACGACCTTCGGGTGGAGTTCCGCACCCGGGACGGCGTCGCCAAGGTCATCAACGGAGTCACGTACCACGTCGACGCGGGGGAGACCCTCGCCGTGCTCGGCGAGTCCGGCTCCGGCAAGAGCGTCACCGCGCAGACCATCATGGGCATCCTGGACACCCCGCCCGGCTTCGTCACCGGCGGCAAGGTCCGCTTCCACGGCAAGGACATGCTCACCATGTCCCCCGAGCAGCGGCGGCGGATCCGGGGCGAGGGCATCGCCATGATCTTCCAGGACTCGCTCTCGGCCCTCAACCCGGTTTTCACAGTCGGCTTCCAGATCGCCGAGCAGTTCCGCATCCGCCGCGGCATGAGCCGCTCGGACGCCAAGAAGCGCGCGATCGAGATGCTCGACCAGGTGAAGATCCCCAACGCCAAGGGCCGGTTCAGCAACTACCCGCACCAGTTCTCCGGCGGTATGCGGCAGCGCGCCATGATCGCCATGTCGCTGGCGCTGGACCCCGAGGTGCTGATCGCCGACGAGCCGACCACCGCGCTCGACGTGACAGTGCAGGCCCAGATCATGGACCTGCTCGGCGAGCTCCAGCGGGAACGGCAGATGGGCATGATCCTGATCACCCACGACCTCGGCGTGGTCGCCGACGTCGCGGACCGGATCGCGGTCATGTACGCCGGCCGGATCGTCGAGGAAGCCGACGTCTACGACCTGTACCGCAAGCCGGCACACCCGTACACGCTCGGCCTGCTCAACTCGATCCCGCGGATGGACGAGAAGGGCCAGGAGCTCCGCACCATCAAGGGTCTCCCGCCGAACCTGATGAACATCCCGACGGGCTGCGCGTTCAACCCGCGCTGCCCGATGGCGCAGCCGATGTGCCGGGAGAAGGTCCCGCCGCTGCTGCAACTGGGCAACGGCCGGGCCAGCGCCTGCCACTTCGCCGAGGAACTGGTGAACCGTGACTGAGAACATCATCGAGGTCCGTGACCTGGTCAAGCACTACCCCGTGACCCGGGGCGTGGTGTTCAAGAAGACCATCGGTCAGGTCAAGGCGGTCGACGGCGTCTCCTTCGACCTCAAGGCCGGCGAGACGCTCGGCGTGGTCGGCGAGTCCGGCTGCGGCAAGTCGACGCTGGCCCGGGTGCTGATGAACCTGGAGAAGCCGACCGGCGGCCAGGTGCTCTACAAGGGCCAGGACATCTCCAAGCTCTCCGGTGGCGCGCTGCGGCGGCTGCGCCGGCAGATCCAGCTGGTGATGCAGGACCCGTACACCTCGCTGAACCCCCGGATGACGGTGGGTGACCTGATCGGCGAGCCGTTCGAGATCCACCCCGAGGTGGCTCCGCGCGGCAGCCGGCGCAGCAAGGTCAAGGAGCTGCTCGACCTGGTCGGCCTCAACCCGGAGCACATCAACCGGTACCCGCACCAATTCTCCGGCGGTCAGCGGCAGCGCATCGGCATCGCCCGGGCGCTGGCGCTGCGGCCCGAGGTGATCGTCTGCGACGAGCCGGTGTCGGCCCTGGACGTCTCGATCCAGGCTCAGGTGATGAACCTGCTGGAGAAGCTCCAGGCCGAGTTCGGGCTGTCGTACGTCTTCATCGCCCACGACCTGTCCGTGGTGCGGCACCTCTCCGACCGGGTCGCCGTGATGTACCTGGGCAAGATGGTGGAGATCGGCACCGAGGACGAGATCTACGAGCGGCCGACCCACCCGTACACCCAGGCACTGCTGTCGGCGGTGCCGGTGCCGGACCCGACCGTGCGGGAGAGCAAGGCGATCATCCGGCTCCAGGGCGACGTGCCCTCGCCGGTCAGCCCGCCCTCGGGCTGCCGGTTCCGCACCCGGTGCTGGAAGGCGCAGGACGTCTGCGCCCAGGAGGTGCCGCTGCTCCAGATCCGGCCGGGCTCGGACCACCCGAGCGCCTGCCACTTCGCGGAGAAGCGGGAGATCGTCGTCACCCACGAGGTGGCCTGATCCGTTCCGGACCGCCTGCCGGCGTCAGCTCGACGCCGGCAGGCGGTTCGTCGTCTCCGTGGCCGTCACAGCGTCTCCGTGGCCGTCACAGCGGGCCGCGGCCGGCGCGCAGCAGCAGGAGCGCGAGCTGGGTGCCGTCGGCGCCGAGTTCGGACCGGAACCGCTCCAGGATCTCCCGCTCGCGGGAGAGCACCAGCCGGGTGCCGCCGGACGCCATCCGGGTCGCGCCGACCTCCTGGGAGAGCGCTGCCCGCTCCTGCCAGAGCGCGATGAGGGTGCGGTCGATCTCGTCGATCCGCCGCCGGATCTCGCCGATCCGTTCCGCCGCCGCCGCGTCGTCGGTGCCGGTCCGGGCCGCCGCGGCGCCGGTCGGGTCGCCGCCGGCCGGCCGGTCGTGCCGCGCCAGGCTGCCGCTGGACTCCACCACGTCAGTCATCATCGTCGTCCCTCTCGGGGCTCGGGCCCGGTACCCGGATCCCGGGACGGAAAAGCCCCGGGCTCGGGGAGCCCGGGGCGTTTCGTAGGTCTGTGATCAGGCGCGACCCACGGCTGCCGGACTCCCGGTGCCGTAGTAAAAGTAGAAGCGCTGATCGAACACGTCGTCGAGTATGCCGACCATCCGGGCGGGCGCGCAAGAAGACGCACCAACAGGTGAGACGTGACGGTGTGCGCCGGGCGGCGGCGCGGGCGGGGAAGTGTCCGCCCGGCGGCATAGACTCGGGCTGCGATGCATCCTCTCTTCGACATTCCCACATCCCCGCCCGCGCCGGAGTCCCCGCCCGCGCCGGAGTCCCGGCCGACCCCGCCGCGCCGTCCCGGGGGCGCCGGGTCGGACCCGGCCGCCCTCCTCGACGGCCTGAACGGCCCCCAACGGGACGCGGTGACCCACGCCGGCTCCCCGCTGCTGATCGTGGCCGGCGCCGGGTCCGGCAAGACCCGGGTGCTGACCAACCGGATCGCCTACCTGCTCGCCGCCCGCGACGTGCACCCCGGCGAGATCATCGCGATCACGTTCACCAACAAGGCCGCCGGTGAGATGAAGGAGCGGGTGGCCGCGCTGGTCGGCCCGCGCGCCCGGCTCATGTGGGTCTCGACGTTCCACTCCGCCTGCGTACGCATCCTGCGGGCCGAGCACGAGCACGCCGGCCTGAAGTCGACGTTCTCGATCTACGACGCGGACGACTCGCGCCGGTTGATGCAGATGGTCGCCCGCGAGCTGGATCTGGACCCGAAGCGCTACCCGGCCCGGGGCCTGGCCGCCCAGGTGTCGAACCTGAAGAACGAGCTGGTCGACCCGGAGGAGTTCGCCGGCCGGGCCAAGGGGCCGAACGAGCGGGCGCTGGCCGAGGCGTACACGCTCTACCAGCGGCGGCTGCGCGAGGCGCACGCGCTGGACTTCGACGACCTGATCATGACGACTGTGCACCTGCTCCAGTCGCACCCGCACGTGGCGGAGAGCTACCGGCGCCGGTTCCGGCACGTGCTGGTGGACGAGTACCAGGACACCAACCACGCCCAGTACGTGCTGATCAAGGAACTGGTCTCCGGTACCGAGGGGATCCCGCCGGCGGAGCTGTGCGTGGTCGGTGACGCCGACCAGTCGATCTACGCGTTCCGCGGCGCGACCATCCGCAACATCCTGGAGTTCGAGCGGGACTTCACCGACGCCCGCACGATCCTGCTGGAGCAGAACTACCGCTCGACCCAGACCATCCTCAACGCCGCCAACGCGGTGATCGACCGCAACACCTCCCGCAAGCCGAAGCGGCTGTGGAGCGACGCCGGGTCCGGCGAGCAGATCGTCGGGTACGTCGCCGACACCGAGCACGCCGAGGCCGACTGGGTGGCCCGGGAGATCGACCGGCTGGTCGACGACGGCGAGACCCGCCCGGGCGACGTGGCGGTGTTCTACCGCACGAACGCCATGTCCCGTGTGTTCGAGGAGGTGTTCATCCGGGTCGGCCTGCCCTACAAGGTGGTCGGCGGGGTGCGCTTCTACGAGCGCAAGGAGGTCCGCGACGCGCTCGCGTACCTGCGCGCCGTGGTCAACGACGACGACACGGTCAGCCTGCGCCGGGTCCTCAACACCCCGCGCCGGGGCATCGGCGAGCGGGCCGAGGCGTGCGTGGAGGCGCTGAGTGCCCGGGACCGCATCTCCTTCGGCGCCGCGTTGCGCCGGGCCAAGGACGCGCCGGGCATCTCCACCCGGGCGGCGAACGGCATCGCCGAGTTCGTCGCGCTGCTCGACGCGGCGCGGGAGCTGGCCGGCACCGGCACCCCGGAGGAGGTGCTGGAGGCGGTGCTGACCCGCTCCGGCTACCTGGCCGAGCTGGAGGAGAGCCTCGACCCACAGGACGCCGGCCGGGTGGACAACCTCCAGGAACTGGTGAGCGTCGCCCGGGAGTACACCGAGCGGATCGAGGCGCTCGGCGCCGACGACGAGCGAGCCACGCTCGCCGGCTTCCTGGAGCAGGTGGCGCTCGTCGCCGACGCCGACCAGATCCCCTCCGACGACCCGGACCACCAAGGGGTGGTCACGCTGATGACGCTGCACACCGCCAAGGGCCTGGAGTTCCCGGTGGTCTTCCTGACCGGCCTGGAGGACGGCGTCTTCCCGCACCTGCGCTCGCTCGGCGACACCCGCGAGCTGGAGGAGGAGCGGCGGCTGGCGTACGTGGGCATCACCCGGGCCCGCCAGCGTCTCTACCTGTCCCGCGCGGTGACCCGGTCGGCCTGGGGCGCGCCCGCCTACAACCCGCCGTCGCGGTTCCTGGAGGAGCTGCCGCCCGAGCTGGTCCGCTGGGAGCGCACCGAGGGGTCGTACACCTCGTGGGGCGGCGGAGGCGGGGGCGTCGGCGGCCGGGCGGACCGGCTGGGCCGCGGCGGCTTCGCCGGCGGCACGCCCAAGGCGACCGAGCTGGCGAAGCGGCTGGGCGTGGACGCCAGCCGGCTGGCCACCGCGAGCGAGCTGAAGCAGGCTCCGAAGGTCGCGGTGGGCGACCGGGTCAACCACCAGCGGTACGGCCTGGGCCGGGTGCTGGCGGTGGAGGGGGCCGGGCCGGGTGCCCGGGCCCAGATCGACTTCGGCGACCAGACCATGTGGCTGGTGCTGCGGCACGCCCCGATCGACAAGCTCTGAGCGTCAGGCGGACGGACCGCAGGCGCGGCCGGGCTGGAGACCGGCCCGGCCACGCCGGTGGACCACTGCGTCAGCAGGCCACGCCGATGCCCCGGGCACGCAGGAACGGTGCCGGGTCGATCTGGTTCCACATCGCGCCCTGGTGCACCTCGAAGTGCAGGTGCGGGCCGGTGGAGTCGCCGGTGGAGCCCTCGTACCCGATGACCTGACCGGCCTTGACCGTGTCGCCGACGCCGACGGCGAGCCGGCTCTGGTGGGCGTAGTGGGTCAGGTAGCCGTTGTGGTGGTCGATGAAGACCGAGATGCCGTAGCCGTCGCCGACGTCACCGGCCTTGACCACGGTGCCCGCTGCGGCGGCGTGGATCGGCGTGCCGGCCGGCATGGCGAAGTCGATGCCGGCGTGCTGGGTGCCCCAGCGGGGCCCGTAGCACGACGTGATGTCGGCGCCCTTCATCGGGATGACCCAGGTGGGCTTCTTCGCCACTGTCGTCTTCTTCGGCTTCGGCTTGGGTTTCGCCGTCGCCGTCTTCTTCGGTGCCGGGCTGGTCGCGCTCGCGCTCGGGCTCGGCGACGGGCTGGCCGGTACGGCGGACGGGGTGACCGGCTCGCGGGCCGAACGGTCGGCGCGGTCGGCGTCGTCGGCGCGGGCCGCTACGCCGAGGTCGACGGCGGCCGGCGTCGGGTCGGACGGGGCGGTGGTGACGACCACGCCGCCGATGCCGAGGCCGAGCAGGGCCACCGCGCCGGTGACCACGTAAACGGTGCGCCGGGCGCGGCGCGGGCGCCGGTGCCGGGCGGGAGCGTTGTCCGGGGTGGGGCTGCTGTGCTGCACGGGATCCTTCATCGGTTCGAGGGGCACGTGACCTCGAAATACTGGTGTCGGTGCAGGTCGCAGCGGGTATCGGGGGTACGGAGGCGGTGGCCCGCGCCGCCACCGCGCGTCCGGTTTCGAACCGGTCGGCCGGTTCGGTCGAAGAGACGATCATTCGGCGATGTGCTCCCGCTCACACCGGCCGGTGTGACGTGGCAGACATCGGCACAGACGAAACCGCCCGGACCGTGCGGTCCGGGCGGTGACGGGGCGGTACGGAGCGTCAGGACGCGGCTACGTCGCTGTAAACTGCCTCGACTTCGAGCTGAATGTCCACTCCGCGATCCTTGAGGAACGCCACCGGGTCCTGCGGCTGGCCCTTGACATGGATCTCCAGGTGCAGGTGGGAGCCGTAGGAGTGGCCGGTGTTGCCGACCAGGCCGAGCTGGTCGCCGGCCTTCACCTCCTGGCCCTCCTTGACCGTTACCGCGGAGGAGTGGCCGTAGATGGCCTCGCTGCCGTCGGAGTGCTGGACGATGACGGCGTAGCCGTAGCCGCCGAACCAGCCGGCCTTGGTGACGGTGCCGGCGTGGACCGCCTTGTAGGGCGTGCCCTCCGGGGCGACCAGGTCGATGCCGGTGTGCAGCTTGCCCCACCGCATGCCGTAGGGGGACTTGAAGTCGTAGCCGTGCAGCGGCAGGAGCCACGGGTCCTGCTCGGCGGCCTTGCTGTCGGAGCGGTCGGCACGGGACGGGCGCTCCGCGCTGTCGGCGCGGGCGGCGGCGTCCTGGCTGGCGACCGAGGCCTGCCGGAGCTCGTCGAGGACCGACGGGCTGACGCTCTTGGCGTCGGGGAGGGCGTTCGCGCCGATGGCGACGATGCCGGCGCCGACGAAGGCGGTGGTGACCACCGCGGCGTAGCGGCTCCGCGGGGGGGTGGGTACGCGGCGGCGGCCGCGATAGCGATCGGGCTCAGACGACAGGCGCTGGCGCACGCACACCCTCCGTTGTCGGGGATCCGATGCGACTCCGGACCGTTCGGTGAAGCTCGGTCGAACCTCCGGTGTCGCGTCGTCACCCGTCCGTGGACCTGATGACAACCGTGGACACGTTAGCCAACCGCCACTCCTGTCACAAGCCGAAGCGCCGAAATGCTGATTCGTTATGTCCAATTCCATCCGACCTTGTCATAGCTCGTGCCGCCGGTCGGATGGTATGTCGACTGCCCATTCGTCGCGGACAGTGACCGAACGGCGGAGGTGTCCGGCTTTCCGCGTACCCGGGTGGGCGGTAGTGGGGCGGCTCGTATGTGGGAAGGTCCGGCCCGGCTTCCCGCCTCCGGTCCGGCCGGGTTACCGTTCGTTCAGGTCAGGAGTGCCGGTGAAAGGTGTGCGCAGATGAGCTCTCGTATCCGGGTCGTCGTCGCGAAGCCCGGCCTGGACGGCCACGACCGGGGGGCGAAGGTGGTCGCCCGCGCCCTGCGTGACGCGGGCATGGAGGTCATCTACACCGGCCTGCACCAGACGCCCGAGCAGATCGTCGAGACCGCCATCCAGGAGGACGCGGACGCGGTCGGCCTCTCGGTGCTCTCGGGCGCGCACATGACGCTGTTCAAGCGCGTCGTCGAACTGCTTACCGAGCGCGACGCCACCGACATCGTGGTGTTCGGCGGCGGCATCATCCCCGAGGCCGACATCCCGGAGCTGGAGCGGCTCGGCGTCGCGAAGATCTTTACCCCGGGTGCGACCACCGGGTCGATCGTCGAGTGGGTGCGGGAGAACGTCGCCCAGCCGGTCGGCTGACCCGCCCGGTTCCCGGCTCCTGCGTGCCCGGCCCCCGCGTTTCCGGTTCCGGGCACGGGGGAGGGGCCGGACGCACCCCTCACACGCCCGGCCCCTCTATGCACGATGCCCCGCCGCCACCCCTCGACCGACAGGGCATCGGCCGCTCCCGTCGCCGCGCTTGACCAGCGCGCCGACATCACACTCAACGACGCCCCCGACGGGCGGTTACGCCCGGGCCCGGACATCCCCCGGACGGCTGACGCCCCCGTGCGCCGGCGCCGCGGTGATCGGCCCGGCCGAGCCCGGTCTGTGCATTACCGCACACCCCGCACCCGCTCGGTTGCCGCCCGTTCCCATCTCGTTAGGCTGCGGCAAATGGCCTGTCTCATCTGATGACAGGCGTCAAACTGATTTTCCGAAGCTGGTGGCGGCGCGACGGCGCGCCGCGGAGACGGGACGGGACGCGCAATCGTGGACCTGTACGAGTACCAGGGGCGGGACCTGTTCGAGCGGCACGGCTTGCCCGTGCTCGCCGGCGGCGTCGCCACTACCCCGGAGGAGGCCCGCGCGATCGCCGAACGCCTCGGCGGCCGGGTGGTCGTCAAGGCGCAGGTGAAGGTCGGTGGCCGCGGCAAGGCCGGCGGCGTGAAGCTGGCCGAGGGCGCGGAGGAGACGGTGGCCCGGGCCACCGACATCCTCGGCATGGACATCAAGGGTCACACCGTCCACAAGGTCATGATCACCGTGACCGCGGACGTGGCCGAGGAGTACTACTTCTCGTACCTGCTCGACCGGGCGAACCGCACCTTCCTCTGCATCGCCAGCGTGGCCGGCGGTATGGACATCGAGCAGGTCGCGGCCGAGACCCCGGAGCGGGTCGTGAAGGCGCCGATCGACGCCAACACCGGCGTGGACGAGGCCAAGGCGCGCGAGATCGTCACCGCGGCCGGCTTCCCGGCCGAGATCGCCGACCAGGTGGTCGAGGTCGCGGTCAAGCTGTGGCAGGCGTTCGTGGCCGAGGACGCCACGCTCGTCGAGGTGAACCCGCTGGCCACGACCAAGGACGGCAAGCTGCTGCTCCTGGACGCCAAGGTCACCCTGGACGAGAACGCCGGGTTCCGGCACCCGGACCACGAGGCCCTGGTCGACCAGGCGTCGGTGGACCCGCTGGAGCAGGCCGCGAAGGCCAAGGACCTCAACTACGTCAAGCTCGACGGCGAGGTCGGCATCATCGGTAACGGCGCGGGCCTGGTCATGTCCACGCTCGACGTGGTCGCGTACGCGGGCGAGCGGCACGGCGGCGTCAAGCCGGCCAACTTCCTCGACATCGGCGGCGGCGCGAGCGCCGAGGTGATGGCGAACGGCCTGGAGATCGTCCTGTCCGACCCGTCGGTCAAGAGCGTCTTCGTCAACGTCTTCGGCGGCATCACCGCCTGTGACGCGGTCGCCAACGGCATCGTGCAGGCGCTGGCGCTGCTGGAGCAGCGCGGCGAGAAGGCCACCAAGCCGCTCGTCGTGCGCCTCGACGGCAACAACGCCGAGGCCGGCCGGGCGATCCTCGACGGCGCGGCCAACCCGCTGATCCAGCGGGTCGACACCATGGACGGCGCGGCCGAGCGGGCCGCCGAGCTGGCAGCTGCGGGGGTCTGACAATGGCTATCTGGCTGACCAAGGACTCCAAGGTCATCGTGCAGGGGATGACCGGTTCCGAGGGCTCCAAGCACACCCGGCGGATGCTCGCCGCCGGCACCAACGTGGTCGGCGGCGTGAACCCGCGCAAGGCCGGCACGACCGTCGACTTCGACGGCACCGAGCTGCCCGTCTTCGCCTCCGTCGCGGACGCGATGAAGGAGACCGGCGCGGACGTCACCGTCATCTTCGTGCCGCCGCAGTTCACCAAGGCCGCCGTGGTCGAGGCGATCGACGCCGGTATCGACCTGGCCGTGGTGATCACCGAGGGCGTGCCGGTGCACGACACCGCCGCGTTCTGGGCGTACAACCGGGCCCAGGGCGAGCGCACCCGGATCATCGGCCCGAACTGCCCGGGCATCGCCTCGCCGGGCGCGTCGAACGCCGGCATCATCCCGGCCGACATCACCGGCTCCGGCCGGATCGGCCTGGTCAGCAAGAGCGGCACGCTGACCTACCAGATGATGTACGAGCTGCGCGACATCGGCTTCTCCACCTGCGTCGGCATCGGCGGTGACCCGATCATCGGCACCACCCACATCGACGCCCTGGCCGCCTTCGAGGCGGACCCGGAGACCGACGCGATCGTCATGATCGGTGAGATCGGTGGCGACGCCGAGGAGCGGGCGGCCGAGTTCATCAAGGCCAACGTCACCAAGCCGGTGGTCGGCTACATCGCCGGCTTCACCGCCCCGCCCGGCAAGACCATGGGCCACGCCGGCGCGATCATCTCGGGCTCGGCGGGCACCGCCGACGCCAAGAAGGCGGCGCTGGAGGCGGTGGGCGTCAAGGTCGGCAAGACCCCGACCGAGACCGCCAACCTGATGCGGGAGATCATGTCCGGCCGCTGAGCGGTCGAGCGACGTGTCGAGGGGGTCGACCGGGGAACCGGTCGGCCCCCTCGCGTTCAGCGATACCAGTACGGGTAGTACGAGTTGCCCCGGGCGCGCACGATGGCGCTGGCGACGATGTTGATCACGCCGAACGCGATGGCCAGCCAGCCGAGCAACTGCGACCGGCCGTTGCGCCGGGCGTCGCGGATCGACAGCGCGCCGAAGACGATGCCCAGGATCCCGCAGCAGAGCAGGCCGAAGACGATGCCGAGGACGCCCCAGAGCGTGGTCCGGTCCCGGCCGACGGCCGGTGGCGGCGGGGGCGGCGGATACGGAGCGTGCACGGCTTCCTCCGAGCGGTCGGCGCCGCGACGGGAACGGTCGCGTCTGAGGCCGAGGCTAGACCGGATCACCACCGCGGGACCGGGGTTCGGCGAACTCGCCACGCTGCCGACCCGGTATCGGACTGCCGTCCTTCCCGCGGCGTGCCAGAGTAGACACGATGTCACGCGTCACCCCTGACCAGCCCCGCCGTCCGGCCACCGGTCCCCCCGCCGGCGCCCGGCCGCCCGGCCGTGCCCGCCCGGCCGCGCGGGTGCCCGCACCCCGATCGGGTGAGGAGCCCCGCAGCCGGGCCCCGCTGCCGGTCGCCGCCGGGGTGGCCGCGCTCTGGGCGGCGCTGACCTCCTGGCTGCCGGTGTCCGCCGTGCTGGGCCTCGCCCAGCTCAGCGAGGACGCCGGATCGTTCGGCGGCGCGTTGCGCGCCGGCCTGGCCGGCTGGCTGCTCGGGCACGGGGTGCCGTTGCAGACCACCGCCGGGCCGCTCGGCCTGGCGCCGCTCGCGCTGAGCGCGCTCGTCGTCTGGCGGCTCACCCGCGCCGGGGTGCACGTCAGCCGGGCCGTCGGCGCGCGCGGGGCCGGGTCACCCCGCCAGGCGCTCACCGTCGCGGTCGCCGTCGGCATCGGGTACGCGCTGCTCGGCGCGCTCGCCGCGTTCGCTGTCGACGCGGGCGGCCTGCGGGTCTCCCCGGTCACCGCCGCGCTCACGTTCGCCGCGTTCGGCGTACCCGCCGCCCTGGTCGGCGCGCTGCGCACCACAGGTGTCTGGGCGCTGCTGGCCGAGCGCTGCCCACCGCCGGTGCGCGACGGTCTGCGTACCGGACTGGTGGCGGCGCTGCTGCTGTGCGGCGCGGGTGCCGGTGCGGCCGGGCTGGCGGTGGCCACCGGTGGCGGCGACGCGGCCGACATGATCGGGGCGTACCGGACCGGGGTGGCCGGTCAGGCGGGCATCACACTGGTCAGCCTCGCCTACGCGCCGAACGCGACCGCCTGGTCGGCGAGCTACCTGCTCGGCCCCGGGTTCGCGGTCGGCACCGACACCGCCGTCCGCACGAGTGAGGTCTCCGTGGGCGCGCTGCCGGCCGTACCGCTGCTGGCGGGCCTGCCGCGCGGCCCGATGGACGGGCTCGGTGGCGCGCTGCTGGCCGTGCCGGTGCTGGCCGCCATGGCGGCCGGCTGGCTGCTGGCCCGGCGGCTGCTGCGCGTGGCGGCCGAGGAACGCACCGAGGCGGGCTGGCCGGCGCTGCTGCTGCCGGCCGCGCTCGCCGGACCGGTCGCGGGCGCGCTGCTGGGGCTGTTCGCGGCGGCCTCCGGCGGGTCGCTCGGCGGTGGCCGGCTGGCCGAGGTCGGGCCGTCACCGTGGGCGGTGGCCGCGGTGGCCACGCTCGTGATCGGGGTGGGCGCGGCGCTCGGCGCCGCCGCCACCCGCACGCTGACCCGCCCGACCCCTCCGCCCCGCGCCACCCCGGCTCCCCGCTGACCTCGCGGCGCGGCTCGGGAACGCGAGAGGGGCGCCCACCGGATGGTGGACGCCCCTCGTCGGACGCCGGTCAGGCGCCGAAGTTGTTCATGTTGATCGCCGCGCCCGCGATGGCGCTGACGATGCCGACGACCACGCCGACGGCACCGCAGATCAGGGCGGCCCGGGCCTGGCCGGCGTTGCTGGCCTCACCGGCCTGGACCTTCTTCTGGCCCAGCACGCCGAGGACGACGGCGACGATGCCGGCCGGGACGCCCAGCAGCGGGCAGCACAGGCCGAGCACGATCGACGCGATGCCGACGATCATGCCGGCCAGGCCCATGGTGTTGTTCTGACCCTGCCCCGGGCCGCTGGGGTAGCCGGCGGCCGGGTACTGCGGCGCGGCGCCGTACGGCTGCTGCTGCGCGTACGGGTCCTGGCCGTAGGCGGGCTGACCCGACGTGGGCTGGCCGTACGGCTGGCCCGAGGTCGGCTGCTGGCCGTACTGCGGCTGCTGCCCGTACGGGGGCTGCTGGCCGTACTGCGGGGCCTGCGGCGGCTGGGCATACGGGTCGTGCGGCTGCGCGTTCGGGTCCTGGTTCGGCTGCTGGCCGTACGGGTCCTGTCCGGGGTAACCGGGCTGCATGTCTGGTGCTCCTCAGATCGGTTCGGGTTGTCGGTCAGTTGCTGCCGCTGTTGCCGGCGAGACCAGCAAGGCCGCCGAGGAGGCAACATCCCACCACGATGATGCCGATCCAGATCAGGCCGACGATGAGGGCCCACTTGGACCACTTCTTGGACTCGGCGGCGGCGGCTTGGGCGCCCGCGTAGTCACCCTGCTGGATCAGCGGGTTGACCTTCGACGCGTTGATGATGGCCGGGATCGCGAGCGGCCAGAACAGGAAGATCGCGACGATGGACATCGTCATGTTGTTGTCGATCTGCTGCGGCTGCTGCGGGGGGTATCCGGGCTGCATTCGAAGTACTCCTCGGTCCGGTGGCACGCGGCGTGCCGGGTTCACTGGGGGTGCGGGCCGGGCACGGGGCCGGACACCGGGCGACCGGCAGCGTACCGCGATCACGCCACCGGGGAGGTCACCCGATGAGCCGCCGCCCCGCGGCCGGGCCGCCTGACCTGCCCGATAGGGTTGCCCGGTGACCGAGCCCGCGTCCGTCGCCCGCCTCGTCGTCCTCGTCTCCGGTTCCGGCAGCAACCTCCAGGCGCTGCTGGACGCCACCGCCGACCCCGGGTACGGCGCCCGGGTGGTCGCCGTCGGCGCCGACCGGGACGGGATCGCCGGCCTGGACCGGGCCGCCGCAGCCGGTGTGCCGTCCTTCGTCGAGCGCGTCAAGGACCACCCCACCCGCGCCGACTGGGACAAGGCGCTCGCCGCGCGGGTCGCCGAGCACCGGCCCGACCTGGTCATCAGCGCCGGGTTCCTCAAGCTGGTCGGTCCGGAGTTCCTGGCCGCGTTCGGCGACCGCTACCTCAACACGCACAACACGCTGCTGCCGGCGTTCCCCGGCATCCACGGCCCCCGCGACGCGCTGGCGTACGGCGTCAAGGTCACCGGGGCCACCCTGTTCTTCGTCGACGCCGGCATGGACACCGGCCCGATCGTGGCCCAGGTCGCCGTGCCGGTGCAGGACGACGACGACGAGGACACGCTCACCGAGCGCATCAAGTCCGCCGAGCGGCGCCAGCTCGTCGAGCAGGTCGGCCGCCTGGTCCGTGAAGGTTGGACGATCACCGGCAGAAAGGTCACCATCCCGTGAACGCCACTGAGGACGCCGGCCGCCGCCCGATCCGGCGCGCGCTGGTCAGCGTCTACGACAAGACCGGCCTGGCCGAGCTGGCCCGCGCCCTGCACGAGGCCGGCGTGGAGATCGTGTCGACCGGGAGCACCGCGTCGACGATCTCCGGCGCCGGGGTGCCGGTGACGCCGGTCGAGCAGGTCACCGGCTTCCCGGAGATCCTCGACGGGCGGGTCAAGACGCTGCACCCGAAGATCCACGGCGGCCTCCTCGCCGACCTGCGCAAGGACGCGCACGCCGCGCAGCTCGACGAGCACGGCATCGCCGGCATCGACCTGCTGGTCTCCAACCTGTACCCGTTCCAGGCCACCGTCGCCTCCGGCGCCGACACCGACGAGTGCGTCGAGCAGATCGACATCGGCGGTCCGGCGATGGTGCGGGCCGCGGCGAAGAACCACGCCTCGGTGGCGGTGGTGACCGACCCGGCCGCGTACCCGGCGGTGGTGGCCGCGCTCGCCGAGGGCGGCTTCACGCCGGCCCGGCGCCGGGCGCTGGCGGCCCGCGCGTTCGCCGACATCGCCGACTACGACGTCGCGGTGGCCGACTGGTTCGCCACCACCGTGTCGCCGGTCGAGGACGGCTGGCCGGAGTTCGCCGGGCTGGCACTGCGCCGCCAGGCGGTGCTGCGGTACGGCGAGAACCCGCACCAGGCGGCGGCGCTCTACACCGACCCGGGCGCGCCGGCCGGGCTGGCCCAGGCCGAGCAGCTGCACGGCAAGGAGATGTCCTACAACAACTACGTCGACGCGGACGCCGCCTGGCGGGCCGCCAACGACTTCGCGGACCAGCCGGCGGTGGCGATCATCAAGCACGCCAACCCGTGCGGCATCGCCGTCGGTGCGGACGTGGCCGAGGCGCACCGAAAGGCGCACGCCTGCGACCCGGTCTCCGCGTTCGGCGGCGTGATCGCGGTGAACCGGCCGGTCGACGCGGCGATGGCCGGCCAGGTCGCGGAGATCTTCACCGAGGTGCTCGTGGCGCCCGGCTTCGACGCGGACGCGCTGGAGCTGCTGCGGGCCAAGAAGAACCTCCGCCTGCTGCGGGCGCCCGAGTTCGCCGTGCGGCCCGCGGAGTGGCGGCAGGTCAGCGGTGGCGTGCTGGTGCAGACGCGGGACGCCGTCGACGCGCCCGGCGACGACCCGTCCGGCTGGACGCTCGCGACCGGCGACCCGGCCGACGAGGCGACGCTGCGCGACCTGGCGTTCGCCTGGCGGGCGGTCCGCGCGGTCAAGAGCAACGCGATCCTGCTGGCCCGCGACGGCGCCACCGTCGGTGTCGGCATGGGCCAGGTCAACCGGGTGGACTCGGCGCGGCTGGCGGTCAGCCGGGCCGGTGACGAGCGGGCCCGCGGCTCGGTCTGCGCCTCGGACGCGTTCTTCCCGTTCGCCGACGGTCCGCAGATCCTCATCGACGCCGGGGTGCGGGCGATCGTTCAGCCGGGTGGATCGATCCGGGACGAGGAGACCATCGCGGCCTGCAAGGCGGCCGGCGTGACCATGTACCTCACCGGCACCCGGCACTTCTTCCACTGACGAGTCCGGCCTCCGGGTGCGTCGGTCGTCCATCCGACGACTGACGCACCCGGACGTCGTGCCGTTGCCCGCCGCGGGAGGCGGTTGCTAGCGTGTGCGCGGCGACGATCGAGCGTCTCCGCTGTCTGTGAGCCCGGCAGGTGTGCCATGCGCGTTCGCGACCGGTTGACCGCCGTCGTCGTCACGCTGGCGTTCGTCCTGGCCGGACTGGGAGCGGCAGCCGCACCCGCCGTCACCGCACCGGCCGTCGCCCCGATCGTCGAAGCGCTCGCCGCCGCGCGGCCCGCTCCCGACGTCGCACCACCCGCCGAAGCGCTCGCCGCCGCGCCGGCCGCCGCCTCGGCGAGCGGAACGAGCCCGGCCGCGCTGCGTGCCGCGTACCCCCGAATCTCCTGGTCGGAGCTTGCCGCCGGGCCGTGGCACGACCACGGCGGCGGTCTCGGCTACGCCGACGGACCGGACGACCTGGCCCCGGCCGCGCTCCCGCGCGTGGCCGGTCCGGCGGTGCCGGAGCCGGTCGTGCCCGCGCCCCGGCCGCCTGTCGTGCCGCTGCCGCCGCGCGGCCCGCTCGCCGCGCGCGCCCCGCCGGCCGCCTGAGCCGCACCGAACCCGCAGCCCGCACCCGGGACGCGCGCTCGCGCCGCACCGGACACCGCCGCGTCGACCCGGCGGTCTCCGCCGCGAGCTGCCGTCCACCGGTACGGCGGCGCGCCTCACGCCGCCGGGCCGCCTCGGGTTCGTCCCGGGTCCGCCTTCCGCACGCGTGCCCGCATCGGAGGCCCCGCCCCCTCTTCCTCCGGGGGACGGGGCCTTCGTCGTCACGCCTCGGTGCGTACCTCGGCGAAGTGGCAGGCGCTGGGGTGCGGGTCCGCCGCGCGCGGTACCGCCTGCGGGTCCTGCGTCGCGCAGACCTCCTCGGCCTTCCAGCAGCGGGTCCGGAAGTGGCAGCCGGACGGCGGCTCGGCCGGGCTCGGCACGTCGCCGGTGAGCCGGATGATGGTCCGCCGGTCGCGGGCCTCCGGGTCGGGCACCGGCACCGCCGACAGCAGCGCCTGGGTGTACGGGTGGGTCGCGCGCTGGTAGATCTGCTCCTCGGTGCCGATCTCCACGATCCGGCCCAGGTACATCACCGCCACCCGGTCGGAGATGTGCCGGACCACCGACAGGTCGTGGGCGATGAAGATGTACGACAGCCCCAGCTCGTCCTGGAGCTGCTCCAGCAGGTTGATCACCTGGGCCTGGATGGAGACGTCCAGGGCCGACACCGGCTCGTCGCAGACGATGATCTCGGGCCGCAGCGCGAGCGCCCGGGCGATGCCGATGCGCTGCCGCTGACCGCCGGAGAACTGGTGCGGGTAGCGGTTGACGTGCTCCGGGTTGAGCCCGACCACGTCCAGCAGCTCCTGCACCCGCTGCCGCCGGCTGCGCTTCGGTGCCGCCTCCGGGTGGATCTCGAACGGCTCGCCGATGATGTCGCCGACAGTCATGCGCGGGTTCAGCGAGGTGTACGGGTCCTGCATCACCATCTGCATGTTCCGCCGCAGCCGGCGCAGGTCCGCCCCTGCCGCCCGGAGCAGGTCGCGCCCCTCCAGCGTGACCCGCCCGGCGGTCGGCGTCTCCAGGCGCATGAGCAGCCGGGCCAGCGTGGACTTGCCGCACCCGGACTCGCCGACCACGCCGAGCGTCTCACCGCGCCGCAGCTCGAACGAGACGCCGTCGACCGCCTTGACCTGGCCGATGGTCTTCTTGAACAGCACGCCCTGGCTGATCGGGAAGTGCTTGACCAACTGGTCGACGGCGAGGATCGTCTCGCCGCGCACCTTGGCGGGTTCAGCCGTCGCGGTCATCGTGCACCTCCTGGGCGAAGTGGCACGCGCTGGTCCGCCCGTCGCCGAGCACCAGGTCGTGCGGCACCTCGTCCACACAGACCGGCTGGACGTACGGGCACCGGGGGTGGAACGGGCAGCCGGACGGGATCGCCATCAGGTTCGGCGGCAGCCCGCGGATGCTGGACAGCGCCTGGCCGCGCACGTCCAGGCGCGGGATCGACTCCAGCAACCCCTTCGTGTACGGGTGGGCCGGCGCCCGGTACAGCGCATGCACGTCGGCGTGCTCGACGATGCGGCCCGCGTACATGACCGCGATCCGGTCGGCGACGCCGGCGACCACGCCCAGGTCGTGGGTGATCAGGACGAGCGCCATGCCGAGATCCCGGCGCAGGTCGGCCAGGAGGTCCATGATCTGCGCCTGCACCGTGACGTCCAGCGCGGTGGTCGGCTCGTCGGCGATCAGCACCTTCGGGTCCAGCGCCAGCGCCATCGCGATCATGACGCGTTGCCGCATGCCGCCGGAGAACTGGTGCGGGTAGTCGCCGAGCCGCTTCGCCGCGGCCGGGATCCGGACCAGGTCCATCAGTTCGACGGTGCGCCTGCGCGCGTCGGCCCGCGACATCCCGGCCCGCTCGCGCAGCGACTCGCCGATCTGCCAGCCGACCGGGAAGACCGGGTTCAACGCCGACAACGCGTCCTGGAAGATCATCGCGATCTCGGCGCCGCGGATCTGCCGGCGCTCCTCCTCCGGGCGGGTGAGCAGGTCCCGCCCCTGGTAGAGGATCTGCCCGGCGCGCACGTACGCGGGCGGGGTGTCCAGGATGCCCATGATCGCCTGGGCGGTGACGGACTTGCCGGAGCCGGACTCGCCCAGCACCGCGAGCGTCTCACCGGCGTCCAGGTGGTACGTCACCCCGTTGATCACCCGGGCCACGCCCTCGCGGGTGCGGAACTCGACGTGCAGGTCCCGTACCTCCAGCAGGTGCCCGCCGGGCGGCGTGGGTGAGGCCGGCGTGGGCCGGACCGCGTTCTGCGTCATGAGGAAGTCACCGCAGCTTCGGGTCGAAGGCGTCGCGGATCGCGTCGCCGAGCATGATGAAGGCGAGCACGGTCAGGGCCAGGAACGTCGACGGCACGATCAGCGGTGTCGCCGACTCGCGCATGTGCACCCGGCCGGCGTCGATGTCGATGCCCCAGGAGATGGTCGGCGCCTTCAGGCCGATGCCGAGGAAGCTCAGCGTCGCCTCGGCCGCGATGAACGACCCGAGCGCGATGGTGAGCACCACGATGGCCGGGGCGAGCGCGTTCGGCAGGATGTGCCGCCACATGATCCGGCCGTTGCCGGCCCCGAGCATCCGGGCTGCGGCCACGTAGTCCTGCTCCCGGGCGGTGATCACCGAGGAGCGGACCACCCGGGCCGCCGTGGTCCACCCGAGCAGCGCCAGGACGAGGATCACCGCGAACAGCCGTACCGTGTCGCCGCTGGTGCTGACGCGCTTGAGCAGCACGATCGCGGCCAGCAGCAGCGGGATGCCGAGCACGATGTCGATCACCCGGGACAGCACCGCGTCGACCCACCCGCCGAAGTAGCCGGCGAGCATGCCGACGACGAGCGCGATCACGCCGGTGATCAGCGCGGAGAACGCGCCCACGAGCAGCGAGGCGCGGGCGCCGTAGACCGCGCGGGCGAACGTGTCGCAGCCCTGGAAGTCGTACCCGAAGATCGCCCCGCCGGACGGCCCGGCGTGCTGCCGGGACAGCACGCAGTCGCGCGGGTCGTTGGCGGCGAACAGCCCGGGTGCCACGGCCATCGCGGCGACCAGCACCACCAGGAGCAGGCTGATCCAGAAGACCGGGTTGCGGCGCAGGTCCCGCCAGGCGTCACCGGCCAGGCTGCGGGCCCGGTCCGGCCGCCCTGCACGCCCGGGCGTGCCCGGTTCGCCTGACACGCCGCGCCGCGCGGCCTGGTTCTCGGTAGCCGCCACCGTCTCGAAGTCGCTCACTGCGGCACCTCGCTGCGCTCACTCATAGCGGATCCTCGGGTCGAGGACGGCGTAGAGCACGTCCACCACCAGGTTGGACAGCAGGTAGACCACGACGAGCACGCTGACGATGCCGACGACAAGCGGGCCGTCCTCGGTGCGGATGCCGCGGAACAGGTTGAAGCCGACGCCCGGGACGTTGAACACGCCCTCGGTGATGATCGCGCCGCCCATCAGGTTGCCCAGCTCGACGCCGAGGAAGGTGACCACCGGGATGAGCGAGTTGCGCAGCACGTGCACGCCGACGATGCGGCGCCGCCGCAGGCCCTTGGACCGGGCGGTGCGGACGTAGTCGGCGCGCAGGTTCTCGGTCACCGAGGTACGGGTCAGCCGCAGCGCGGTGGCCAGCGACAACGAGCCGAGCACGATGCCGGGCAGCAGCAACGCGTAGAAGGAGGGTTGCGCTCCGGCGGTGGGCGGGAAGATCGGCCAGCGTACGCCGAGGAAGTACTGCGCCAGCGGGGCCAGCACGATGGTGGGGATGCCGAGCACCAGCAGCGTGAGCACGAGCGTGGCGTGGTCGAACACGCCGGAGCGGCGGATCGCCGCGATCACGCCGGCGGTGACCCCGAAGATCACCGTCACGGCCATCGCGATCACGGCGAGCTTCAGGGTGACCGGCCAGGCGGCGGCGAGGATGTCGCTGATCTGCCGCCCGGTCAGCGACTGCCCGAGGTCGCCCTGGACCAGGCCGCCCAGGTAGTCGAAGTAGCGGTAGAAGAAGCCGCCGACACCCGTCGCGTCCAGGTGGTACTTCTCGGTCAGGTAGGCCCGCTGCGCGGCGGTGACCGGCCGCTCCCCGGCGAGGGCCTGGATCGGGTCGCCCTGCCCGGCGAACATCAACGCGTAGACGATCAGCGTGGTCCCGAAGAAGGCGAGGACCATCTGGAGCAGTCGCCGCAGGATGAAGCGGAGCATGCTGGCAAGTCTGCCGAAACCAGGCTAAATACGTGCCAATGCGAGGGCCGGGCCACCCGGTGGGGGTGGCCCGGCCCGTCAGCGGGGTGTCAGGCGCGTTCGATCTTCAGCAGATCCACCCGGTCGAAGAGGTCCACGTGGACGTTCTTGACCTTGGTCGAGTGGCCGAAGTTGTTCTGCCCGTACCGCAGCGGGATCACCGGCATGTCCTGCGCGAGCAGGTCCTCCGCCGCCTGGTACTTCTTGATCGCCTCGTCCTCGGTCGCCGCGCGGGCGCCCTCCGCGAGCAGCTTGTCGAACTCCGGGTTGCTGTAGCCGTAGTAGTTCGACGAGCCGGTGGTGCTGTACAGCGGGCCGAGGTAGTTCTCCATGGACGGGTAGTCCATGACCCAGCCCATCCGGAACAGGCCGACCGGCTGCTTCTGCTTGAGCTTGGTCAGCAGGTCCGCGAACTTCGGCTCGGCGGTGCCCACGCACTCCACACCCAGGTTGGCCTTGAGCTGGTTGCACGTGGCGTCGATCCAGTCCTTGTGGCCGCCGTCGCCGTTGTAGGACAGCTCGATCTTCTTCGGGCCGCCCGCGGCCTCGTACATGGCCTTGGCCTTGACCGGGTCGAACGCGCCCGCCGTGCCGATGGTGTTCTCCCGGTAACCGGCGACCACCGGCGAGACGAACGAGCGAGCCGGCTGCTGCGAGTCCTTGAAGATCGACTTGGTGATCTCGTCCCGGTCGATCGCCATCGAGATCGCCTTGCGCACCTCGGGCTTGCTGAACTCCTCCTGGAACGTCGGGAAGGCCAGCACCTGCAGCGACGAGGCCGGGCTCTGCTGGAAGCGGTCGCCCAGGTCGGTCGAGGCGGTCGACAGGTTCTCGGTCGGGATCGTCTTGATCACGTCGAGGTTGTCCGACAGCACGTCCGCGTACGCCGCGGTCGGCTGCTGGTAGATGCGGAACTCGACGCCGCCGACCTTGGGCTGCTGGCCCGGGAACGCGTCGTAGCGCTCCACCTCGACCTTGGCGTCGTGCTGCCAGCTGCCCTTCATCTTGAACGGGCCCTGGCCGATCGGCGCCTGCTCGTAGCCCTCGGCGAGCACGCCCGGGGCGGAGAAGGCCGCCTTGGGCAGCGGGTAGAAGGCGGTGTAGCCGAGCATGGACTTGAAGTCCA
Source organism: Micromonospora sp. CNZ296 (assembly GCF_007827635.1). Lineage (NCBI taxonomy): Bacteria > Bacillati > Actinomycetota > Actinomycetes > Micromonosporales > Micromonosporaceae > Micromonospora > Micromonospora sp. CNZ296. The sequence continues at coordinate 261,319 of NZ_VISW01000009.1, forward strand.
CGTACGGCTGGCTGAGCGTCACGGTGAAGGTCAGGTCGTCGACCTTCTTCAGGCCGCTCATCGTCGTCGCCTTCGGGCTCTCGCCCTGGAGGTCGTCGTAGCCGGCCACCTTCTCGAAGAAGTAGCTGGAGTTCTGGCCGTTCGGCGCGTACGCGCCGTAGTTCCAGGCGTCGATGTAGTTGTCGGCGGTGACCTTCTCGCCGTTGTGGAACGTGTAGCCGGGCTTCAGCTTGACCGTCCAGACCTTGTTGTCGGACGTCGTCACCGAGTCGGCCGCCACCTCGTGCGGCTTGTTCGCCTCGTCGTAGTCGACGAGCGGGCTGAACAGGGCCGACAGGACCTGGGAGCCGCTCGTCTCGTTGGTGTTGGTGGGCACGAGGTGCTGCGGCTCGGCGATCTCGATCCGCACGGCCGCATCGGAGTCGCCGGCACCGCCGCCGCCACCGCCCGAGCCGCAGGCCGTCAGGCCGAGCGTCACCGCGAGCGGGAGCGCGGCCCAGGCCGCGAGCCTACGAACACGCATGGAGTCTCCTCATCTCCTCACGCTGCGCGGTCGTCCCGGCGCTGGGTGACTCTGCGCAACGAGCGGTAACGGTAGGTCGCCATCCGGCCCGTCGACAACTAGTGCGTGGTCAACTGATGACGGATCGTGTTCGGCGGGCCTTGCCGCTGCTGTCCGCGCGTGCTAAACACCGCCCCTACCTGGCCTTTTGTTCGCCCCTGGTGGTCCGTTCGAGGTCGGTCAAGCGCGTCTGCGACGTCCGGCCCGCCTGTCCGGTCCCTGCCCGTCCGGGCGTGTCAGGGCCGCCGTGTCACGGTGACTGGTCACTCTCCGTGAGTTAGGGCACGTTGCGCAGCGTGATCGTCGGCCGTCGTCGTCCGGGCCCGCCCGCAGCCGTGAGACGATCACGACGTGACGGCGACGATCCTGGACGGCAAGGCCACCGCGGCGGAGATCAAGGACGAGCTACGGGCCCGGGTGAAGGCGCTCGCGGAACGCGGCATCACCCCCGGCCTCGGCACCGTGCTGGTCGGGGAGGACCCCGGCTCCCAGGCGTACGTCAACGGCAAGCACCGTGACTGCGCCGAGGTCGGCATCGCCTCGCTGCGGGTCGCACTGCCGGCCGACGCCAGCCAGGAGCAGCTCGACGCGGCGCTGGCCGAGCTGAACGCCGACCCGGCCTGCCACGGCTACATCGTCCAGCTCCCGCTCCCCGGGCACCTCGACACCCAGCGCGCGCTGGAGTCGATCGACCCGGACAAGGACGCCGACGGGCTGCACCCGGTCAACCTGGGCCGGCTCGTCCTCGGGTACGACGCGCCGCTGCCCTGCACCCCGCGCGGCATCGTGGAGCTGCTGCGCCGGCACGACGTGCCGCTGCGCGGCGCGAACGTGGCTGTCGTCGGCCGGGGCAACACGGTCGGCCGCCCGCTGGGCCTGCTGCTGACCCGGCGCAGCGAGAACGCCACAGTGACGCTCTGCCACACCGGCACGCTCGACCTGGCCGCGCACACCCGCGCAGCCGACGTCGTCATCGTCGCCGCGGGCGTGCCCGGGCTGCTCACCGCCGACATGATCAACCCGGGCGCGACGGTGGTGGACGTCGGCATCACCCGGGTCATCGGCGAGGACGGCAAGGGCCGCTACACCGGCGACGTCGACCCGGAGGTGGCCGAGGTCGCCGGCAAGCTGGTGCCGATGCCCGGCGGCGTCGGCCCGATGACCCGGGCGATGCTGCTGACGAACGTGGTCGAACGGGCCGAGCGGACCGCCTGACACCCACCCAGGTCATAACCGTCCGCCCCTGACCCGATCGGTGCCAGGATGGCTGATACGGTCCGGAAAACCGACTGGTATCAGGGAGTGGGACGACCATGGGTAAGAAGGTCACTGTCGTCGGCGCCGGCTTCTACGGCTCGACCACCGCACAGCGCCTGGCCGAGTACGACGTCTTCGACACCGTCGTGATCACCGACATCGTGGAGGGCAAGCCGGCGGGTCTCGCGCTCGACCTCAACCAGTCCCGCGCGGTCGAGGGCTTCGAGACCAAGGTCGTCGGCGTCACCACCGGCCCGAACGGCGAGGGCTACGAGGCCATCGAGGGCTCGGACGTCGTCGTCATCACCGCCGGCCTGCCGCGCAAGCCGGGCATGAGCCGGATGGACCTGCTGGAGACCAACGCCAAGATCGTCCGGCAGGTCGCCGAGAACGTCGCCAAGTACGCCCCGAACGCCGTCGTCATCGTGGTGTCCAACCCGCTCGACGAGATGACCGCGCTGGCCCAGCTCGCCACTCAGTTCCCCAAGAACCGGGTGCTCGGCCAGGCGGGCATGCTGGACACCGCCCGCTTCACCAACTTCGTCGCCGAGGCGCTGAGCGTGCCGGTGAAGTCGGTACGGACCCTGACGCTCGGCTCGCACGGCGACACGATGGTCCCGGTGCCGTCCAAGAGCACGGTGAACGGCAAGCCGCTGCGTGACGTCATGCCGGCCGAGCAGATCGAGGAGCTGGTCGTCAAGACCCGCAACGGTGGCGCCGAGGTCGTCGCGCTGCTCAAGACCGGTTCCGCGTACTACGCCCCGTCCGCCGCCGCGGCCCGGATGGCGAAGGCAGTGGCCGAGGACTCCGGCGCCGTCATGCCGGTCTGCGCCTGGGTCGACGGCGAGTACGGCATCTCCGGCGTCTACCTGGGCGTCGAGGCCGAGATCGGCGCCGAGGGTGTGAAGCGGGTCGTCGAGACCGACCTGGACGCCGACGAGCTGGCCGCGCTGAAGGAGGCCGCCGAGGCGGTCCGCGCCAAGCAGGGCGACGTCGCCAGCATGTGACGCCCGTCCCACAGCGTCGAAGGCCCGCCGGCTCCGCCGGCGGGCCTTCTGCCGTCCCACCCGCGGTTCTCCCCGTCGATCATGAAGTTGACGGCGGAATTGGAGATCGAATACGCCGCCAACCTCATGATCATCCGGGGAGGGGATGGGGGGTGAAGGGGGCGGTCAGGTGGGGAGTGGCCAGGACGGTGGGGGAGAGGGACGTGAGCAGGTGCTGCCGGGAGTGACGGGCCGTGGGCTGGTCCTCCTCGTGGGCGTACGCCAGCTCCGGGTCGACCAACTGGATCGCGTGCACGAGCAGGTCGCCGGTGATCAGGAGGCGGTCGTCGCCCGCCTCGACCAGCACCGACTGGTGACCCGGCGTGTGGCCGGGCGTGTGCAGCAGCCGTACCCCCGGGGTGAGGGGCGTCTCGCCGTCGACCACCCGCAGCCGGCCGGCGGCGCGCAACGGCCTCAGCAGCCGGGCCGGCAGTTCCGGGTGGAACAGCTCCAGCGCGTCCACCTCGGCGCGCTGGATCAGGTGGTCCGCGTTCGGGAACAGCGCGCCGGCCCAGCCCACGTGATCGGTGTGCAGATGGGTGAGGACCACGGTGCGCACGTCGGCCGGGTCGATCCCGGCCGCGGCCAGCTCGGCCGGCAGCCGGCCCGGCACCGGCGCCCAGCTCGCGGCGAGGGAGTCGGCCGGGCCGATGCCGGCGTCGACGAGCGTGACCGGCCCGTCGCCGGCCCGCACCGCGAACGCGCGGAACCGCAGCCACCACCGGCCGTCGTCGGTGACGGCGCCCCGATCGAGCCGGTCGGCCGCCTGCCAGTGCGCTTCCGTGGCGTCGGGAAACGCCTCGCCGCGGGGCTGGAAGAAGGGCCCCTCGCCGTCGGAGAGCGCGGTGACCGTGATAGACCCGAGGGTGCGGCTGCGCGGCATCGGACGATGATGCCAGCGGGCCGAGGCGCGGCGCAGCCCGCTTTTCCGGCGGTCCACCCGGGCCGCCTGGGGACTGCCGGTCAGTTTCCAGTACGCTCGTACTGCTTGAGCACGTGTCCCCCGAGAGGAGCGCCGGCCGATGGCGAAGATCAAGGTAAACAACCCGGTCGTGGAGATCGACGGCGACGAGATGACCCGGATCATCTGGAAGCAGATCCGGGAGCAGCTGATCCTGCCCTACCTCGACGTCGACCTGCACTACTACGACCTGTCGATCCAGCACCGTGACGCCACCGACGACCAGGTCACGGTCGACGCCGCCAACGCCATCAAGGAGCACGGCGTCGGCGTCAAGTGCGCCACCATCACCCCGGACGAGGCCCGGGTGGAGGAGTTCGGCCTGAAGAAGATGTGGCGGTCGCCGAACGGCACCATCCGCAACATCCTCGGCGGCGTGGTCTTCCGCGAGCCGATCATCATGTCGAACGTGCCGCGGCTCGTCCCGGGCTGGACCAAGCCGATCATCATCGGCCGGCACGCGCACGGCGACCAGTACAAGGCCACCGACTTCGTCGTCCCCGGCCCCGGCACTGTGACCATCACCTACACCCCGGCCGACGGCGGCACCCCGATGGAGATGGAGGTCGCCAACTTCCCCGGCGGCGGCATCGCCATGGGCATGTACAACTACGACGAGTCGATCCGGGACTTCGCCCGCGCCTCGTTCCGGTACGGCCTGGACCGCGGCTACCCGGTCTACATGTCGACCAAGAACACCATCCTCAAGGCGTACGACGGCCGGTTCAAGGACATCTTCGCCGAGGTGTTCGAGAACGAGTTCAAGGCCGAGTTCGAGGCCGCCGGCCTCACCTACGAGCACCGGCTGATCGACGACATGGTCGCCGCCGCGCTCAAGTGGGAGGGCGGATACGTCTGGGCCTGCAAGAACTACGACGGTGACGTGCAGTCCGACACCGTCGCGCAGGGCTTCGGCTCGCTCGGCCTGATGACCTCGGTGCTGCTGTCCCCGGACGGCCGCACCGTCGAGGCCGAGGCCGCCCACGGCACCGTCACGCGGCACTACCGGCAGTACCAGAAGGGCGAGAAGACCTCGACCAACCCGATCGCCTCGATCTACGCCTGGACCCGGGGCCTGGCCCACCGGGGCAAGCTGGACGGCACCCCGGCGGTCACCGAGTTCGCCGACACGCTGGAGAAGGTCATCGTGGACACCGTCGAGGGTGGCCAGATGACCAAGGACCTCGCGCTGCTCATTTCGCGGGACGCCCCGTGGCTGACCACCGACGAGTTCATGAACGCGCTCGACGAGAACCTGGCGCGCAAGCTCGCCGCCTGACGTGCAAGGAAGGGCCCCTTCTTAACGCCTCGCGTTGTAGAAGGGGCCCTTTTTAACACCTCAGGCCCGCCGGGGCGGCGTGACCTCGTTCGGTGCGCCCTCGTTGACAAGGTGGACGAGATGCCAGTCGCGTCCATGAAGGTGGGCCGTGGCCGCGCGCCGGCCGGCCGACCTTCGAGGCTGCTGAGCGCAGCCAGCCGTCCCTTCCCTGCGGGGGGTCCTGTCCCGGGCCCCCCGCGCCCCCTGCTCGGGCCGCGGCTGTTAAGAAGGGGCCCTTCCTCTACCGCAGGCGTTAACAAGGGGCCCTTCCTTTCATGCGGCGCGGAGCAGTTCGGCGGCGCGTTCCGGGGCGATGTCGTTGATGAACACGCCCATGCCGGACTCCGACCCGGCGAGGTACTTCAGCTTGTCCTTGGCCCGCCGGATGCTGAACAGCTGAAGGTGCAGGTGGCCCAGCTCCCTGTCGATCCGCACCGGCGCCTGGTGCCAGGCCGCGATGTACGGCATCGGCAGGTCGAACAGCCCGTCGAAGCGGCGCAGCAGGTCCAGGTAGAGCGGCCCGAAGGCGTCCCGCTCGGCGTCGTTCAGCGCCGGGATGTCCGGCACCGGCCGGTGCGGTGCCACGTGCACCTCGAACGGCCAGCGCGCCGCCGCCGGGACGTACGCGGTCCAGTGCTCGTTGCTCGTCACCACCCGCTCTCCGGAGGCGCGTTCGGTGGCCAGCACGTCGGCGTAGAGGTTGCCCCCGGTGCGGTCGGCGTACCGCCGGGCGGCGGCCAGCATGGTCCGGGTGCGCGGCGTGACGAACGGGTACGCGTAGATCTGCCCGTGCGGGTGGTGCAGCGTCACCCCGATCTCCACGCCCCGGTTCTCGAACGGGAAGACCTGCTCGACGCCGGGCAGCGCGCTCAGTGCGGTGGTGCGGTCGGCGAGCGCGTCCAGCACCGTCCGCACCCGGTGCGGGGAGAGGCGGGCGAAGGAGGCGTTGTGGTCGTCGGTGAAGCAGACCACCTCGCACCTGCCGCGTCCGGGGCGTACCGGGGTGAACGGCGTGATCTCGGCCGGCTCGTCGGCCACCCGCTGGCTCAGCGAGGGGAACCGGTTCTCGAAGACCACCACGTCGTAGTCGGGTGCCGGGATCTCACTGTGCCGCTCACCGCGGGACGGGCACAGCGGGCACTGGTCGGCCGGGGGCAGGAACGTGCGGGTCTGCCGGTGCACCGCCACCGCCACCCACTCGTCGGTCAGCGGGTCGTACCGCAGCTGCGAGGCGGGCGGGGGAGGGGGCAGGTCCCGCCGGTCCGGCTGGTCGCGGACCGCGTCGTCCCGCTCGTCGAAGTAGATCAGCTCGCGGCCGTCGGCCAGCGCGATCTGCGTACGCTTCACTCCGCCCCCCTCGTCGTGGGCACCGTCACCAGCTCACCCACCCTGTCGTCGAGTACCCGTCGGGCCTCGGGTGCCAACCGGTCGTCGGTGACCAGCACGTCCGCCGCCTCCAGCGGCACGATCGACGAGATGCCGACGGTGCCCCACTTGGTGTGGTCGGCGAGCACCACGAGCCGGTCCGCCGCTGCCACGAGCGCCCGGTTCGTGTCCGCCTCCATCAGATTGGGGGTGGTGAAACCGGCCCGTTCGCTGATCCCGTGCACGCCCAGGAAGAGCAGGTCCAGGTGGAGCGCGGCGATCGCGGCCACGGCGAGCGGGCCGACGAGCGCGTCCGACGGTGTGCGTACGCCGCCGGTGAGCACCACCGTCTGGTCCGGCCGGCCGCCGACGTGCAGGGCCTCCGCCACCGGCAGCGAGTTGGTGACCACTGTGAGGCCGGGCACGTCCACCAGCCGCCGGGCCAGCTCGGCGGTGGTGGTGCCGGCGGAGAGCGCGATCGCGGCGCCGGGCCGGACCAGCCCTGCGGCATGCTCGGCGATGGCGGCCTTCTCCGCCGACTGGCGGACGGACTTGGCGTGGAAGCCGGGCTCGTCGGTCGAGCCGGGACCGGCCGGCGTCGCGCCCCCGTGCACCTTGGCGAGCAGGCCCTGCTCGTGCAGCGTGTCCAGGTCGCGCCGGATGGTCATGTCGGAGACGCCGAACTCGGCCGCCAGCTCGGTGACCCGGACGCCGCCGGCGCGGCGCAGTCGTTCCAGGATGGCCGTCTGCCGCTGCCGCGCCAGCATCCCCGGCTCACCTCCGCGCCTCACCGACTCACGCGGGCGCTCCACGCGGTCGAACGTGTTCCAACAAAGACGAACACTACCGCGCAACGAGGGGTGATGCGAGACCGCCGCCGTCCGGAAGCCGGACGACGGCGGTCGAGGGTGCTGGAGTGCCGGGACTCGGCCGGCGGTCAGGCGGTCACGCGGGCTGGAGGCGGGGCTCCACCCAGCCGGTCTCGGTCAGGTGCTCCATCACCTTCCCGATGGCCTCCTCGACGCTCAGATCCGAGGTGTCCACCACCAGGTCGGCGTCGGTGGGCGCCTCGTACGGGTCGTCGATGCCGGTCATCCCGGTGATCAGGCCGGCCCGGGCGCGGGCGTACAGGCCCTTGCGGTCGCGCTGCTCACACACCGCCAGCGGCGTCGCCACGTGGACCAGCAGGAAGCCCGCCCCGGCCGTCTCCGCCATCTCCCGGGCGGTGGCGCGGGCCGCCGCGTACGGCGCGATCGGGCAGCAGATGCCGACGCCCCGGTGCCGGGCGATCTCGGCGGCCACCCAGCCGATCCGGCGCACGTTGAGATCCCGGTCGGCCTTGCTGAACCCCAGCCCGGCGGAGAGTTCCCGCCGCACCACGTCGCCGTCGAGCAGCGTGATGGTGCGGTCGCCCTGCTCGCGGAGCACGTCGGCCAGCCCTCGGGCGATCGTCGACTTGCCCGAGCCGGACAGGCCGGTCAGGAAGATCACCAGCCCTCGGTGCCGCCGCGGCGGGCGCGCCCGGGCCAGTTCCTTCGCCACCGCCGGCGGCGTGTGCCACTCGGGCAGCGGGAAACCCCGGTCCAGCAGGTCGTCGATCTCGCGCGCGCTCAGCGCCAGCCGCCGGTTGCGCGGCGGGATGTCCTCGCGCCAGCGCCACTGCCCGTCCCGGTTGTCGTAGGCCAGCTCGCGGGGGACCAGCACGCGCAGACCGGCGCCGGAGAGCATGCCCTCGGTGGAGAGCAGGTGGGTCACGCCGTACGCGGCGGCGACCCGGGCCCGCAGCAGCGCGTCGCTGATCTCGTCGCGCCGCCGGGCCAGCGGCACCGCCACGAGCGTCGCCGGGGGCATCCGGTCGCGGGCGGCGAACACGCTGCGCACCAGCGACTCGGCCGGCAGGCCGCCGATCGACTCCTCGCCCACCGGGATCATCACCAGCAGGTGCGCGCCGAGCGTACGGGCCGCGTGCGCGATCTGCGCCAGCTGCGGCCGGTGCAGGGGACGGTCGGCGAACACGCCGAGCACCCGGCCCGGCGGCAGCAGTCCGCGTACCTCGTCGGGGCCGCGCCGCAGCCGCTGGAACGGCCCGTGGCCGCCGTCGCCCAGGCGGCGCACCGTGCCGCCGACACCCACCATGCCCTCGCGGCCCGGCCAGACGTCGGTCACGTCCATCGCCGCCACCGGTGCGCCCTCGCCGTCGGTGAGCACCACCGCCCGGCGGGCCGGGTCGGCCGGGTCCAGCCCGTCGGCGAGCGCCGCCGGCACCTGGAGTGTCACCGGCACCGGCCACGGCGTGCCGTCGGCCAGCCGGCCGCGCCGGTTCAGCGAGGCCAGGTCGGCCCGGCTCATGAAACCGGTGAGCGGTGCGTACGCCCCGCTCAGCAACAACTGGAGATCGGCCAGCTCAGCGGGTCTGGGCGCGTACGACGGCGCATCCCGCAGAACGTCCTCGGGCAGCAGCCACCCGTTGCTCATCGAACCCCCAACTCACCGGCCGGCACACAGTTTCGCAGCCCACCGGCGATCGGTCGAGAGCGCCACCCGGCCTCCCGGTGATCGCCTGTTCCGGCGACCGTGCCGAGGACGAGTCGGGGTCACCGAATCCTTACCGGCGGGCCGCGGCCGGTCGATCGTGCGAACGGCTGCCTGCGCGCGCCGACCGGCCGAGCGCGCGGTCCCGTATCCGCCGGACCGCTCGGCGGAGACGGGACCGGAGCCGGCGCGACTCCTCCACCCGAGGCGCGCCGCCGTTCCCGCCACCTAAGGGCCGCGGAGGCCGAGGATCAGGGGATCGCAGGGGTCAGGAGAGGCTCCGGCGAGGCACCGGAGTTCTACGCTGAACGGCGTGACACTGCTCGCGACCGAGTCGCTGACCAAGACGTACGGAGGCCGGGTCACCGCGTTGGCCGACCTCACCGTGTCGGTCGAGCCGGGGATCATCGGGCTGGTGGGCGCGAACGGCGCCGGCAAGTCCACTCTGATCAAGATCCTGCTGGGTCTGCTCCCGCCGACCAGCGGCCGGGTGCAGGTGCTCGGCCTCGACCCCACCACCGACCCCGCCGCGGTTCGCGCCCGGGTCGGCTACATGCCCGAGCACGACGCCCTCCCGCCCGACCTGTCCGCCGCCGAGCTGGTCACCCACCTGGGCCGGATCAGCGGGCTGCCGCGCACCGTCGCCCGCGAGCGGGCCTCCGAGGCGCTGCGCCACGTCGGTCTGCACGAGGAGCGGCACCGGGCCGTCGGTGGCTACTCCACCGGCATGAAGCAGCGGGTCAAGCTCGCCCAGGCGCTCGTGCACGATCCCGACCTGCTGCTGCTCGACGAGCCGACCAACGGCCTCGACCCGGCCGGCCGGGACGCCATGCTCGCGCTGATCCACCGGATCGGCACCGAGTTCGGCATCTCGGTGGTGGTCTGCTCGCACCTGCTCGGCGAGGTGGAGCGGATCTGCGACACGCTCGTCGCCATCGACGGCGGTCGGCTGCTGCGCGCGGACCGGGTGTCCGCCATGACCACCGCCACCGACGTGCTCGCGGTCGAGGTGAGCGAGGGCACGGAGGAACTGGCCGCCCGGCTCACCGCGCTCGACCTGCCGGTGACCCGCGACGGGCGGCTGCTGCTCGTCCCGCTCGCCGACGACGCCACCTACGACCAGATCCTCGGCGCGGTCGCCGAGCTGGACCTGCCGCTGCACCGGCTGGACCAGCGGCGGCACCGGGTGGCCGAACTCTTCGCCGCGAGGGAGCCCAGCCATGTCTGACGCGACCGGGGTCATCCACGACATCGGCTACCAGCGCTACACCGGTCCGCGGCTCGGCCGCCGGCAGGTCTTCGGCGCGCTCTACCTGCACGGCGTGCGTACCGTCTTCGGGCTGGGCCGCAGCGCCAAGGCCAAGATCTTCCCGTGGCTGGTCGTCTCCGTGGTCACAGTGGTGGCCGCCGGCGTCACCGCGGTACGCAGCCAGATCGGCGAGGTGGTGATGACGTACGCCCAGTTCGCCGACGCGATGAGCTGGCTGGTCATCTTCTTCGCCGCGGTGGCCGCGCCCGAGCTGGTCTCCCGCGACCTGCGCAGCGGCGTGCTGCCGCTGTACTTCTCCCGGCCGCTGCCGCGCGGCGACTACGCCCTGTCCAAGCTGCTGGCGCTGGTGACCGCGCTGTGGCTGCTGCTCGGCGGCCCGCAGCTGGTGATGTTCCTCGGTGCCGCGTTCACCACGAACCGGGGCGTACGCGGGGTGTGGGACGAGCTGCTCGACCTGCTGCCCGGGCTGCTCTACGCCGGGCTGTGGGCGGTGGTGTTCGCCTCGATCGCCCTGCTCGTCGCCTCGCTCACCGGCAAGCGCGCGTTCGCCGCCGGCGGCATCGTGGCGGTCTTCCTGATGACCACGCCGGTCGTGGGCGTGCTGTCCATCCTGCCCTCGCGGACGATCAACGAGCTGGCCTTCGTGGCCTCTCCGCCGACGCTCGTCGGCGGCGTGGGCAACTGGGCGCTCGGCGACCGGCTGACCCAGGGACGGGGCGGCATGCCGATCGGCGACTTCGGGCCGGTCTACGCCGTGGCCGCCGTGCTGCTGGTCGCCGCCTGCGTCAGCCTGCTGCTCCTGCGATACCGGAAGGTGGCCGCCCGATGACGGCGATCAGCACCCAGTCGACGGCCGGCGCGCCCGCCGCCGCGACGAGCACGCTCGACCTGGCGGGCGTCTCCCGCTGGTACGGCAACGTGGTGGCGGTCAACGACGTCACCATGCGGCTCGGCCCCGGCGTGACCGGCCTGCTCGGCCCCAACGGCGCCGGGAAGACCACGCTGCTGCACATGATGGCGGGCTTCCTGTCCCCGTCGCGCGGCACCGTGACGCTGGACGGGGAGCCGACCTGGCGCAACCCCGCCGTCTACCGGCGGCTCGGCCTGGTCAGCGAGCGCGAGGCGGTGCACACGTTCCTCAGCGCGTACGAGTTCGTGCTCGCCAGCGCCAAGCTGCACCGGCTGCCCGACCCGGAGGCCGCCACCCGGCGGGCGATCGAGCTGGTCGAGATGGAGGACGCGCAGACCCGCCGGATCGGCACCTACTCCAAGGGCATGCGGCAGCGCACCCGGGTCGCCGCCGCGCTCGTGCACGACCCGCAGGTGCTGCTGCTCGACGAGCCGTTCAACGGGATGGACCCGCGCCAGCGGCTGCACATGATGGCGCTGCTGCACCGGCTCGGCGACGCGGGGCGGACCATCCTGTTCAGCTCGCACATCCTGGAGGAGGTCGAGCAGGTCTCCGGCACGGTCCAGGTGATGGTGGCCGGCCGGCTCGCCGCCTCCGGCGACTACCGGACCATCCGCCGCCTGATGACCAACCGGCCGCACGTGTTCGGGGTGCGTTCCACCGACGACCGGGCGCTGGCGGTGGCGCTGATGGCCGAGGCGTCGGTCTCCGGCGTCGAGCTGGACCGAACCGGCCTGACGGTCAAGGCCGGCGACTACGGCGCGTTCACCCGGGCACTGCCCCGGATCGCGCTCCGGCACGGCATCCGGGTCCGGCAGCTCCTGCCGGAGGACGAGTCGCTGGAGAGCGTCTTCTCGTATCTGGTGGAGGCATGATGTCGACAGTCACCTGGATCACCGCGCGCGGCCTGTTCGGCCGGAGCCGGTTCCTCATGCTGCTGCCGTTGCCGCTGGTCCTGATCGGCCTGGCGGTGCTCTGCCGGTCGCTCGGCGTCGACCCGGGCCAGTGGGGACCGCCGGTGCTCGTCGGCCTCGGCCTCGCGGTGGTGCTGCCGGTGGTGGCGCTGATCGTGGGCACCGGCGTGCTCGGCGCGGAGATCGACGACGGCACCGTCGTGCACATCCTCACCAAGCCGCTGCCGCGCTGGCAGATCGTGCTGCCGAAGCTGGCGGTCGCGGCCGGCGTCACAGCGGTCACCGTCGGCGTCCCGATCTACGTCGCGGGCGTGCTCGCCGATTCGGTACGCCTCGGACTCGCACTGGTCGCCGCCTCGGCGGCGGGCGCGCTGGCGTACTCGGCGCTGTTCCTCGCGCTGAGCCTGGTGACCCGGCGGCCGGTGCTGCTCGGCCTGGTCTACGTGCTGATCTGGGAAGGGCTGCTGGGCCGGTTCGTCGGCGGCACCCGGGTGCTGTCGATCCAGCAGTGGGTGATCGCCCTGGCCGACCGGATGGCGCCGACGCCGCTGCTCGGCACCACCGTCTCGGTGCCGGTCGCGGCGGTGCTCACCGCCCTGGTGGCGGTCGGGTTCACAGTGCTGGCGATCGACCGCCTGCGCTCGTTCAGCGTGGCCGGCGAGACGAGCTGAACCCCGGGGCGGAACCCGTTTTCCGGCACGAGCGCCGGAAAACGGGTTCTGCCCTGCCGTGTCCGGTCTGTTAGTTTGCGGCGGCTACGCACACCGACACGGGGAGAACACCTTGCGTTCAGCTCGCCTCGCCCTGCTGGCTCCGGCCGCGGTCGCGATGATCGTCATGTCCGGCTGCGATGACGACAAGCCCTCGGCCGGGCCGGCGGCGCCCTCCGCCCCCGCCGCCACCTCCGTGCCGCCGGTGACCCCGGCGCCGGCGGGCCTCGACGAGGCCACCCGGAAGACCTGCGCGACGGCGGAGAAGGACATCACGGCCGCGCTGAAGGAGGTGGCCGAGGCGGAGAAGATCGGCCCGCCGGCCGGCCACTCGGCGGTCAGCGCCCAGTACTCGGCGGGCGCGGCCACGCTCTACACGCACGCCTTCACCAGCAGCGACGAGGTGAACGCCGCGGTGAAGGGGGTCGCCACCGCCATGACCGACCTCGCCGACACCTGGGCCAAGGCGCCGGGCAAGGCGCCGAGCAAGGCGGATCTGACCACCGCCCGGGACAAGCTCAAGGCGGCCTGCGCGGCCGAGTGAGGCATGCACCGCCGAGGGGCCGGCCCGGTCGGCCCTCCGGGGTGTTAAGAAGGGCCCCTTCTACAACGCCAGGCGTTAAGAAGGGGCCCTTCCTTACATCCGGCCGCCGTGCGGCGGTTCAGAACGCGCAGGCGATGACCAGTTCGGTGGTGCGGTCCGGCAGCAGGTCCAGCTTCGCGATCCGGCCCGCCGCGCGCAGGTCGTCGGCGACGGCGCCGAGCTGGTCGAGCACCGCCGCCGGTCCGAGCGCCTCGGCCAGCGGCACGTCCGCCTTCATCGACAGCTTCCGTTCCGACTTGGCGCGGCGCACCTGACCCAGCGCGTCAGCGGCCAGCCGCAGCAGCTCCGGGTCACCCGGCGCCTCCATGGCGCGGCCCACCTCGTACGTGGTCGGCCACGGCGAGCGGTGCACCGACCCGTACCGCCACCACGACCAGACCTCCTCGGTCACGAACGGCAGCACCGGCGCGAACAGGCGCAACTGCACCGACAGCGCGGTCGCCAGCGCCGCCCGGGCCGAGTCGGCGGCCGGCCCGGTGCCGTAGGCGCGCTCCTTCACCAGCTCGATGTAGTCGTCGCAGAACCGCCAGAAGAACGCCTCGGTGGCCATCAGGGCGGCCGTGTGGTCGTACCCGTCGAAGGCGGTGGTCGCGGTCGCGACCACGCCGGACAGTTCGGCGAGCATCGCGGTGTCCAGCGGTTGGGTCGCCGCGGCCCGCAGCGCGTCGGCGGCGCCCAGCCCGAGCGCGAACCGCGACGCGTTGAGCAGCTTGGTGGCCAGGCGGCGCCCCACCTTGACCTGGGCCGGGTCGAAGGCGAGGTCCATGCCCGGCTTGCCGTTGGCGGCCCAGTAGCGGACCGCGTCGGACCCGTTGCGCTCCAGCAGCGCCATCGGCGTGACCACGTTGCCCTTGGACTTCGACATCTTCTTGCGGTCCGGGTCGAGGATCCAGCCGGAGAGCACAGCTGTGTGCCACGGCAGCGCGCCGTGTTCCAGGTGGGACCGGGCCACAGTGGCGAACAGCCAGGTCCGGATGATGTCGTGCCCCTGCGGGCGCAGGTCCATCGGGAAGACCCGGGCGAACAGGTCCGGGTCGGTCTCCCAGCCGCCGACGATCTGCGGGGTCAGCGACGAGGTGGCCCAGGTGTCCAGCACGTCCGGGTCGCCTGTGAAACCGCCCGGCTCGCCGCGCTGCGTCTCCTCGTATCCGGGCGGCGGCTCGCTCGTCGGATCGATCGGGAGCATCGCCTCGTCCGGTGTGAGAGGGTGGGACCAGTCCGGCTCGCCAGCGTCGTCGAGCCGGTACCACACCGGCACCGGCACGCCGAAGAACCGCTGCCGGCTGACCAGCCAGTCACCGGTGAGTCCGCCCACCCAGTGCTCGTACCGGTGCCGCATGTGCTCCGGCACCCAGCGCAGTTCCCGCCCCCGGGCCAGCAACTCCTCGCGCAGGCCGGCGTCCCGGCCGCCGTTGCGCAGATACCACTGCCGGGTCGAGACGATCTCCAGCGGCCGGTCGCCGCGCTCGTAGAACTTCACCGGGTGGGTGATCGGCCGCGGCTCGCCGACCAGGTCGCCCGCGTCGGCGAGCAGCTCCACGAGCGTCCGCCGGGCGCCGTTCACCGTCTGCCCGGCCAGTGCCGCGTAGGGCTCCGCCGGCACGCCGGCCGGCGGCTCCGGCAGCAGGCGCCCGTCCCGGCCGATCACCACGCGGGTGTCCAGCCGCAGTTCCCGCCACCAGGTCACGTCGGTCAGGTCACCGAACGTGCAGACCATCGCGATGCCCGTGCCCTTGGCCGGGTCCGCCAGCGGGTGCGCGCGCACCGGCACCTCGACCCCGAACACAGGGGTACGCGCAGCGGCGCCGACCAGGTCCGCGTACCGCTCGTCGTCGGGGTGGCAGACGAGCGCCACGCAGGCCGGCAACAGCTCCGGCCGGGTGGTGTCGATCAGCACCTCGCGGCCGTCCGGCCCGGTGAACCGCAGCCGGTGGTACGCGCCGGGCCGCTCCCGGTCCTCCAGTTCCGCCTGCGCGACGGCGGTGCCGTACCCGACGTCCCACAGCGTCGGCGCCTCGGCCTGGTACGCCTCGCCCCGCGCCAGGTTGCGCAGGAACGCCCGCTGGCTCGCCGCGCGGGCCGCCGACCCGATCGTGGTGTACGTCAGCGACCAGTCCACCGACAGCCCGAGCCGCCGCCACAGCGCCTCGAACGCCTTCTCGTCCTCCACAGTGAGCAGCTCGCACAGCTCGATGAAGTTGCGCCGGGAGATCGCTGTCGGGTTCTTCCGGGCAGCGTCGTCCACCGGTGCGGCCGGCGGGCGCCAGTCCTTGTCGTACGGCAACGACGGGTCGGGACGAACGCCGTACACGTTCTGCACCCGGCGTTCGGTGGGCAGCCCGTTGTCGTCCCAGCCCATCGGGTAGAAGACGGTGCGCCCGCGCATCCGCTGGAACCGGGCCACCGTGTCGGTGTGGGTGTACGAGAAGACGTGACCCATGTGCAGCTCGCCCGACACGGTCGGCGGGGGAGTGTCGATCGCGTATACGTCCGACCGCTCCTTCGTGCGGTCGAACGCGTACGTGCCGTCCTCCTGCCAGCGGCGGGCCCAGGTCTCCTCGAGGCCGTCCAGGCTCGGACGCTCGGGGACGCCGCCGCGGGCGCTCCTCGTCGTGTCGGTCATCAGCCGATGGTAGGCAGTCGCCCCGCCGCACTCCACGACTTTCCCCACCCCGCGCGTCCTCGTCGATCTTGCACTTGCCGCCCCGGCACAAGCCACTGATCGGGCATCCCTCGGGCCGCAAGTGCAAGATCGACGGGGACCTGGGCGAGAGCTAGAGGAGGGAGTCGCGCCACTGGCGGTGCAGGGCGGCGTAGGGGCCGTCGGCGGCGATCAGCTCGGCCGGCGGGCCGTCCTCCACGATCCGGCCGTCGTCGAGCACCAGCACCCGGTCCGCTGTCTCCACCGTGGAGAGCCGGTGGGCGATCACCAGGGCGGTACGGTCGCGCAGCACGCTGTGCAGGGCCCGCTGCACCAGCCGCTCGGTCGGCACGTCGAGCGACGAGGTCGCCTCGTCGAGGATCAGCACCCGGGGATCGGCGAGGAACGCCCGGGCGAACGCGACGAGCTGCCGCTGCCCGGCGGAGAGCCGACCGCCGCGCCGGTGCACGTCGGTGGCGTACCCGTCCGGCAGCGCGGCGATGAAGTCGTGCGCGCCGATCGCCCGGGCGGCCGCGACCACCGCCTCGTCGTCGGCGTCGGGGCGGCCGAACCTGATGTTGTCGGCCACGGAACCGCTGAACAGGTGCGTCTCCTGGGTCACCAGCACCACCGCCCGGCGCAGCTCGGCGTCGGCCAGGTCGCGCAGGTCCACCCCGTCCAGCCGGATCACGCCCGCGTCGGGGTCGTGGAAGCGGGCCACCAGCTTCGCGACAGTGGACTTCCCGGCGCCGGTCGGCCCGATCAACGCCACTGTCTGCCCGGGCGGCACGGTCAGGTCCAGGCCGGACAGGATCGGTGTTCGGCGGCGGTAGCCGAAGTCGACGGCGCGGAAGGTGACGGCCCCGCGCGGCGGTCCGGCCGGCAGCGGCACCGGCCGCGCCGGTTCGGCCACCGCCGGGCGCTCGTCCAGCACGCCGGCCAGCTTCTCCAGCGCGGCGGTCGCCGACTGGAGCGAGTTGTAGAACTGGCTCAGCTCCTCCATCGGCTCGAAGAACCGGCGCAGGTAGAGCAGGAACGCGGCGAGCACGCCCACCTCCACGCCGCCGCCCAGCACCCGCCAGCCGCCGTACCCGAGCACCACCGCAGCGGTCAGGTTGCCGATCAACCGGATGCCCGGTGAGTAGATCGCGATCAGCCGGAACGCGCGCAGGCTGGAGCGCCGGTAGTCGTCGTTCACAGTGGCGAAGATGTGGTCGTTGCGGTCCTCCCGCCGGTACGCCTGGACGGCCCGGATGCCGCGCAGCGACTCGACGAAGTGCACGATGACCAGCGCCACCGCCTCCCGGGTGCGCCGGTACGCCCCGGCCGAGGCGCGGGCGAACCAGCGTGACAGCACGAACAGGAACGGGAACGCGAGCAGCGTCACCGCCGCCAGTGGCAGGTCCAGCCAGAGCAGGATGCCCGCCACCGACAGCACTGAGAGCCCGGCCATCACCAGCTTGTCGATGCCGCCGTCGACCAGCTCGGCGATCGACTCCAGGTCGCTGGTCAGCCGGGACACCATCCGCCCGGACGTGTAGCGCTCGTGGAACCCGACGTCGAGGCGGAGGAAGTGCCAGTACACCCGGCGGCGCAGGTCCAGCAGGACGGCCTGGCCGATCCGGGCGGCGAGGGTGAGGAACGCGCGCCGGGCCGCGTACTCGACAGCGGTCGCGACCACGAACGCGGCGGCGACAGCGATCAGCGGGCCGGGATCGCCGGCCCGCAGCGGCTCGATACCCCTGTCGATGCCGAGCATGACCAGGTACGGCCCGGACATCGCGGCGGCGTTCTGGGCCAGCAGCAACGCCACCGCCAGCCCGAGGGCCGGCCGGTGCGGGCGCAGCAGCCGGCGCAGCAGCAGCCGGCTGCGGGCACGCAGCCGGGTCACCGCCTCCGGGGACGAGTCCTCGGCCCGGCTGCGGTCGGCGTCCGGATCGGTGGCCCGCCCTCGCCAGCGGGACAGGTCTTCACCGTCGCCGTGGCGTGCGCCGGTCGTCCCGTTACCGTTCGGCGCGTCGCGGGGCCGGGGCACCCGCGGCGCGCGGCCGGTCACGAGCGCACCAGGCCGACGCCGTCGCTCCGGCGCTCCGGCTCGGCGGACAGCACCGCCCGGTAGGCGGGTACGCGGGCCAGCAGCTCCGAGTGGGTGCCGACGGCGACGATCCGGCCGTCGTCGAGCAACGCCACCCGGTCCGCCAGTGCCACGGTCGAGGGGCGGTGCGCCACCAGCAGGGTCGTGGTGGCGGTGTCCCGCAGCACGCGGCGCAGGGCCGCCTCGACGAGCGCCTCGGTGTGCACGTCGAGTGCGGAGAGCGGGTCGTCGAGCACCAGCACCGCGGGCCGGCCGAGCACCGCACGCGCCAGCGCGAGACGCTGCCGCTGCCCGCCGGACAGCGACAGCCCCTGCTCACCGACCCGGGTCGAAAGCCCCCAGGGCAGCTCGTACGCGAACTCCGCCTGGGCCAGCGTCAGCGCGGCCCGGACCTCGTCCTCGCTCGCGTCCGGGCGGCCCAGTGTGAGGTTCTCCCAGACCGACATGGAGAACAGCGTCGGCTCCTCGAACGCGACGGCGACCAGCCGCCGCAACGACTCCAGCCGCAGGTCACGCACGTCGTACCCGTCGAGCGTGATCCGGCCGCGCGTGACCTCGTGCAGCCGGGGGACGAGCGACAGCAGCGTGCTCTTGCCGCAGCCGGTGGCGCCGACGAGCGCCATCGTCTCGCCCGGCTCCACTGTCAGGTCCAGATCGCGCAGCACCGGCGCGGACGTGCCGGGGTAGCGGAAGCCGACCCCCTCGAAGCGGAGCCGGCCGCGCACCTCGCCCCGGTCGAGCGGCCGGGCGTGCGGTGCGTCCACGATGGTCGGCGGCGTGTCCAGGACCTCCTGGATCCGGTCGGCGGCGGTCGCGGCCTCCTGGCCGTTGGCGATGATCCAGCCCAGCGACTGCACCGGCCAGATCAGCATGAGCTGGAGACTGACGAACGCGACCAGCTCCCCGATGGACAGCACGCCGTCGGCGACCGCCGCGGCGCCGGCCACCAGGACCGCGCCGAGGGTCAGGTTGGGCACCAGGTCGAACAACGCGGAGGTACGGGCCAGCAGCCGGGCCTTGCCGATCCCGGTGTCGTGCAGCCGGCGCGCGCCGACGGCGAACCGGGCCGCCAGTTCCGGCCCACGCCCGTACGCCCGCATGGTGCGCAACCCCAGCGCGGTCTCCTCGACCAGCGTGGCGACGTCGCCCTGCTGGTCCTGCATGCGCCGCGACGCCGCGTGGTAGTGGCGCGCGAAGCGGCGGCTGATCAGGAACAGCGGTACGGCGCTCGCCGCGACCAGCAGCCCCAGCCACTGGTGCAGCCGGATCAGCAGCGCCACCACCGCCGCGTAGGTGACCAGGTTGAGGACCAGGAACAGCAGCCCGAAGGAGAGGAACCGCCGGATCACCGAGAGGTCGCTGGTGATCCGGGACAGCAACTGGCCGGACTGCCAGCGGTCGTGGAAGCCGGCCGGAAGCCGTTGCAGGTGGGCGTAGATGTCGGCGCGGATGGCGGCCTCCATGCCCACCGAGGACGACGACTGCGTCCAGCGGCGGATGAAGATGAGGACCGCCTCGGCCACGCCGAGCAGCAGCGCGAGGGCGCCGAGCCGGAGCAGCCCGGCCTCGTCGTGCCGGGCCACCGGCCCGTCGACCACCCGCTGCACCACGAGCGGAACGGCCAGGCTCGCCGCGGTGGCGGCAAGCGCCGCGACCAGCAGCCAGGCGAACTCCGTCGCGTACGGGCGCAGGTAGGGCCGCAGCCGCCAGAGGTTGCGCAGCGGCTGGGACCGGGCGCCGGAATGCGCCGCGGGGTTGCCGTCGCTGGACGCGGGCACTACCCGACGGTAGCCGCCGGGGGTGACAGTCCGGCTGTCAGCTAGCCGTCACCCGTCCCTCATGCCCGAGAAGCCACTTCTTCACGTCCAGGCCCCAGCGGTATCCGCCGAGCGAGCCGTCGGTGCGCAGCACCCGGTGGCAGGGCACGAACAGCGCGGCGGCGTTGCGTGCGCAGGCCGCCGCGGCGGCCCGGATCGCCGCCGGTCGCCCGGCCAGCGCGGCGAAGCCGGTGTAGGTGACGGGGTCGCCGGGCTTCACGTCGCGCAGCACCTGCCAGGCGTGCGTCAGGAATGCGCCGCCGGTGTGCTGCTCCACCGCTACCGCGTCGATCGCGGTGAGTTCACCGTCCAGGTAGGCCCGCACGGCGGCGGTCACCGGACCGAGGTCGGCCCGTTCTCGCAGCTCGCCGCGCAGGCTCGGGTGGATCAACGGCAGCAGGTCCGCCGGGTCGGCGGTGAAGCCCGCCGCGCGTACCGCCCCGGTCGGGCCGGCGAGCACGCTCAACGGGCCGGCGGGTGTGTCCATGACGGTGCTGTCCACAGTGCTCATGCTGCTCTCCAGAGTCGGATGGTCGCGTACGACCGCCAGGGGCGCCAGCGGTCGGCGTACGCGGACAGGGTCTTCGGGTCGTCGGACAGGCCGAGCGCCGCTGCGCCACGGCGTACGCCCAGGTCGGTGGTGAGCGCGACATCCGGGTCGCCGAGTGCGCGCATGGCCAGGTAGCCGGTGGTCCACGGGCCGATACCGGGCACCGCGGCCAGGAGCCGGACCGCCTCCTCCCGGTCGCCTCCGGGTTCCAGGTCGAGTTCGCCGTCGGCGACCGCGCGGGCCAGCGCACGGAGCGTCTCCCGGCGGGCCGCCGGCATCCGGAACGCCGTGTCCGGCGCCGCGAGCACCTCCGCCGGACCGGGGAACGCCACCAGGCCGTCCGCCGGGTCGTCGGCAGCCGCCCCGCTCGCTGCCCGGGTGGCGGAGAGCAGGCGGGTGAGCGTGGTCCGCGCCGAGGCCAGCGAGACCTGCTGGGTGGCGACGGCGCGGACGGCCAGCTCGAAACCGTCGACCGCGTGCGGCAGCCGGACGCCGGGCTCGGCCGCGACGGCCGGGGCCAGCGCCGGGTCGGCGGCCAGTGTGGCGTCCACCGCTACCGGGTCGGCGTCCAGGTCGAGCAGGCGGCGGCAGCGGGCCACCGCGGGGGCCAGGTCACGCATGTCGGCCAGCCGCAGCGTCGCGTCGATGTGGCCGTCGGCAGGGGCCAGCGCCACCGTGGCGGGACCGTGCGGCAGCCGCAGCCCTCGGTGGTAGGTGCCGTCGCGGACCACCTCGACGCCGGGTAGCGCGCGCAGCGCGAGGAAGTCCAGCAGCGCGCCCGCGTGCAGCGGGGGCCGGTACGCCAGCCTTAGCGAGAGCGTGCCCGCCCCGGTGGTCGCCGCCGGGCCACGTCGGCCGGCCCGCAGCTCGGACGGCGTGCCGCCGTAGACCTCGCGGACCGTGTCGTTGAACTGCCGGACGCTGCCGAACCCGGCGGCGAAGGCCACCTCGGCCAGGCCGAGGCCGGTGGTCTCGATCAGGATCCGGGCGGTCTGCGCGCGCTGGGCCCGGGCCAGCGCCAGCGGGCCGGCGCCCAGCTCGGCCCGGAGCATCCGGTGCAGGTGCCGCTCGGTGTAGCCCAGCCGGGTGGCCAGCCCGGGCACCCCGTCCCGGTCCACCACGCCGTCGGCGATCAGCCGCATGGCGCGACCGACCAGGTCGGCCCGGACGTCCCACTGGGGCGAGCCCGGTGCCGCGTCCGGCCGGCACCGGCGGCACGCCCGCAGCCCGGCCCCCTGCGCGGCGGCGGCGGACGGGAAGAACCGGACGTTCTGCCGCTTCGGCGTCATCGCCGGACAGGACGGCCGGCAGTAGATCCCGGTCGACGTCACGCCGGTGTAGAACCAGCCGTCGAACCGCGGGTCGCGGCTGTCGACGGCTCGGTAGCACCGCTCGAAGTCCAGTTCCATGCCACGATCCTGCCTCGCAGCTCCGACGCTCGGCTGGCGGGATTCAGACATGACGTGCGGCAGTCGCGCCCGCTCGGGGAAGTGGCGGTATCCCGAGCCCCGGGACACCGCCACATCGGCGAGGTGGCGTGGATCATGACCGGCGGACCCGAGAAAGTGTCGTAAGTGGTCGGTAGCGTCCCGCCACCAACTCAAGAAGAGGTGCGGGGCATGGCGAGCGTGGCCGGGCGGGGTGTCCGCTGATGCGATCGGGGCGAGCACCGTTGGACGCCGCGGTGGTGGAGGGCTTCTACGAGCGGATGCGGGTGGTGGCGCCGGCCGCGTACGGCGCGATCGAGCGCGACCGGGCCGGTGACCCCGGTCGCCCCTTCGCGGACACCGCCTGCGGGCGGCTGGCCGGCTCCCTCGACCCGGACGGGCTGCGCGCGCTCGGCATGTGGGCGCACCACTGGTGCATGCGCTTCTACGACGACGACACCCGGGTCGGCCTGCGGCTGGTCCGCGAGATCGCCGCCCGCTCCGGCCTGGGCTGGACCGCCGACGAGGTGCGGTGGCTGCTCGACCGGTCGTACGCGGCCGGTCCCGCCGCCGCGCACCGGTTCACGCTGCCGCTCGCGGCCGCGGCGCAGCTACCGGCCGGTGTGCTGCCCGAGGGCGTCACCGCCGAGGCGTGGCCGGAAGACTGGCGTCGGCTGCGGGCCGGCTGACCGCGCCGCCACCGGGCCGCCGTCCCGCCGCCTGCCCGAAGGTCGGCCGGCGTCGTTGTCGGGCTGTCCGCGCCGCCGCCCGGCTGCGGGTGCGGCGATCGACCCGGCATCTGCGCGAGCACCATCGCCGCCACGGCCACCGCGAAACCGGTGAGCTGGACCGGGTCCAGCGCCTCACCGAGCACCACCCAGCCGAGTGCCGCCGCGGTGAGCGGGCTCAGCGCGCCGAGCACCGACACGCGGGACACCGGCAGTCGCGCCGCGCCCCGGAACCACAGCACGTACGCCAGCGCGGTGCCGGCCAGCCCGAGCCACGCGTACCCGAGAAGGGCCGGCCCGTCGGGCACGGGCGGCGCGCCCTCGACGGCGGCGGCGACCGGCACGATCATCAGGCCACCGGCGACGAGCTGCCAGCTCGTCGCGGCGAGGACGCCCGTTCCGGGCGGCCGGCCCCAGCGGCGGGTGAGCACAAGTCCGGCGGCCATCGCCACGGCGCCGGCCAGTCCGGCGGTGACGCCGAGCGGGTCGAGGCCGGCGCCCGGGCGCAGCACCACGAGGGCGACGCCGAGCGGGGCGACCGCGGCGGCGACCAGCGCCGGCCGGGTGGGGCGGTCACGGAGCAGCGCGACTGTCAGCACCGCCACCAGCAGTGGCTGCGCGGCGCCGAGGACGGCGGCGGTGCCGCCGGGCAGCCGGTACGCGGCGAGGAACAGCAGCGGGAAGAACACCCCGATGTTCAGCGCGCCGAGCACTGCGGCTCGCCCCCACCAGAGACCGTGTGGTCGTCGGCGGGTCAGGGCGAGCAGCAGCAGACCGGCCGGGAGGGCGCGGATCGCCCCGGCCCAGAGCGGCCGGTCCGGGGGAAGGAGTTCGGCGGTGACCAGGTAGGTGGTCCCCCAGGTGATCGGGGCGGCGGCGGTGAGCGCGACGTCGGTCCAGCGGCGGTTCATGTCGGCCTCTCTCGGCTCTAAGTATCTTAGCGCTAAGATAATCAGGCCCGAGCGAAAAGGGGAAGTGGGACGTGCGGCACAATCGGCAGCCGTGACAGGCGACGAGGTGGACGCGATCGTCGAGCAGTGGCGGCGGGAACGACCAGGTATGCGGCCCGAGCCGATGGCCGTGTTCGGCCGCATCTACCGGCTGGCCCGGCTGGTCGGCGACGGCCAGGAGAAGGTGTACGCGGGCTGGGGCATCGGCCGGGGCGAGTTCGACGTGCTGGCCGCGCTGCGGCGCTCCGGCTCGCCGTACACGCTGGCGCCGAAGGCGCTCGCCGCGTCGCTGATGCTCACCTCCGGCGGCATGACCGGGCGGCTCGATCGCCTCGAACGCGCGGGCCTGGTGCGGCGCTCGCCGGACCCGGCCGACCGGCGGGCGCTGCGGGTCACGCTCACCGACACCGGCCGCCGGGTGGTGGAGGAGTCGGCCGAGGCCGGGCTCGCGGTGCAGCGGCGGATCCTCGACGCGCTTCCGCCCGCCGACCAGGACCGGCTGGCCGACCTGCTGCGCGCGTTGCTCGCGGCGGCCGAGGCCGGGCCGGCGGATCCGGCACAATGATCGGCACCGTCACCGCCCGGAAGGACGCCCATGCCCGCCACCGAACCGACGATCGTCGCCACCAGCATGGGTTTCGCCAGCCGTCGCCGTGGCCCCTGGGACGCGCGGCCCAGCGCCCTGTTCGACCTGATGGCCGAACTTGCCGGGGCCGGTGACGCGCCCCGCGTCTGCTACCTCGGCCAGGCCACCGGCGACCAGCCGACCGGGTTCACCGTCTTCTACGGCGCCTTCGCCGGCACCCGGTTCCGCGCCTCCCACCTGGCGCTCTACCCGATGCCCAACGTCGAGGACATCCGGGCGCACCTGCTCGCGCAGGACGTCATCTGGGTCGGCGGCGGCAGCGTGGCGAACCTCTGCGCGGTGTGGCGGGTGCACGGCCTGCCGGAGATCCTGCACGAGTGCTGGCAGGCCGGAGTGGTGCTCGGCGGGGTCTCCGCCGGCTCGATCTGCTGGCACACCGGCGGCGCCACCGACAGCTACGGTCCGACGCTGCGGCCCTTCACCGAAGGGCTGGGCTGGCTCCCGTACGGCAACGGCGTGCACTACGACAGCGAGGAGCAGCGCCGCCCGCTGATGCACCGGCTGGTCGCCGACGGCACGCTGCCGGCGAGCCACTGCACCGACGACGGCGTGGGGCTGATCTACCGGGGCACCCAGCTGGCCGAGGCGGTGGCGGACCGTCCCGGCGTGGCCGCGTACGAGCTGGTCCGCGCCGAGGACGGCACCGCCCGGGAGACCCGGATCGAGCCGCGCCTGCTGTCCGCCGAGCCGGAGTGACAGGCTTCGCGGACCTGCCTGCCCGGCGCGGCCGGCGAAGCGCGTAAGCTGGTTCGTCGTGAGTCTCACCATCGGCATCGTCGGCCTGCCCAACGTGGGCAAGAGCACCCTGTTCAACGCGCTGACCAAGAACGACGTGCTCGCCGCGAACTACCCGTTCGCCACCATCGAGCCGAACGTCGGCGTGGTCGGGCTGCCCGACGAGCGGCTGGCCAAGCTGGCCGAGATCTTCTCCTCGCAGAAGGTGCTGCCGGCGCCGGTCTCGTTCGTCGACATCGCCGGCCTGGTCCGGGGTGCCTCCAAGGGGCAGGGCCGGGGCAACGCGTTCCTCGCCAACATCCGGGACGCCTCGGCGATCTGCCAGGTGGTGCGCGCCTTCTCCGACCCGAACGTGGTGCACGTCGACGGCAAGGTCTCCCCGGCCGACGACATCGAGACGATCAACACCGAGCTGATCCTGGCCGACATCCAGACGCTGGAGAAGGCGCTGCCCCGGCTGGAGAAGGAGGCCAAGCTCCGCAAGGACCGGGCCGCCGCGGTCGAGGCAGCGAAGAAGGCGGTCGAGGTCCTCGACAACGGCGTGACGCTGTACGCGGGCGCCGCCGCCGCGAAGGTCGAGCTGGAACACCTGCGTGAGCTGCACCTGCTCACCACCAAGCCGTTCCTCTACGTCTTCAACGTCGACGAGGCCGAGCTGGGCAACGACGAGTTCCTCGACGAGCTGCGCGGCCTGGTCGCCCCCGCCGAGGCGATCTTCATGGACGCCAAGATCGAGTCCGAGCTGGTGGACCTGCCCGAGGACGAGGCCCGCGAGCTGCTGGAGTCGATCGGGCAGTCCGAGCCCGGCCTGAACCAGCTCGTCCGGGTGGGCTTCCGGACGCTCGGGCTCCAGACGTACCTGACGGCTGGCCCCAAGGAGGCGCGGGCCTGGACCGTCCCGGTCGGCGCGACCGCGCCGGAGGCCGCCGGGGTGATCCACAGCGATTTCCAGCGCGGCTTCATCAAGGCCGAGGTGGTCTCCTACAACGACCTGGTCGAGGCCGGATCGATGGCGGCGGCCAAGGCCGCCGGCAAGGTCCGGATCGAGGGCAAGGAGTACGTCATGCAGGACGGCGACGTGGTGGAGTTCCGCTTCAACGTCTGAGTTCGGTCTGTTGTCACAGGTCAGGAGATGCCGCCGTCGCTGCGTAACAGTTGGCCGTTGATCCAGCCCCCGTCGGGTGAGCACAGGAACGCGACGAGGTTCGCACAATCCCGCGGGCGTCCGAGGCGACCGAGCGGCGTGGCCCGTAGGACGGCATCCTTGATCTCTGCGGTCATCCAGCCGGTGTCGGTTGGACCCGGGTCGATGGCGTTGGCGGTCACGCCGAGGCGGGCCAGTTCTTGAGCAGCGGCCAGGGTGATCCGATCGAGAGCGCCTTTGCTGGCTCCGTAGGGAAGGTTGCCGACGGTAGCGTCACTGGTGAGGCTGACGATGCGTCCCGTGCCATGTGCCCCTCGGAACCGTCGGGCGTACTCGCGAATCAAGAG
This sequence comes from Micromonospora sp. CNZ296, assembly GCF_007827635.1. Taxonomy (NCBI): domain Bacteria; kingdom Bacillati; phylum Actinomycetota; class Actinomycetes; order Micromonosporales; family Micromonosporaceae; genus Micromonospora; species Micromonospora sp. CNZ296. The sequence goes on from NZ_VISW01000009.1 coordinate 287,848, forward strand.
CCAGCTCGCCCGGGTGTTGACCGCGAAGTGACGGTCGAAGCTCTCGATGCTGGTGTCGAGCAGGCCTGATTTCACGCTCTCGCAGTGGGCGAGGACGAGCGCGCTGACCGAGCCCAGCTCTCGCTCCACGGCCTCGAAGATGTCAGCCGTGGTGTGAGGATCAGCGAGGTTAGCCTCGACTGCGACAGTTCTTGCCCCATGCTCGGCGGCTTGGCTGCTGAGCTGCGTCATGGCCTCGGGATCGGCTCCCCAGGGCATCCGCTCGTCGTACGGGGTCCAGTAGGTGAAGCCGACATCCCAGCCGGTCCGAGCCAGCGTCACCACCACCGATGCAGCGATGCCGGCGCTGCGGCCGGCACCGGTCACCAGGGCGACGGGTCGATGCTGTTGGTCCCTGCCGTCCGTAAGAGACATTCGTGGTCGCACCCCCTCGACGCACCATCCTTGCTGCCCGCCCGAAGGCCGTCATCGGAATTACCCGGCCACCACAGCAGTGCCGGCGAGGCACCGCGACGGCGCTCCCGCAGTCTCCTCGTCCACGGGGTCATGGTCCCGCACCCGGACGCGGGAACACCCGTGGGCCGGCCCTCGGTGTGGCCTGACCGATGTCTTCCCGGCGCCGTGCTGGTCTGTACGCCGAGTACCGACCCACGGGAGGCTGGCACGATGCGCAAACTGACCTTCGGCATGAACGTGAGCCTGGACGGCTACGTCGCCGCGCCCGGCGACGACCTCGGCTGGGGTGCGCCGAGCGACGAGTTGTTCCAGTGGTGGTCCGACCGGGTGGGGGCGACAGGCACGGCGCTCTACGGGCGGCGACTGTGGGAGGCGATGAGCTCCCACTGGCCTACCGCCGACCAGCAGCCGGGCGTCACACCGGCCCAGGTCGAGTTCGCCGGCCGCTGGCGGGACATGCCGAAGGTGGTGTTCTCCTCGACGACCAGGCCGGTCGACTGGAACACCCGCCTGGTCACCGGCGACGCGGTCACCGAGATCACCCGGCTCAAGGCCGAGGACGGCGGCCCGATGGACATCGGCGGCGCCACACTCGCCGCTGCGGCCATGCGGGGCGGGCTGATCGACGAGTACGTGCTCGTCACCCACCCGGTTCTGGTGGGTGACGGCAAGTCGTTCTTCACGGCCCTGGACAACTGGGTGAACCTGGCCCTGGTGGAGACCCGGACGTTCCCGGGCGGTGTGCTCCTGACGAGGTACCAGACCAGGCGCTGAGGTGACGCTCCACCAGGGCAGGTCGACAACCGATGCGCAAACGACCGCCGGCCCGCGTCCTGCGGACCGGCGGTCGCTGTGTGCGTAACCGTCAGGCGTTGGCCCGGCGGATGGCCGCCATGCCCCCGACTGCGGCCGCCGCCGCCACCAGGGCGGGCCATCCCACCAGCAGGCTGATCTGGTGCTGGCTGCTCAGCCACTGCCAGATGGCGCCGAACCAGCCCTGCCAGGTGATCAACGCGACGAGCAGGCCGGTCACCAGGATCAGCGCCGCACCGGCGCCGAGCAGGCCGTTCATGCCGAACCGGACGTACCAGACGGATACGAAGACGGAGAGGAAGTTCAGGAACAGGAACGGCACCGCGTAGACGGCGATCTGCAACAGCCCGTTGTCGACGTCGATGTACGGGATCCGGAAGAACCGGAGCTCGATCCCGAAGCCGCCGGTGGCGCCCTCGATCAGGTTGAGCAGGTAGAGCAGGACGCCGTAGACGACCGCCTGCACCACGTTGACGAGCACTGTGGCGAGGTAGAAGGTGCGCCGGGTGACGCCCATGCCGAGCGCGAACGGGAACACCTGGCTGATCGAGGCGGCGGCGATGATCGCGCAGACGATGTAGAGGCTGAGCAGACCGCCTGTGGTGTTCTTGCCCGGCGCCGCCTCGTCGATCGAGGCGAAGATCAGCAGGTTGACGCCGAGCGAGATGGCCATGATGCCCCACGGCCAGTCCAGCTGGCCGACCCGGGCGATGGTGTGCATCCGGGCGACGTCGAGGATGCGGGTCATCGGGTGTTCGTCCTTTCCGTCGTCAGGCGCACCACGGCCTGCTGGAGCGACAACGGTGCCAGGTCGATGCCGAGCTTCCTGGCGCGCATCCGTTCGGCGTTGTCGAACGACCCGCGCAGCGACGCGCGGACCGCGCCGCCGAGCTGCCCGCGGTGCAGCACCCGGTGTGCGGCGGCGAACTCGTCCACCGCCCCGGCCGGGCCGGACGCCTCCATCACCTCGCCGCGCAACTCGTCGCTGGGCGCGTCGAGCAGCAGCTTGCCGCGGTCGAGCAGCAGCACGTGCTCGATCAGGTCGGCCACCTCGTCGATGAGGTGTGTGGAGAGCACGACAGTGCGCGGATTCTCGGCGTAGTCGGCGAGGAGCCGGTCGTAGAAGAGCTGCCGGGCGACCGCGTCGAGACCGAGGTACGGCTCGTCGAAGAAGGTCAGCGGCGCCCGTGCGGCCAGTCCGATCGTCACGCCCAGCGCGGACAGCATGCCGCGGGACAGCTTGCGCACGTTGCGCTTGCGCGGCAGGTCGAAGTCGTCCACGAGGGACTGCGCGAAGTCCTCGTCCCAGTTGGGGAACAGCCGCCTGGCCAGGCTCAGGACGTGCCGGACCTGGTAGGTCGTGGGGTACGTCTGGCTCTCCTTGATGAAGACCACCCGCGACAGTGCCCGCTCGTTCTCGTACGGGCGCTCGCCGAAGAGCGTGAGGTCCCCGCTGATGCCGTTGTTCTGGCCGGTGATCAGCTGCATCAGCGTCGTCTTGCCGGCGCCGTTGCGTCCGAGGAGGCCGTAGATCTTGTTGCCCGTCAACGTGAAGGTGACGTCGTCGAGAGCGGTCACCTCACCGAACCGCTTCGTGAGGCCGGCTGCCGCCACGACGCTCATCGCTGTTCCTCCCCTGTCTCGATGAGCTTCTTCAGCTCCTCGGTGCCGATGCCCAACTTGCGTGCCTCCTCGATGAGGGGCCGCACGTACTGGTCGGAGAACTCGCGCCGGCGGCGTTCCCGGAGTGTTTTGACGGCCCCCGTTGCCACGAACATTCCGATCCCCCTGCGTTTGTAGAGAATCCCGTCATCGACCAGGCGGTTGATCCCCTTGGCGGCGGTCGCCGCGTTGATCCGGTGGAACGCCGCCAGCTCGTTCGTCGACGGCACCTGGGTCTCCTCCGCGAGCGTCCCGTCGATGATCGAGTTTTCGATCAGCTCCGCGATCTGGACGAAGATCGGCCGCCCGTCATCCATCCCGGTTCTTCGGTTCATTACTCATGTAACTAACCGTCGCACCTGGGCGCCGGAACCGTCAAGTGCCTTCGGGTACGCGCGGCGGCACGCGGGCTCGCTAGGGTTCGCGCCGTGGAACTGAGGATCGACGAGAGTACGCGCCAGGTACGGGAGTTCGTCTGCGGCTGTTGCGACACCGCCGCAGAGCGGACCTGGGCCCACATCCGCACCGACGACGCGACGGCGGCCGTCTACTTCGCGAGCTGCTACCACCACGACGGCGTGCACGAGGTCTGGATCGACGCGATCCTGGGCAGCTGGGGCCGCGACGACTTCGACGACCACGTCACCTTCGGCTGCCGGGTCGGGCCGGTGGCCGGCTCGCCGGGGCCGGCCGCGACGCTCGTCAACGGTGGTGAGGTCGCGGGGGACAGCCCGATCTTCGGCCGCAAGCTCAGCCGCGAGGAGGGCCTGACCCATCCCCGGCTCGCCGAGTTCTGGCAGATGGTCGACCTGATCCTGGAGCGGGACGCCCTGGTACGCCGCCACCTGGTCGGCACCTGACCAACCCGGTGATCAAGGGGTTTACGTCACCCGGAACGCGCCGACCGGACACAAACTCCTTGATCACCGGGGCGAGGGCGCGGGAGGAGGGAAGGGGGGTCAGATCCTAGGGCTGCGGCGTTCGATCAAGGTCACGTCTCGCCAGGTGCCGTGGTGGCGGCCTACCCGCTCACGGGTGCCGACGACGCGGAATCCGCACGTCGCGTGCAGCGCGAGACTCGCGGTGTTCTCCGGGAACACGCCGGACTGGATGGTCCAGATCCCGGCCGCCTCGGTGGAGGCGATCAGCGCCTCCAGCAGGGCCCGCCCGACGCCGCGACCCCGCCCCTTCGGGTGCACGTAGACGGAGTGCTCGACCACCCCGGTGTAGACGCAGCGGTCGGAGACCGCCGAGCAGGCCACCCAGCCGAGCACCGCGCCCGCCTCGTCGAGCGCCACCCAGCGGTGGCCGGGCAGGCGAGCGGCGGTGAACCGCGTCCAGTCCGGCGGCTCGGTCTCGAACGTGGCGTTCCCCTCGGCTATGCCGAGGCGGTAGATCTCCAGCACGGCGTCGGCGTGCGAGTCGTCCATGGCGGCGACTGTGACTGTCATCGCTTCCTCCTGCCGGGGACCGCGCAGACCCCGGCGGCGTCAGCGTAATCGGCGCCGGCCGAGGGCCGAGACGGGATGCCTCGGCCCTCGGCGTGAGCGCTACCGCCGCCGGTAGACGGAGATGTGCGCGCGGCTGTCCGCCTCGAACGGCGTCCGGTCCCAGTCGGCGTACCGCTCGGTGAGCCGCAGCCCGGCCCGCTCCGCCAGTTCGTCGATCTGTTCCGGCCAGGCGTACCGCATGGCGAACGGCTTCAGGTGCACGCCGGAGGCGTCGAAGGTGACGGTCTGCCGCACGAACGTCTGCGCCGCCCGGTCGTACCGGTGCAGGCGGATGGTGGCCGAGTCCTCGGTCACCTCCCGCACCTGGACCTGCTCGTCCCGGTCGAAGTCCGCCGGGTCGGGCACGAAGGTCTCGATGACGAACGCCCCGCCGGGCGCGAGCACCCGGGCGACGTTGCGGAAGCACGCCGCCTGGCGCTCCTCCGAGACCAGGTTGAACAGCGTGTTGAACACCAGGAAGACCAGACGGTACGGCCCGGCGACCGGGACGTCCGACATGTCGCCGATGGTGACGGGCATGTCCGCGCCGCCCGGCTTGGCGCGCAGGTGCGCCACCATCTCCGGGGACGCCTCGACACCCTCCACGGCGAGGCCGCGGGCGGCCAGCGGCAGGGCCACCCGGCCGGTGCCCACAGCCAGTTCGAGCACCGGGCCGCCCTCGGCCAGCGGCGCGAGGAAGTCGACGGCCGGGGCCGGGTCGGGATTGCCGGGGCCGTCGTAGGTGGCGGCCCAGAGCCGGCCGAACAGGCCGGGATCGTCGAAGACGGACATCACGCGCCCTCCCGCCGGGCGGAAGGGACGCGACGCGGCGAGAGGTCAGTGACCTCCGCCGGAATGGGGTACGACAAGACGAAGCCTCGATTCGGATGAGGTGACGACGGGTCGGCTGGGCTTCGCAGCGTTCGGCATGGCGGTGCTCCCTCCGGTCGGCTTCGAGGGGTTCAGCAGATCAGCAGCCGTGCCGAGCAGACAACCCGATTAAGCCCGCAGCGCGTCGTCCACTCCGGTCTCCCGGCGGCCGAGGTGCACCGGGTCACGCCCGGTGAGCACGTCCACGGCGGCCTTCACGCACGCGCCGTACTCCCGGGTGGAGCTGATCCGCCACTGGTCGGCGTACCGGCGGGCGGTGTCGTCGCCGACGCCGACGGCCTCGATGCCGGCGTCCCGGCAGAGCGCCACCGCGCGCGGCAGGTGGAACGACTGGGTGACCACTGTGGCCCGCCGGACCCCGAAGACGCGGTGCGCGCGGACGCACGAGTCGTACGTGTCGAATCCGGCGTGGTCCAGCACCGTCTTCTCCGCCGGGACGCCACGCTCGACGAGCCAGCGCCGCATCGCGTTCGGCTCGTCGTAGTCCCAGTCCATGTGGTCGCCGGAGAGCAGGAGCACCTGGACCTTGCCGGCGGCGTACAACTGGCGGGCGATCTCCAGCCGGGCGGCGAGGAACGGCGCCGGCGTGCCGTCCGGCTCCACCTTGGTGCCCAGCACCAGGGCCACCGGTGTCTTCGGCACGTCCGCGGCGTCGAACAGGCGGCCCTCGGCGGCGCCGCGGACCCAGGTCGCGCTGGCGACCGTGGCGGCGCCGAGCAGCATCACGGCGGCGGTGGCGAGCACCAGGAGGCGGCGGAGCAGGCGTACGGCCCGCCGATGCTCGCCCCGCCAGGCCCGCCATCGCGCCCTCAGCCCCCGCATGGCGGCGATTGTGCCAGGCGGGTCAGGAGATGTGGTGCAGGATCACGTTGTGCACGTGGTGGCTCTTCTGCGCGCCCCGGAACTCGACCTCGTAGGTGTGCGTGCCGACGTGCACCGCGATGGACCCGGTGGAGAAGAACGAACCACCCCAGGACTTGTTGCTCACCACGCTCACGCTGGTGATCTTCGAGTACGGGATGCTGGTGATCGCGTACCGCTTGCCGACGAAGGAGCGGTCCTGGATGATCACGCGCCGGTCGGTCAGGCCGATGAAGCCGGTGCCGGTGCCGACCGCGTCGTAGACGGCGATGATCTGCTCACCGGGCAGCAACCCGCTCTGGATCTGCTGGAACTGTTCCTTGCGGTCGTACGTGGGGCCAGACATGCACCCGAGGGTAGGCGGGGCGTGCCAGCCGATCAGGGCTCGGTGACCGCGCGGACCGCGTCCTCGATGCGCGCCGCGAGCAGAACCTCACCCTCGGTGAGTGGCTCGCCGTCGTCGTGCCCGAGTCTGATCTGGGTACGGTCGGCCCGGCGGCTGATCTCGGGGCGCAGCCGCAGCGCGTCGGCGACCACCGCCACCCGCTCGGTGAGCGCGGCGTGCTGGGTGTCGTCGAGGACGATCGTGCGGCGGATCTGTTCGCCCTCGCGCGTCCATCCGGACAGCAGGGCTAGCGCGTCGCTGAGGTAGTCGTGCTTCGCCCGGCCGCTGAACAGCACGCGCATCACCGCACCTCCCAGGCGTCGTTGCCGGCTTGTGGCCAAATCGTCGCCATCCCGTGTCCCAGTCGACGCCCTCTAGTCTCTCGCCGCTCAGATGGTGTGTCCACGCCCACACTTCCGTGTTCTGCTGACCTGACGGCCGACGCAGCTACCCAAACCGCCGATTGATCTGGCACGCTGGTGGCCCGTGCGGACCGAACGGGTTAGCGGAAGCGGGCAGGCCGACCGGCGGGAGCCGAGGGTGGTCGTCGGGGCGGCGATCATCGAGGGTGGCCGGGTGCTGGCATGCGAGCGCTCCGCGCCCCCCGAGGTGGCGGGGCGATGGGAGTTCCCGGGCGGAAAGGTCGAGCCGGGCGAGGCCGAGACCGACGCGCTGGCCCGGGAGTGTGCCGAGGAGCTGGGCGTACGGGTGGCCGTCGGCGCGCGTGTCGGCCGGGACGTACGGATGGCGCACGGCCGGTCCGTGCTGCGCGTCTACGCTGCCCGCCTGCTGCACGGCGACGAGCCCGAGGCCCTGGAGCACGCCGAGCTGCGCTGGCTCTCCGCCGCCGAGCTGGACAGCGTCGACTGGCTGCCGGCCGACGTGCCGATCGTGGCCGCGCTGCGCCCGCTGCTCGACGCCCCCTGAACGACGGCGGCGCGAGCCGGGCCGTCCGGTGAACCGGACAGCCGGCCGGAAACGGGACGAGGGCCCGCGGCTCGTGCCGCCGGCCCCCGTCATCGTCGCGCTGCTGTTCAGTGCTTCGGCTCGTCCTGCTGCGGGTGAGCGAAGTTGAGGTGCTCCGGCGGCAGCGGGAACGTCACGTCGTCACCGAACGGCGACGGCGCGGCGGCCTTGTTGAACGTCAGTTCGGTCAGCGGCAGCCTGCCGTTGGCGTCCACCGCCGGGGCGGTCGGGTGCGGCACCTCGCGGTGCCAGTTGACGCCCTGTTGGGCCTGACGCTCGGCGGCGCTGTCGTGCGAGCCGCCCGCGTGCGAGTGCACCCCGCCGGCGTGCGAACCGCCGCCGTGCGCGTGCGCCCCGCCCTGCGCCCCTCCGGACGTGACGGCACCGCTCGAATGCCCGCTGGTCGCGCTGGTCTGAGGCACCTGACCCCTCCGGAAGATCTTGTTACCGAGCCACACAAGGGGATCGTACCTGCGGTCGACGACCCGTTCCTTCATGGGGATGATCCCGTTGTCGGTGATCTTGATGTGCTCGGGGCAGACCTCGGTGCAGCACTTGGTGATGTTGCAGAAGCCGAGTCCCATGTCCGACTGCGCGTACTCCCGGCGGTCGGTGCGCGCGTCGAGCGGGTGCATGTCCAGCTCGGCCGCCCGGATGAAGAACCGGGGACCGGAGAACGCCGGCTTGTTCTCGTCGTGGTCACGGATCACGTGGCAGACGTTCTGGCACAGGAAGCACTCGATGCACTTGCGGAACTCCTGCGAGCGCTCGACGTCGACCTGCTGCATCCGGTAGTCGCCGGGCGCCACGTCGGCCGGCGGCGCGAACGCCGGGGTCTCCCGCGCCTTCTCGTAGTTGAACGAGACGTCGGTGACCAGGTCCCGGATCACCGGGAAGGTGCGCAGCGGGGTGACGGTGACGGTCTCGGACTCCTCGAACGTCGACATCCGCGTCATGCAGCCCAGCCGCGGCTTGCCGTTGATCTCCATCGAGCACGAGCCGCACTTGCCGGCCTTGCAGTTCCACCGGCACGCCAGGTCCGGCGCCTCGGTGGCCTGGAGCCGGTGGATCACGTCGAGGACCACCTCGCCCTCGTTCACCTCGACGGTGTAGTCCTTCAGGTCGCCGCCGGTCTCGTCGCCCCGCCAGATGCGGAACTGGCGCTTACTTCCCATCAGTTGTTCGCCTCCTCGGTGAGGGCGTCGAACTCGGCGAGTTCCTCGTCGGTCAGGTACTTGGCCAGCTCGGCCCGGTCGAACAGTCCGATCAGCTCCGGCCGCATCTTCGGCAGCGGCTTGTGGGTCAGCCGGACCGTGTCGCCGTCCAGCGAGCAGACCAGGTTGACGCTCCGCCACTTCGGGTCCATCGCCGGGTAGTCCTCCCGGGTGTGCCCGCCGCGCGACTCCTGCCGCTCCAGCGCCGCCTTCGCGGTGCACTCCGAGACCACGAGCATGTTGCGCAGGTCCAGCGCCAGGTGCCAGCCCGGGTTGTAGCGCCGGCCGCCGACCGCGCTGACCTTCGCCACCCGCTCCCGCAGCTCGGCCAGCCGGCCGAGCGCGTCGGCCAGCTCACCCTCGCGCCGGATGATGCCGACCAGGTCGCCCATCACCACCTGGAGGTCCTGCTGGAGCTGGTACGGGCTCTCACCGGTGTCCCGCTGCAACGGCGCCAGCGCCGTCTCCACGGCGGCCTCGACCGCCGCCACCGACACCGCCGGGCGGGTGGTGAGCTGATCGGTGTACGTGGCGGCGTGCCCGCCCGCGCGCTTGCCGAAGACCAGCAGGTCGGACAGGGAGTTGCCGCCGAGCCGGTTGGAGCCGTGCATGCCGCCGGACACCTCACCGGCGGCGTAGAGCCCGCGCACGGTGCCGTACGCCGCGCCGGAGTCCGGGTCCACCTCGACGCCGCCCATCACGTAATGACAGGTCGGGCCGACCTCCATCGGCTCCTTGGTGATGTCGACGTCGGCCAGTTCCTTGAACTGGTGGTACATCGACGGGAGGCGGCGGCGGATCTCCTCGGCCGACTTACGGGAGGCGATGTCCAGGTAGACGCCCCCGGCCGGCGTACCCCGGCCCTCCTTGACCTCGCTGTTGATCGCGCGCGCGACCTCGTCGCGGGGCAGCAGCTCCGGCGGACGCCGGTTGTTGTCCGGGTCGGTGTACCAGCGGTCCGCCTCCTCCTCGGTCTCCGCGTACTGCTTGCGGAACACGTCGGGCACGTAGTCGAACATGAACCGCTTGCCCTCGGAGTTCTTCAGCACGCCGCCGTCGCCGCGTACCGACTCGGTGACCAGGATGCCCTTCACCGAGGGCGGCCAGACCATGCCGGTCGGGTGGAACTGGAGGAACTCCATGTTGATCAGCGTGGCCCCGGCGCGCAGCGCCAGCGCGTGGCCGTCGCCGGTGTACTCCCACGAGTTCGAGGTGACCTTGTAGGAGCGTCCGACGCCGCCGGTCGCGAGCACCACCGCGGGCGCCTCGAACAGGACGAACTCGCCGGACTCGCGGTAGTAGCCGAACGCCCCGGCGACGCGGTCGCCGTCGAGCAGCAGTTCGGTGATCGTGGTCTCGGAGAAGACCCGGATCCGCGCGTCGTAGCTGCCGAACTCCTGCTTGTCCTCCTGCTGGAGCGAGACGATCTTCTGCTGGAGCGTACGGATCAGCTCCAGGCCGGTCCGGTCGCCGACGTGCGCCAGGCGCGGGTACTCGTGGCCGCCGAAGTTGCGCTGCGAGATCTTCCCGTCCTTGGTGCGGTCGAACAGCGCGCCGTACGTCTCCAGCTCCCAGATCCGCTGCGGCGCCTCCTTGGCGTGCAGCTCGGCCATCCGGAAGTTGTTGAGGAACTTGCCGCCGCGCATGGTGTCCCGGAAGTGCACCTGCCAGTTGTCGCGCGAGTTCACGTTGCCCATCGCGGCGGCGGCGCCGCCCTCGGCCATCACCGTGTGCGCCTTGCCGAACAGCGACTTCGAGATGATCGCGGTCTTCTTGCCAGCCAGCCGGGCCTCGATCGCCGCGCGCAGGCCGGCGCCACCGGCCCCGATCACGACGACGTCGTAGTGGTGTCGTTCGATTCGCGTCTCAGTCATGTCCAGGCTCTCAGTTGATGAACCGCAGGTCGTTGATCCAGCCGGCGGCGACCGCCATCACGTAGAAGTCGGTGAGTGCCAGGGTGCCGAGGGTGATCCAGGCGAGCTGCATGTGCCGGACGTTCAACCAGGACACCCCGGTCCACGCCTTGTAGCGCATCGGGTGCTTGGAGAAGTGCTTGAGCCGCCCGCCGATGATGTGCCGGCAGGAGTGGCAGGAGATCGTGTACGCCCACAGCATCACCACGTTGCCGATCAGGATGATGTTGCCCAGGCCGAAGCCGAAGCCCTCGGGGGAGTGGAAGGCCAGGATCGCGTCCCAGGTGTTGATCAGCGAGATGATCGCGGCGGCGTAGAAGAAGTAACGGTGCAGGTTCTGCCCGAGCAGCGGGAACCGCGTCTCGCCGCTGTACGACTGGTGCCCGTCCGGCACCGCGCAGGCCGGCGGCGACAGCCAGAACGACCGGTAGTACGCCTTGCGGTAGTAGTAGCAGGTCAGCCGGAACAGCAGCAGGAACGGCAGGGTGAGCGCCGCGTCCGGGATGATCCACCAGCCGGGCAGGAACTGGCCGAAGTGCGAGGAGCCCTCGACACAGCGGTCGGTGACGCAGGGGGAGTAGAACGGCGTCAGGTAGTGGTACTGCTCCACCCAGTACCACTTGTGCATGAAGACCCGGACCGTCGCGTAGATGACCCACGCGCTGAGCCCCACCACCGTGATCAGCGGGGCGATCCACCATCTGTCGGTCCGCAACGTCTTCGCCGCGATGGCGGCGCGTGCCCGCCCTCCCCGCGGCTGCGGTCTCGGCGTCCTGGCCGACGTAGTTGTCATCTGAGTCATCTCCCTGACGTCACTGTCACGTCCTGCGCACGCGCGAGGCCACACCGGCGAACCGGTGCGGCTAAGTGACACACGTTACGCCGATCTTCACGGCCCGGCCGCGCAACGCAGTGTCCCGTGTGTCCCGCAGCTTGGAAAGAGTCAGTTCATGATCAATGTGGCGGGTCGGCCGAACGGTGCGCCGACCGGTGGCGTGGTGCGCCCGGCGGCGCGCCGGGTCACCCGGACGCGCCGCCGGTGAAGTGCCACGAGGACAGCCGCAGCGCCGGTGTCTCGTACCAGGAGCCGTCGACGCGGGCAGGCTGGCGGACCGCCGTCCGGCCCAGGCCGAGAACCCGGCCCGGCCCCAGCGCCCGGGGGTACGACTCGGTGAACCGGAAGTCGCGCACCGCCCGGGTCGGCACGCCGTCCTCGACCAGCCACACCCCGTTGCGGGTCAACCCGGTGACCACGAGCTGCTTCGGGTCCAGCACGCGGGTGTACCAGAAGTCGCTGACCAGCAGCCCGCGCCGCATCCCGGCCACCAGCGCGGCGGTGTCCGGGTCGCCCACCGCCCCGGTCACGCCCGCGCTCACCGGTCCGGCGGCGACGGCCGCGCCTGCCACGCCCGCCGTGCCCGTCAGCAGGCGGACGTTGTGCGGGATCGGGCCGAACGTCGCGCTACCCGGCATGCCGTGCCCGGTGGACCCGGCGCCCGCCTCGGCGCCGCCGCGCCTGTCGTACGCCACCGCTCCTGTGGTGCCGCCCTCGACCAGCGGCAACGCCTGCCGGGGCGTGCCCTCCAGGTCGAACGGCAGCGTGCCGGCGTGCAGCGGGTCGTCCACCACCGTCACCGCCGGGTCGAACTGGGCGGTGCCCGGCTCGGCGAAGGACTGCCGTTCGGCGTAGCGCTTGCCGTTGAAGCCGTACCAGGCCAGGTTCTGGAGCAGGTCGGCGACGGCAGCCGGTTCGAGCACCACCTCGTAGTGCCCGGGCGGCAGCTCGACCGGGTCCGCAGCGGCGCGCGCCTTGGCCGCCGCGCGGGCGCCGAGCGCCGCGCCATCGAGATCGGCCAGCCGGTCGGCGCAGAGCCGGGCCACCCCGTCGGCGCCGCCGGCGCGGGCGATGCCGTCCATCGCCGCCTCGGCCGCCCGGCCCACAGCCGTGTGCCCGGCCGAGTTGGCGAACGCCCCCGACCGGTACGAGGTCCGGCAGTAGCCGGCCGCCTCCAGCCCTTCGACCGCGTCCACGAACGCGCGTACCCGCTCGGCCCGCTCGTCGGGCGAGGCGAACGCGGTGTCCTCGTCGACGGCCGGGCCGGACGGCACAGGCGTCGGGGCGGTGAGTCCCGGCCAGGCCGGGTCGGGCGGCGCGAGCCGGGCCGCGGCCCGGGTCCGCTCGACCAGGGCGGCCAGCCCGTCGGCGTCGACCCGGCTGCCGCTGCCGGTAGCGGTCCGCCCGTCCACGTGCAACCGCAGGTGCACGGCGACACCGGTCTCGGACACGTTCTGGTGGACGAACGAGTTGGCGAACCGGGTCAGCGCCAGGTCGGAGCGGGTCACCAGCACCTCGGCCTCGGCGGCCGGACCGGCCGTGTGCCGGACGAGGTCCACCACCCCGGCGGCGATCTCCAGCTCGGCGTTCATGCCGCGTTCGCTCATGCCCGCACCCCTACGCGGACGCCACGGAACCGGGCCGGCGCGGCCGGGTGGCCGGTGTGCCCGACCTGGCCGGGCTGCCCCTTCCCGCAGTTGGGCGTGCCCCAGGCGACCGTCTCCGAGGAGAGCATGTCCATCGAGCGCCAGAAGACCGGCCCGATGCCGGTGTAGGTGGGGTTGCGCAGCATCCGCCCCCGGCGGCCCTTCTTCACCTCCCAGCCGACCTCGCAGCCGAACTGGAAGTTGAGCCGCTTGTCGTCGATCGACCAGGACCGGTTGATGTCCATCAGCACCCCGTCGTCGGTGGCCGCGATGATCTCGTCGAGCGTGTGCGGGCCGGGTTCCAGGCCCACGTTCGTCATCCGCACCATCGGCAGCCGGGCCCAGCCGTCGGCCCGTACGCTGCCGCCGTAGTCAAGGCCCGCGACGGCGGCCGAGTCCCGGCCGGCGAGCACCCCGACCCACCGCCCCTCGCGGACCGCGTCCCGGGCGACCGCCGGGGAGCCCTCGTCGTCGTAGCCGAAGCTGCCCAGCGCGCCCGGGATGGTCGGGTCGATGGTCACGTTCATCAGCTCGGAGCCGTAGTGCAGCGAGCCGAGGCGGGCCAGGTCGAGCCAGGACGTGCCGGCGAACGCCGCCTCCCAGCCGAGGATGCGGTCCAGCTCGATGGCGTGCCCGACCGACTCGTGGATCTGCAACGCGAGCTGCTCACCGCCGAGGATCAGATCGGTCTCGCCGGCCGGGCAGAGCGGCGCGGTGAGCAGCTCGCGGGACTCCTCGGCGATCCGCGCGGCGTGCGCGGCCAGGTCGAGCGAGGTGACCAGCTCCCAGCCGGTGGTGCCGTACTGCCCGCGGTAGCTCGGGTAGGACCGACGCTGGGTCTCGCCGTCACCGATCGAGGTGGCCGAGATGCCGCCACCGCACTCCCGGATGTGCTGGTCGATCCGGTGGCCCTCGCTGGAGACGAACCACTTCGAGGTGTCCCAGATCTGGTAGAGCCCCTCGGCCAGGTCGGCGCCGTGCTCGCGCATCGTCGCCGTGGCGCGGACCAGCAGGTCGCCCTTGTCCGACAGTGGCACCCCGAGCGGGTCGACGGCGCACTCCGAGGCCCAGCTCGCGACCGCCGCCTCGGCCGGCACCAGGTCGATCGGCGGACCGGGAACCCGCGCGCTCGCGGTGGCGATCGCCGCGGCGCGCCGGCCGGCGTCGCGGGCCGCGGCGTCGGACAGATCGGGTACGGCGTGGAAGCCCCACCCCGATCCGACGAGCGCGCGTACGCCCAGCCCGATGCTCTCGTCCTGGCTCAGCTCCTCGATGTCGCCGTTGCGGGCCGACATCGACTCGTAGCGGCGGTGCATGACCCGGGCGTCGGCGTAGCGGGCGCCCGCGTCGAGAGCGGCCTGGACGGCGGCGGTCGCCGCGTCGAACTCGCTCATGCGCTGTCCTGATGGGTCGCTCGACGCTCGCTCATGCGCCCGACCCTAGGCGAGCGCACCGACATCCGTCAGGGGACGAGATCCGCCGGCCGGATCGTGGCCCGGACGGGCTCGGTCAGCTCCAGCGCGGAACCGGGCTTGGTCACCGACACCTCGCGGTAGTGCCGACCCTGCCGCCGGTGCAGGTGCAGCGTGCCGGTTTCCTGCTCCACCAGCAGGTACCACTCGATCCCCGCGGCGGCGTAGTAGTGCATCTTGAGCACCTTGTCGGTTGCCGCGTTGCCCGGTGAGATGACCTCACACACGAGCCGCACGTCCCGCGCCTCGATCATCGGCTGGTCGAAGTCGATCGGCTCGGTGACGACCAGGTCGGGAATCGGTATGCGGCCTGGCCGGAGCCGGACGTTCACCGTCTCCAGCAGTTCCAGGCCGACGTGCCGGGCCGCGGCCTCCAGCAGGTTGCCGAGGTTCCGCTGGATTCGTTGGTGCCGCGGGGTCGGTGCCGGTGTCACGTGCAGGCTCCCGTCGAAGAGTTCGACGCGTTGCCGCGTCTCGCCGAGGGCGAGGTACTCCTCTTCGGTCCACGGGCCGTCGTGGCCGAACACCGCCGCGGTCATCGTCGCCTCCACCTCGTGCCGACGGGAATCGTCCCTTCGTCGCCGGGACCATCGTCGCACCACAAGTGCGGCGACGAGGCGACGACGGCCAGTCGCGGGCGTGGATGTCCCAGGTGACGGGGGTGCGAGACGGAAACCCAGTCGTTACGCTCAGGCCGCTGACAGGCCGCTCGATGTAGCTTATTTTCGCCTCTGGGGATTTCCTGTAAGTTCTCTTCATCACCGAAGGGGAGGCGGTCAATGGGCAGGTCGGAGGCGGTGCCGTCCGGGGAGCCGGACCGCCCGGAGGTGCCGGAGCAGCGCTCCGGCGACGGGCCCTATCTCCAGGTCAGAGATCTGCGGGTGCGGTTCGACACCGAGGACGGTGTGGTGCGGGCCGTGGACGGTGTGTCGTTCGCCGTGGAGCGGGGTCGCACGCTGGGGATCGTGGGTGAGTCCGGTTCCGGTAAGAGCGTGACGTCGCTGGCGATCCTGGGTTTGCACAACGCGAAGCGGACGACCATCTCGGGGGAGATCTCGGTGGGTGGGCGTCAGCTGGTGGGGTTGGGTGAGGAGGAGGTGCGGCGGCTGCGGGGCCGGGACATGGCGATGGTCTTCCAGGATCCGTTGTCGGCGTTGCATCCGTACTACTCGGTGGGTAGGCAGATCGCTGAGGCGTACCGGGTGCATCATCCGAGGGCCGGTCGGCGGGAGGCGCGGACGCGGGCGGTGGACATGTTGGGCCGGGTGGGGATTC